>NZ_PQDH01000003.1:0-360397 GCF_002964605.1 Vallitalea okinawensis
TCCTTTCTATAGACTGCCTATATTAATTAGACCCACAAAACTAGCTCTGAAATGATGGGGTAATGTCTGATAACGTTTCGTATTTCCGACGTCTCTGAACTGAACCCCAGCGCCCTTCTTCATAGGCGGTGCTCGCACCCAGTGAAGAGATGTGCGTAGCGCACGGAAATATATTGTTATCAGATGTTACCTCACTCAACTTTAAAGCTACTCCCAAGTGATTAAACAATTTTGAATATAATAGTTAACTAAAATATAAACCTAAACCTCTTTTTTCCCTTCCCTTATTACTAACGCTTGAAACTACACAAATATAAACTATTGTAAAGGTTTCCGATAATTTGCGAGTCATCTATCTTACTTATAAGATGGATAACTAATATCATCGCCCCAAGAATTTAACTCATCTGCAAATTCTTTAATTGACAGTAATCCTGCTGCCCATATGTAAGCTCTATCACGTTCACATATCTCATTAAGAGAAAGCCAATCAATACCAAACAATATGGGATTTTCTTTTGATTCAGGATCTTCTCCCAAGATTGGAATTTGATTACCTATATCAACCCAGAAAGTATAATTATATCCATTTGAAAAGGGATCAGGGTATTCACTTGTCTTTTTAATAATTTCGCCTTGGACACAGCATTCTTCAAGTAATTCTCGAAGAGCCGCTTCTTCTGGACTTTCGCCTTTTTCTATTGCTCCTCCCGGCAAACATCTCCACTCTTCTCCATTTTGACGATGTTTTGCCATAAGAATTTTTCCATTCCTCACGATTATACATTGGCTTCTATTTCTTCTCTTCATTAAATACCTCCAATTATACTAAAAATCTTTCTAATACATTATTGCTTCAAATATGAGTATACAGCAATATTTTTGACCCAAAACAATACCCCGAGATGAGTGCGGTAATGTCTGATAACTACTATATTACCGACGAACTAAGTCTCTAATAACTCTTTAATAAATATCTTTGTGACATATGTCGGAAATACCACTTATGTACGTAAGTATATTAATCCAAAACCAACACTCTATATTATACTATAAATACTATAAATTTACTATCCGAAGCTAGTGTCCATGCTTATACAATTCCTTTAGATCTAATAAAAAAGCTTACCATTAACTTTAAACTTTAATTGGACGGGCAAACTTTACTCATTTGAAAAATTGTTTGCATATCAAAGATGATACTATACATAAATGTGTCCTCTGCTGCTTTTTTTGCAATTATAGTCAAAGTAAGCAGTCCGTGTGATTTCTATTTAATCAGAATTGGTTTATCAGATACATAAAAATGAACGGTAGCCTCTGTATCTTTTTCTTCCCAATAACTCAAAGCAACAAAAGTAGGTTTATTATCTATTATTTCAATAGTTTCTTTACCAATTATCTCACCATTATATTGCACACTAATTTCATGATCTCCCTCTTCTATGACAATATAATAGTAACGATAGTTATGTTGGTCTTCAACCAAATATGTGTCCTCAACCAATAGTTCTTCATCAACATAAATACTTAAATTTACACTATCCATATAAAAGCTTTGATTTGAAATCATTAAAATTAGTTTTGCTTGTGATTCCCATTCATTGGAATATAGCCCTTTAAGGTTACCTAAATCGATTATAGTTTTACCTTCTATTGTGTCTGAATTATTTTGTATTTCATTACTTTTTAAACTTTTAGTATCCATTTCTGTGATGTCGTCTTCCACACTATTGTCAGTTGCTTTATAACTTACTAAAAAAATACAAGCTACTATAATCATACATATAACTGTCTTGTAATTTTTATACATTTAAACAACTCCCTTATATGATTTAAACCTATTATAAATTATTATATAAAGAATGGATTTCATCTTAGCCCAAATGCGTAAGTTATACTTAATTCCTAGTAAGCAGATAGTTCAGCAATGTAAAGAAATTGAAATCTATGATGTTGAGTTATCAATCTCCAAAGCTTTTACCCTTAGTTATTTGTAATTCATATTACTCTAACTTATTAATTATTATTAGGGTTTAAAAAACTAATTAACCTATCATATTGATATTGATTAACTCTATAAATTCCATATCTATCCAGCCCATGTATTTTATCTATCTTCCATTCGTCCTTCACTTTCTTAACATATACAAATTCACCAGTAGCACCACCTAATGAATTTTTATATTTTAGATTAATGGATACTTTAACTACAAATTGTGTTTCTCCATTATTTTTATATCTATCTATTTCTGAAGCTTTATGACCAATCTCAAATTCTTCAATCAAATTGTCCCATATCTCTTCTAGTGCTATGATACGTGTATGAACATCAATTTCGCTGTTTTCTAGAACACAAAATTCTAATGCTTTAGAAAAGTCTTCTTCTACTATAAAACCATAATACTGATTAACCATATTAATTATTTCTTTATTATCTTTTTCTGTTAGCTCATATTCTTTGTTAAAAGCAATATACCCTATGCATACAACTAAAAGTAATATTAAGATAATCATGTTTCTCTTTCTTATCCAAGCCATGATATAAACTCCCTTAACTATTCAATTAAGCCTTTTTATTAAAACTTCTGCATAAATTAGAGCACTTACTAAAATGTGCTTAAATAACTAAGTTCAAAAAAATCCTAATTAAGAATAGTATTTATTTTTCTTGCAAAATCTTGTGCATTTATTATATCTTTATCATTTGGTCTGCCTTTGTTTAACCCTCCAAATATATATTTTGCAAAACTATGATTCATAAAGCCTTTACAATAGAAATCTCCAATTATTTGAAAATTTTTATCAATTAGACTTACCTTCAGAGACTTGTGTGTAGTTTCTAACGGAATTGTTGATGTTGAAAAAACAAAAGCTTTCTTATTATTTTGATCATTTAAATTACTTACAAAATTAAATAAACTTTTATGATGTTTTCTATTATAAATACCTGATCCAAAACCAACTAAGTCATAATTAGAAAATGACTCTATATCTAAGTTTTTTGGTTCTATTATTTTTGCATTTAATACTTCACCAATTACTTCAGCAATTTTTATGGTATTACCTCGATGTACTGATGCACAGATGATCAATGTATTTTTCTTAATCACTTTTATTACCCCCCTAATAATATTATTTTTACTAGGTCATGTCCCCTAACATTACGTATTTACGTCCTTAACAAGCAAATAAATTTAAGCTTACACTTTTATCAACATACAGGTAATTACTATTTATCAATATTTAAATCTTCTTTACATAATATCTTTTCAATTTGCTCAATAGCCTCTATGTCTTTTGCCATTGCTTTTCGTCCTTCATCAACAAGAATTTTTCGTGCGTTTTGATTTCTAAATTTCTCATACCCAGCTTCATCAAAGGAGAACCCTTGACTCCATAAAAATCCACCATACTTGGCACATTCGTCCCAAGCGTCTATTGCGATTCGCAATTCAACTGCCCATTCAGGAAACTTCTCAATTAATGTTCTATAATAATCTAATATTATACTGCGTTGAAAGATTTGGCTAAGAGCATCGCAATAAATAATGAACCTGTGTTCCAAACTATTTGCTTCATTATTAACATTAGACAAATCTTCAGATGGATGAAGAGAACATTTAGAAAAGTCGTCATGTTCAAGTTGTGTTAATAATGATTCCCACGCGGCAAAGCCCATTTTTCGACCACGAATTTCGTTTTTTCTTGATTGGGTTGTAATGATTTTGAATGCCTCAATTATGCACTCTTTTTCAGATTTAGACTGCGTTTTTTCAGTTAGTAGAACGTAAGCATTAACCTCTTGTTCCCAATTATCCCTTATAAGAAGTTTGTCATCGTTTTGATAATAATCCCAACCGATAACTTTTTCACCATCATCTTCATAACCAAAAAAAACATCATAATCATGCTTACAACCATCATTAGTAATCCCTTGGGCTAAAACAGGAATACCCTTATTGATTGAGTCTACGAAGTCCTGTCTAATTTGCTCTTCATTTGTATTGAGCAAATTACCATTTTCATCACGCAAAAGCGAAATCATTTTAACTTTCCACCCGATGGCTTTCAACAGACGCTTTTGATTTTCAAATGGTACTTCATTACAGTTTTCAAAATATTCATTTCCAAAAACCCATTTTTTATCAGTCCAACAGAATCTGTTTCCAAAACTGCTGTAAGCCAATAACTGCGAATTATCAAAATTTTCTCCTATACTTTTAAGGGCACCATATAAAGCGCCTGTGAATGAAGTCATGTATGCCATGTTATCAGCAGACATTGTAATCAATGGTACATTTGAAATTAATTTTCTATTCATGTTGAATCCTCCTCTAATATCTATTTGTATTGAAAGGGGGTAGAGTAAAGGCTAGTTGAAGAGTGTATTCTACTATATTATATATCCATTTTGTCAACTTTCTAGCTCAAATATAATTCTCTACTCATTAGCGAACGTTAAATATTTCAGATAGGAATATTTTTTAAGGTCCTAATAGGATACCTACGTTATGATTGCCTTAGCCGGAACGAAGGGTCTTCATTGCTAGGTGATGTTACACACGGTAGGAGTCTATGTTCTCAGAATAATTCATCTAGTAATATATAATATCTAATTTTTTCAAGGTCGGGCTCTATATTAAGATACTTAAATAATAAATCAGTATACTCCCTACTACATAGATTATGTTCCAGTGATCGTACACATAAAGCAATATCTTGCCATTTATCAGCTATACCTGAGTTACCAACATCAATTAAACCTACCATTTGCTCATTATGAATAAATACATTTGGTAGACAATAATCACCATGTGAAAAAACTAAATCTTCTTTTGGCCTATTTGCAATTAAGAACTCATATAATTCATGTGGTGACGAAAATTCTGTATCATCTTCCCAATCACTCATATCAATTTCATTATTCTCAATCCTTTTCCAAGCTTTATCTAACTTATTACTTAAGCTCCAATCAAAAGGACAATCAGCGATACTAACTGACTGCAATCTAAAAATCCCATCAGCTAAGGCCTTGACTAAACACTTAGGATTACATAAGGATTTTTCAGTACATGCCATCTCACCATTAACTTTTGTCATAAGTAAATAATTATAATTTTCATAATTACAGTTGCTAATTATCTTAGGTACTTCTAACTTATCTTGAAGCCATTGCATCACTATTTGTTCTTGCATAGATTCTAAATTATCTTTCTCAACTTTTAAATAGAGTTCCTTATTTCCTTTTTTAAGATGAAAAAGCCTTGCTTTAGAAAGTCCAATATCATTCTCGATAACACTCATTCCGTTTATGTACTGAGATATTTTATCAGGAAACCTATAATCTTTCATATTAATATTCACCTCAGATTAAGCTACATTAATGTATACATAATAGTGTGGAATGTGCGAGGGCATGTCCCAAAATGATTCTGCTAACCTCATCTTAATATTTCCTACCTCTCTATCCACTTAGATTTATAAACTATGATTTGTTCTGTTTTATAAATACGATATCTCCGACAAAACAAAGACCTATATAATACTAAAATGGTATTCAGTGTGCCATATGTCGGTAATACCACGAATAAACGTAAGTGTATTAACTAAAGTCAATACTCAATATTATACTATAAATTCTAATAATTTACTATACTGCTGGTGTCCACACTTATACAAAAACATACTTTAAGCTTTAATCTTAGGGGCAACTTCATTAAAAAATTAATTGCATATCAAAGATGATATTTATAAGTAATCTTTTTTATTAACTAGATTTACATTTATAACATGAAAACTGCGGAGTAAGACATTTATAATAAGTAAATGAACCCTCTATTCCAGGCATAAAAGCCTTAGGTAACTACCAGGATTAAAACCAACATATCTAATAGTTAAATATCATAAAACCATTTACACTCACCACGGATTATAGTATATACATCTGTTCCATACTCTGGAATTAACAAAGAATCCTCAGAGTACTTACACTTCACTTTATAGTTTATAGTTATATGTATAGTACATATGACTGTACAATATTATGGAATTTATACTCAAAAAAAGCCTCCAACGATTGGAGACCTTTAAATGGTAAATTTTGATATTCTTAGTTTATATAGTACGTAGGATTCAAAGAACATAAAAATTTATTATTAACCTATATTTGATAAAGTAGTGATTTTAATTAATACTGTTGCGTTTCTATAGTATCAATTAGATAGTAATTTAACACCTTATAGAATCATCTAGAGCAAAAGTTCTTATAATTCTTAAAGTAATAAGGTGACTGTAAAGTAACCACCTTATTACAACAGACTATACTTTATGTTCTTGTTGAATTAGCACTAAAGTTCCATCGCATTTTCGTAGCCATCTGAAACAGCATTTATTATTTTCCCCACTTGTTTCGCATCACCAATACGTGATACATGGAATCCTAGATTTTTTATCTTATTATAAAGCTCTTGACCTGCTGATTTAGTCCCCATAGCTGTGACAACTACATCAGCTTTAACTTGTTTTTCTATATTATCCTTTACAACTGTAACAGATTCGGAAGTTATTTTATTAACCCTCGTCTTTGTCTTTACGCTAACTTTAGCGTCCTTTAAGCTAGAAAATAGTAGTTTTTTACTACCGTATTCGATATCTATAGATAATTCATCTGCCATCTCGATAATTGTCACTCTATTTCCTTTATCTGATAAAAACAGTGCAGTTTCTGCACCTACAAGCCCACCACCAATTACAACAACTTTTTTATTCCGTACTTGTTTTATGTCCTCAAGTACATCCCAAGAACTTATGGTTTTTTCTATACCTTCTATTGGTGGTGTAAATGGTAATGATCCGGTAGCAAGTATAACCTCATCAGGTTTGATATTTTGTATTTCTTTTACGGCATTTGTAACATTGTATTTCACATTTACCTTTAGAGTACGAATTCTCTTTTCAAACCACTCTGTAGACCATGCTATAAATTCTTTTTCTGGAGGGATTGTTGCTAATTTAAGCTGACCACCAAGAGAATTTGTTTTCTCAAGTAATGTAACTTCATGACCAAGCTCTTTTGCAGTAATGGCAGCTTGCATCCCCGCAGGTCCCCCACCAACAATTACAACATTTTTCATTTCTTTAGGAGTAACTTTTTCCTCATGCTCACGACCCACATTTGGATTAACGGTACATGTAACGGACTTATGCTCAGCTCCGGTAAGAGACTTTAGACAACCTTCATTACATGAAATACATTTTCTTATTGTATCAGCTCTACCTTCTATAGCTTTTGTAGGCCAATATGGATCAGCAATTAATCCACGCCCAACTGATACAAAGTCTGTGACGTTATTTTTAATAATCTCATTACATAATTCTGGTGTTCGTAATACTCCGGCAGTTGTTACAGGAATGTTTAGAGCTTCTTTAATAGGTGCAGCTAAATGAGCTCTAAATCCTTCACTAAAACCTTGTGGCTCAACAACTGCTGCTCTTTTTAAAGTTGGGTCAAGACCAATGCTTACATCAATAAGATCTGCTCCTTCTGCCTCTAACATTTTAGCCAACTTAATTCCCTGCTTTGGTGACATACCAAGACCTAAGGGTAAATAATCTCTTGCTCCAATTCTTACAGCGATAATAAAATCTTTACCGCACTTTTCCCTTATTCTCCTTACTACTTCTCTTAGTACACCGCTACGTTTGTAGAAATTTCCACCAAACCTGTCTTTTCTGCTATTATAAATCTTCAGTTGAAACTGAACAAAAATATAAATATGAGCGGCATGTAACTCTATACCATCACAACCTGCTTCTTTCATATACATTGCCGCTCTTATAAATTTTTCCATTAATGCTTCTACCTCTTCTGTTGTAAACTCTTCTGCATTTGATACACCACTAGGTGACATACTCATTATACGTTTAACAAGAGGACCATAGGATACAGCTTTAACAGTGTGATCATTTTGCTTATCTGGATGAGCTCCAATACCTCCATGACCTAATTGTGGTATTAACAAGGCTCCATGTTGATGAACTCTTTTAGCAAGTTCTCTAAACCCCTCTATATGCTTTCTATCATCCATGGTAGCTTCATTGCCTGATATTCTGCCATATTTATGGTCAACACTCACCATTCCTGTCATGATGATGCCTGCTCCACCCTTTGCGCGTTCTTCATAATAGGCTATTGTTTTCTCTGAAAGTGACCCATCAGTATTAGCCATGTTATCCTCCATAGGTGACATGATAATTCTATTCTTTGCTACTTTATTACCTATTTTTTTGGGTTGAAATAAATTTTGATATGAATTTTCCATTGCAACCTCCTTGACACATTAATTTGACTTCTAGACACTTATTGATTATAATACAGGTGTTGTATAAAGTTCAATCAGCATTATTGAAGCATAAGATGTTTATACAACATAAATGACAATAATGTTGTAATTCTGAAAGGAGTCTAAAATGTCCGATCGACGTGTTAGAAGAACAAAAAAAGTATTGAAAGAAACATTTATTTCTCTTTTGCAAAAAAAAGAAATTCATCGAATTACAGTTAAAGAGATTTCAGACATAGCTGATGTAAATCGCTCAACATTTTACAACTACTACACAGATGTTTATGATATGCTTGATAAATTAGAAAATGAAGCTATTGAATTACTTGAAAGAGTAATGAAAGAATATTGTACAGAAAACGATCAAGATTTAATTTCGAGAGCATTTTTTACTGAACTACTCAGAGTAATCAAAGAGAATTCATCATTATTCAACCTGTTCTTTGTAGATGAAAATGGCGTTAAATTTGCAGTGAAACTGCAAAATTTGATTTTAACAATTCCAGACTATAAAGTTAATTATGATAAGAATGTTGCTAACTATTATGTTTTTTCATACATTGCATCGGGTATTACAGGGATGATTCAATGTTGGCTTAAAAACGAAATGAGCGCACCTATATCAGATGTTAGTGAAATAATGAAGCAACTGATGGAAAATAATTATGATACTTGTTTGCAATTTCGAAGTAGACTATAACTAGAGAGGACGATTAATTGTCCTCTGACTAACGATACAATACATGATACCCTTTAGAACTCTTTACTACCTATTCGTATATTCTACTATTACTAAAAATAAAATTTAAGGTACTGTTGTTTTTGATATTAAAATAAAACCTCATATGTCAATCATATGAGGTTTGCTATTTAGATTAGTATTTAGGTCCTTGATTTCCTACTTGACTGATATGGGATAAATCATAAATTATCAAATGTACTACTCTTACAGTACTTCATAAGCATTACTATGCTTTACTCTATAACATCCAATATCACATTATTGACCGCTTCTGGATTAAACATGTGAATATAATGACTTGATCCTTCAACTACAATTTGCTCACTATCTGTAGACCATTCCATTAAGTCCTTCTGAAATTGATTAGTAACTACTCCTTTATTGTATTCTTCAGAAGTTATAATTTTAAGTGGAATATCTTCTAAATGTCCATCTGCTACTAATTTATCTTTCTCCATTCTTAACTCGTCATAATGGTTTTTATTATTTAACCATTTTAAGGCCATGGCCTCGTCTAATTCCTTCAAATCATCTGATACTAATAAAAGTCCATTTCTAAAGGGCGAAATTGATGTATAAAAATCTGGAATGTTGCATAAAGCCCGAATGATTCCTATATCTACTAACCCGTTAATGGTATAATTTAAGAGGGTATGTTTTATCGTACCATGCCGTAAAAAGTACTTAGAAGGTCTTTTTTGGCTGACAGAATATTCAGGACTAGAACCATCTATTAATATAATACCCTTTACTTCATCACCATATAATTGGGCAAACCTTAAAACTTCACTTGAACCAAAAGAATGTCCAACAAGTATGTAGGGAGGTTTTTCCCCCGCTTCCTCAAGCAATTTGTGTAACTCAATAGCGATTGTATCTAGATCTCTTGGCTTTTTATCAACCTCACTCCAACCATAACCAGGTCGATCATATACGACTATTCTGGAATATTTAGATATGTCATTATACAGGGGATAATAGTCAACATATGGACTAGGTGTACGCCAACCCGATGTAAATATTACTGTTTCTTCTCCCTTTCCAGCTCCATAAATATGCATATCATGCCCATTAATATTAAAGATTTGACCAACTGGTTCAAATCGCTTACTATCAAGGTATCTACCAGTCTGTTCATATATAATACCAAAGGTAAGTATAACTAGTATCACTAAAAACACTTTTTTCTTCTTACTAAGGTTGGTTAACCATCTCCCCTTATTACTTTTTAACGGTGTTTTCATTACGCACTCCCCTTTATCATTTAATTATTGTAATCATCATCTACCTTTACTCCCTTAGGATATAATTTTAGAATCTATCATATCTGCTGGTACAATTGAATGTCTCCTCCAAATGGATAAAAAAAGTCCTGCAGCTAAAATATTAGTAATGTAGTCAGTTGTTCCAAATGAGACAAAAGGTAGGCTGGAAGTGACATTACCAATTAACCCCAAACAACTTAAGATATTTATTATAAAATTAATTAATAGATAAAGACTGGAACCTATCGCAAGATAAAAACCCAGACAATTCTTTATCTTTATACTTTTGAATATCATTGTTCCTAGAAAAATAGAAAATACTGAAATTAAGGTATAGCCAGTTATACGTCCAAAATGAGCAATGATTATAGTGAAAAAATAATCCGTCCAATTTTCAGGTAAATGAACCCAACCATTTGCATTTAAAAATATTGATTCACCTATCCACTGAGAATTAATCAGATAATTTTTGAATTGTAGATCATCCCGAGGTAGTATATATAACGTAAGAACCAGTAAAGAAATAAGCATTATTCCATATGTTATACTGACATAAAGCCAACCTTGTTGAATGTGGAAGTGTTTCTTTCTTAAGGTTATGGTAAAAATGATTGCATATATAATTAGCATACTGAAAAGAAGATCAAAGTTACGATTAATTACCAATGTTGTAAGCGCAATTGCACAAAGGCCGCCTATCTTAATAAAACCGGCTTTACCTTCTCCTCTCTTCTTATTTAACTCAACAATAATAGCTATCATAAACATAAAGTTACAAATAGAAACTGTTTTGAAGGAAATTATGCCGACTCTCAAATAAAGTACACCACTATCTACTGTCCCAAATAATACCGTTATAAAGGTTAATAAAAGACCCAGAATAAATATTTTTCCATTGATTTCATTAAGTTTTGTATAGTCAAAAAAAATTATAGCAACTAACAAACCCCACCCTAAAACAGTATAGATTATTTGTCTTTGTCCGAATATACTTCCATTTCCAAATGGTAAATCCCCGATAAAAAATAGTATTCCTGCTCCAAATAAGCTAAGTAAAATGATTGAACAGATTACTGTCCATTCTGTATAAGGTTTATGGATTTTATTGAGCTGACATCCTAGTTCAAAGGGATCTCCCATACACTGAATTGCTTTGACCGTGGCTTCCTGTTTATCAAATCCATCTGCAATATAATCATATACACGCTCGTCTATATGTGTCTCTAACTCTTCCTTTATTACATAGTGGGCAGTCTTAAAGCGTATCTGTTCACATACCTTTGTAGTAAAGGTAATTTTGTTATCATGCATAGCGACTACCTCCAATAACCTTGTTGACTGTCTTACTGAATAATGACCATTCTTCTTTTTTGCTGGCTAATAGCTTTCTACCATTCTTTGTAAGCTGATAATATTTACGCTTTCTACCTGTATCTCCTTTTGCCATGTATGAAACAACAGAACCTTCTTTCTCAAGAGAGTGAAGTATAGGGTAGAGAGTTCCTTCCTTAAGAGTAAAAGTATTATCTGAGCGCTGCTCTAACTCCTTAATCATTTCATACCCATACATATCTCCTGTTTCAAGCATATGCAAGACAAGAAGCATTGTACTCCCTGAAATAAGACTCTTATCAAAGTTCAAAACGTACACCTCCTAAATATTTATACCTCGAACATCTATGCTTAACATTATACATAGAGGTTCGAGGTATGTCAAATAATTTTTTTACATAATTTAAAATCAAGCCATCTTTATAATCATATTGATAATTTAAAACTTAGCAAATTAGAAAAACAGCCTAGTAATTAACATCTCTGAAAGAGCACCTGTAATGAATACGTGACAAGAATGAGGATTAACAATTTCCTAAGTTGCTAGATTTTGATTAAAAATTAGTAGTAACTTATTTTGATATATAAGTATTTTGAAAGGCTTCTAAAGGGCTATAATCATTTATTTGATTATTGTGTAAGTATAATCTTTGTAAATTAGTTAAATTTCTCAATGCACTAATATCCTGTATTTGATTACTGTTAATGTCTAACTCTTGTAATTTAGATAAATTTTTTAATGCGCTAATATCTTTAACTTGATTATTGCTAAGATATAATACCTGTAAATTATCCAACTCACTTAATGCACTAATATCCTCTATTTGATTATAGTAAATATATAACTCTTGTAAATAAGATAAATTACTTAACACACTAATATCTTGTATGAAATGATTATGACTAAGATCAAGTACTTGTAAATTTGATAGATTATTTATTATGGAAATATCACTAATTGGATTACTCCCAAGTGTTAGAACTTGTAAATTATACAACTCACTCAATGCACTAATATCGTCTATTTGATTATAGGAACTGTATAACTTTATTAAATTTGACATATTACTCAATGAGTTAATATCTCTAATTTGATTACTGCTAATGTATAGTACTTGTAATTTAGTAGACTTACTTAATGGGCTAATATCCTCTATCTGATTATAACAAAGGCTTAAAGTATTTAAATTAGCTAAATTACACAAAGCGGTAGTATCTTTTATTTGATTTTTATCAAGGTATAAATATTTTAATTTGTTTAGATTACATAATAAACTAACATTTTTTATTTGATTATATCTAAGGTCTAGCTTTTCTAAATTTGCCAAATTACTCAATGGACTAACATCCTCTATTTGATTACTATTAAGGTATAGTTCTTTCAACAGAGATAAATTCCTTAAAGAACTAATATTCTTTATTTGATTGTGGTAAAGATCTAATATTACTAAATGAGTTAAATTACTTAAAGGACTAATATCCTCAATTTGATTGTATTGAAGGTCTAACTCTTTTAAACTCGATAAATTACTTAATGGGCGAACATCTTTAATGAATTGATTACTGCTAAGGTTTAGTATTTGTAAATTAGCAAGATTGCTTAAAGGGTTAATATCATTTATGAGATTCCCATTAAGGTGCAACTCTTGTAAATATGTCAAATCACTCAAAGGACTAATATCCCTGATTTTATAACCATCAAGGTACAATACTTGTAAATTAGTTAAATTACTTAATGAAGTGATATCCACTATTTGATTATAATTGATGTCTAATTTCTGTAGGTTAAATAGAGTACTTAAAGGACTAATATCTACTATCTGATTATATCGAAGATCCAACTCTTGTAAATTAGACAAATTACTTAAAGGACTAATATCTACGATTTGATTAAAGCTAAGATCTAACTCTTGTAAGTTAGATAAATGTTGTATTCCTTCTAAACTTGATATGATATCATTATTTCCATACTTAAAATAATAGTCATCTCTTTCTAACCCGGATATTCTACAATGACTTGCATGCAGCGTAGTAATAGCTAAAACATCACTTTTATAAATATCACCATAGGGTCTATTTATTTCTTCTCTTATTAAATTTTCTAAATTAATATCGTCAAAAACTATTATTTCATCATATAGTCTATTTTCATTTTGTGTAAAGCTAAGATTTAAAACAATCAAAACAAGTATAACTACGATTATTAAGTATTTAAAATATCGCCTCATTTTATGCCTCCATTGCTTTCTCTGATTAATAATATAAATAGTTAAAATATATTATTTCCTTTACACTCGATACCTATAAATGTTTTGAAAGTAAATTTGCTATGAATTATTAAAACTATTAAATATAAAAGTCCTTACTATTACAGATAGTAAGGACTTTTATATTTAATATCCTAATCATATATTTCCACTCACCAATATTTAACTTGATGAAACTTAATTATACCTAACATTATATTCTAATTGGAGATCTCTTTCATCTTTCTCTAATAAGTCATAGTTAATTTCTATTGCATCTACCCATCCCATGGATCTATAAAATGCAATTGTATCTTCGGTAGAAGCTGCACATGCATAAAGTTTATCTGCACCCCATGTTTTTGCGATTCCAATACATCGAGTTATTAACTCTTTACCTATTCCCATTCCGCGATATTGTTTGGAGATAAAAATCGAATCAAGTTGAACATAATTAGCCATTTCTCCAAAAAACTCACGATTTAAGGAAGCGTAACCGATCAGTTTATCTTCAGTATTGAATACTCCAAAGGCTATACCACCTGAAGTAATCGTTTCTAATAATGCAGATTCATACGCTTCATATCCATCTGGCCATCCCTCTTCCATATAGCTGATGGTCACGAGTTGAAGTCTATCATCAACTCTTCTCCATGCTTTCTCTATCCATTGACTTGTATCAATTTCTTGTATTCTACTACAATCTTCTTTTGATAAAATTCTATACTTAAAATCTACCTTAAAACTCATAAGTAATTATCCTCTACTCTCTCCCTTTATTTCCAATCACGTTTCAACAGAGCATAAAGGTAATGATCATAGAACTTACCTCGAAAATAACATTCATCTCGTAATAACCCTTCTCTAGAGAATTTCAAACGCTCTAGTAACCTGAAAGAATTTTCATTCTCTGTTGATATAAACGCTTGTATTCTGTTTAATCCCATATTTTTAAATCCACTTTCAATCACAGAATATAGTGCTTCCGCCATTATCCCTTTACCCCAATAGTCATAGGCTAGATCATATCCAATCTCAGCCTTAAAACTTGCTGGGTTCCAACAATGAAACCCACAAGTACCAATCGGCAGATGATTCTCTTTATAAAATATAATCCATCTATTTCTACCAGTTTTAACTGGATCTTTATAAAAATCTATAATCCCTTGAGCTTCCTCTTGTGTTTTAACTGGTTCTTCATCATATAAATATTTGCATATAATATCATTGCTAAAATGTTCATATATAAACTTAATATCATTTGGATTTATATTTTTTAGTATAAGCCTTTCTGTTTCAAAATCCGGGAAAATTTTATTTATATCTTTCAAAACGCCAACTCCTTCTCTTCCCACAAGTGCCACTAAGAATAATTCATTATCAATTATATAGATATTAAGATAGATGAGAAAGATATAAAATAATTATATTAGAAAAAGGTACAAATATAAAAGGATTAATATCTATTAGCTTAGATGTTAATCCTCTATTGAACTCTTAAATATTGTTTTATTTATAGTGCTTATATAACACATTTTACTCTTGTGTAATAATTATTACACCATTTATAAGTCCGTAAACATTTCCAGCAAGTGTTCTACCAAGCTCTGAGGCTATTTTTTCTTGTTCATTTTTATCTTTTGCTAAGAAACATGGAACTCCACTGTTAGATATTAATTTATTATCTAAGGTTACCATTGCAAGAATACTTCTACTTTGGCTTTCTTTCATAAATATGCTATCTCCTTTTTATTTAATTTCTTTCTTTACTGTTTCTAAAATAGGAACACTAAAAAGAATTTTTTTCAGCCTATCTATGTCCTTATCTATTGGTACTAATACCAGAGCTAATTCTCCTGTGTCAAAATTTCTTCGCGTAGCTATATATCTTTCTAAACCTAATAATCTAGAGCATTCATGCATAATAGCTTTTCTCTGTCCGTCATGATTCAAAATAATTTTTTCACTATTACCATTTGGTTTCATAATAACACAAAGTCCATTCTTTAGAATACGTTCTCTAGTAGCTGATAAACCTACATTCATTACGTAGATATCATTTACATATAAATTGCTACCCTCTTTAAAATGAAGTTTTCCATCTTCAATAGTCATTATATCTCTTAAGTGATGCCCTTTTGTATAATTTTTTAGAAGATTTAATACAAGAAATCCTACTAATACGCCTGTGCTGATCAGTAATATTGTATTATCAAGATATCTTTCTAATACAAAAATAATAACGGTTGTGGTAAGAGAGGAAATCATAACAATATAATTTCTTGCTTCAAAGGATTTAGCGATTCCATCAATATATGCATCACCTCTTGGTGCAGATACATCGCTTTCCAAAGACTTTAAACTTTCTTTTTCCATTTTCCTTATATCTCTAAATTGTTGTATAGCGAGTGTTAAAAATGTAACTGCAACAAAATTATTTGCCAATAACGCTGGGAAGGCTACTGATCCAATTGATGCAGCTATAAATCCAGTTGTTAAATGAATTAAGTAACCATTAGGATAAGTAGGATACTGACGAATATCTCCTCTTAATAACCACCATCGTCCTATAAATCCAACTAGAATACCTACTGAAATATATAGAACAGTACTCAGTTCAAGTATATTTTTACTATCCATCTCAAATCTCCTAACATGAAATATTCTAACTAGAGTATTTTCATTAAAGGAACCTAGTATACTACTTAATGTCAACGGCTACCTATTTGGTTTTGCTCAAACATCTTATAAATATGCAAAAGTTAAACTATAATAAAAGTTAGGATGAGTTAGAGGATCAAATTTACCATAATAAAAGAAGGATTGAAATCCATTATTATCGATACAATCCTTCTAATATTTAATATATCTCATTTTTTATATACTATTTTGCGAATAGTTTCTACTGTAAGACAATACTCTTCTGCTAATACATCAATTGAAGTATTGGCTGCATATTTAGCACGTATTTTTTCATTTCGCTGTTCATAAAAGCTTCTTGCTCCAGAACCTTCTCCCCATTTCTTACGCTGATCATTTTTAGGGATATAAAGTGCTTTACCATCTGCATATTTTTGAACTTCACGAAGCAACTCATCAGGAAGTATGTCTGAAGCATTTAAATATTTCATATCTGCTTTACCCCTTATATCAGTTATTCATTAAGAACTCCTCTATATTATCGAATTCTTGTATAACAACACCATGTTCTTTAATGATAGACACTATATAGTGCTCTATTTCTTTAGCACGTTTTCGTAAAGCACTTAAATCTGAAATATCAAATGTACCAATAAGATCCATTTTTTTCATACCAAATTCCTCTTCTAGGTAATCAAATTCCTGCTGAAAATTATAGGCCCAGGCGAAGCTGTTGAAAACATCCTTTTGATCACAATAGTAGTAGATTCTTCTAAATGTATAGGTTCCTTCTTCATACCAGTCAGCTAAGTCTTCAAAGTTATATTCTACAGTTTGTTTTTCCTTCTTTGGAGATCTTTGACTGAAAAAATCACGAGTTACTTTAATCATTTGATAACAAAGATTTTTAGTTTCTTCTAATGTAACTGCTGATACAATTCGTTGATATAATGAAGTGAAATCTTTTGGTGTATGCTGCAAATTATTAAGAATTGTAAGCTGATCTTCTGGACCTCTTCTAAAATAAGTCCCATTAAATGTGGCAATTGCCTGTGCTAAATAGCCTGCTAAATAGCCGCTAGCTTTCCTTACTTTGCTTAGAGATGAGTCAAATAGCATGTTTTTATATAAATCCATTGCAATATTAATTTTCTCAAGTCCCTTTACATATGTAAACTCAGGATTAGTAAGGTTTTCAGCTAATTTTTTTTGAAGATTGATAAATCGTTGCTTATCTTCTTCACTACGAGCGTACAAGATCACACCATCAGCGAGACACGTTGTAAGCGTTTCATTAATATTGGCTAATCCTTCTACTCTCTCCCATGACATTGGGAATAAATCATAACCAATTTCATTAATAATAAATGTTTGTGATAAATTATAACCGTGGTCTGTTTCAGGTATGAAGAAATTAAATGCCACTTCATCACCATCAGGCTTAATCTTCCAATGCTTATGCCCAATGAGTAAGCTTACGTCTTCTAGGTACTCAGTCTTAATTTTATTAACTGCCCAGTCGTTTAATTCTTTACTAATATATTTCATTTAATCGCCTCCTAATATTAAACGAAGCTATAGCTGTTTGCTTTATGGTTATATTATATCAAATCTATAGTTTATCTTCTATACCATGAATTATTGTAAAAATTCTATACCTAAAATAGGTTCTCATTCTAGTACAAAAGTGACTAAAGCAGCTCTATGAATTGAAATATATACCATGTGTGCTAATATCATATTACAGTGAATACAATTAAGAGAAACCGTATCATAGATTTTCTTTTCTGATCAAGATAGTTAGCAGGTGTGAATTATCTCTATTTGAATTAGAAAGTATACCAAAATAAAGAAGAGGTGTTAGATTTGAGAAAGCTTAGAATAGCCTTATTGCTTACTATGCTGACAATCGTATTCCTTATATTACTACTAAATAATACTAAGGATAATAAGCAAAATTACGAACATCATAAAGCTAATCAGATTGAGCTCAGTCAAGTCGATATTCCAATCACTATAAACTATTCGAATCGTTTATTTTTAGATGATGTACACCAAACAGATATAGAGGTAATAAGCAATAATGATGAGATAGCATTTTACACTATTTCCGCTGAAAAAGGTTACTTGTCTAGCAGTAATAAGAAGTATTTAAAAAAAATAAAGGCAAGTATGAATACAGACGATTATATATCGTATTCTCTATTTAAAGATAAAGCTAGCTTTATACCATTTGAGATTGATACAATTCAGCTTAATTTTTACAATGCACATCATGAACTTATGAATTCAAATACAATTATCGTTAGTCCACTAAATGATAATTCAAATATTTATTTAGCTTTGGAGCTTACAAGTGAGTCTATTGAAGACTTGATACCCATTTTTGATGAAAATGCTAAAGAAATACTAGAAAAAGAATATAGAATAACTAATATAGATAGAGAGTTAGTCTACATAAAAAATAGTACTTTGTATCTAAACTTTTATTTTAATACTCAAGTGAGTAGGAATGAGATATTAGCTATTCGTAGTTTAGTATTATCAAAATATATTATTGAACCGAATGTACTAACTCATATGTTGCCTTATGGAAATGCATTTGCTTGTGGAATAGATTTGCAAAACATTGACTTAAAAATTTATATTGATGATAGTATGATAGTACAAGAAAATTTTATAGACATAGAGAGATCGTTGACAATAGATTATTTTGAAGATTTGGATGTGGAATTAGATCAAAGAGCTATCGAGAATGATGAATTAACGATTTTTTCTCAAAGAATTAAGCATGACTTTCAAGCTATTAAAAAAGTAGATTTTTCAGTACCATATAAAGGGAATGTATTGTGTATTAAAATAAGATCTAAGGGAAAATTAACAAACGAAAAAATAGATTTAATTAAAGAACTAATTGAACAAGATTTAGCTAGAAAAGTTGATTTTCTTGGTATAGTACTTCAACTCTATGATGATGACATATACTTAGAAGAAGGATTACATAATAATAATTCTAATAGATACTGGTTTGACGACTATTGGGGTAACCATCAGTTTTTTGATTATAACATTAATCAATAGAAATTCAATTAACCTTCGAGTAAAATAAAACCTTTTGACTCGAAGGTTTTTAGTTATTATAAAATTGAAGCCTTTAGTCTAAGTCTAGACAACACATACTTTATATTGTAATACCGTTTTTCCTGTTTCATCATCAATAAATGACTTTTTATACTCACCATTAAATTTATTAATAATGCGTAAAGAACCTATGTTATCTTCATTACAAGTTACGAGAACTTCTTCTAAACCAAGTTTTTTTGCTTCTTTTAATCCTAATTCAAGTAATCGACTACCATAACCTCTTTTTCGCTTAGAAGACTTAATCTCATAGCCAATATGACCTATCATTTGCAAATAATCGTTATCAACACGATGACGTATTCTAATTACTCCCACTACTTCATCTCTATCAATCAGCCAAAAACTACTACAAGGAACCCAATCCTCAGGAATATTGATACCTTTACTGAAATTGATTAGATCTGTAACAAACTCTTTAAAATCCTTTTCTGCTTTAGTATATAGTTCATATGATTCATATCCTGTTTTCTTTACATCTTCAACAAAGTCAAGAAATGAGTCTTTAAATAGAATGCTTGGTTCAACTAACCTCACGTTTTGCATATATTCCCTCCGTTTATCAGTAAATAAATTATTTTTTTATCATAGTTAAAACTCCCATATATTTCACACAATATTATTGATATAATTTATTGCATCAATAATATCGTCATTACTATCGATATCCTTTACTATTATCTTCTCTTCAAAATCAATAAGGATATTATTAAAGATATGGCGAAAATCCAGTTCGCCCTGGTCAAGCTATAAATGCCTTATGTAATTCTATCTGCTTCTTATTTCAAGGATCATCTCTTTTATCACCTTTTCAATTTCATCAGAACTGTTATGTAAGATAGATATATGATCTGTGTTATCAAGAATAACCAATTGGCTATTGGAAGATAGCTCAAGTAAACTATTTTGCGATGTTTCCCAACCAGGTAATTCATCCATTGATTTATCAGCTGCTAATAATACTAATGGTATATCTCCTAGTTCTATAGTTCCATACATCTGTTCAGCAGATGAAGTTACTGAATAACCTTCTTGTAATACCATATCATTTAAAATATTTTTGTACATCATAGCTTTATCAATAGCTTTTATTTCATCCTCCATACTATTAAATCTATTGTTTAGCATTGGGATTAATTCAAATTCTTGAACTACTCTTAAGATGCCCATCTGATTTAATACTTTTATTGCTTTGACACCAAAATTAGATATAGAAGCCTCTGGATAATATAAATGTTTATATGGACTTGTACCATCAACTAAAACTATACCCAATACCTCATTTGGATATTTATGTGCATAAAGTAATACTTCCATAGCACCCATAGAATGAGCAACAAATAGGTAGGGCGAATTCTCCTCTGATTCATCTAATAAACGCTTTAGATCTTCTACAATTTGTTCAGTATTTCTTGGTGTAGTGGCAGCTTCACTCCAACCATAACCTGGTCGTTCGTAAACACTGGTCCTAGTCAAAGTAGAAATATTTGCTTGAATACTTGAGAACTCTGTATAGGCTGAGGGGGTGCCACTACCACAGGTCATAACAACAGTAGGTGATTGATTAATATCTCCCGAACTATGGATATGCATCAAGTGATCATCAATTTCAATTAACTCACCTGGAGGATCAAATTTATTCTCCTCTATTTTCATTAGTATTTGATTAATTGTAGCAATAACTAAAAATACAATGATTATAGCAATAATAATGTAATTGAGTTTCTTACTTCTGCGGTTTATAACTATTCCATTCATGATTTCTCCTTAGAAATATTTTTAATTATTAATTTTGCTCTTCAATTAATAATTCATTAACTGTATTAATGAATGTTCTCACATCTTCAAAGTCAGAAATACACATTTTGAAATCCATAATCCCATGGCATGACAATTTCTTTTTACCTTTATATTCATATGGCGTTTTAACTATACATTTACAGCAAGCGATGCAATCTCTCAAATTTTGAAACATTCTTTCTGCAAATTCAGGGGAAGTTTTATCGAGTTTATTTAATGTAGCTTCCATCATATCTTTTTTTCTATGCCATAATTCAGGCTTACTGTTGGTAATAATATACCAGCTTAAAGAATGATACATAATATCATTACTTGGATATAAGGCATATGAAAACCCGTAATCTGAAGCTAAATAAGTAATTTTATTGCCATGTTTAGCTATCTGTCGTTTGAATTTTAAAGGCTTTAATGAACGTAAGAAAGCATCCGTCTTAACTATTTCATTACCTAATTCTCTTGGTAATAGTGAAATACAAGATTCAAATTTGGGTTTCTCCCCTAGCTCCACTGCTTCATTTCTTGTTAGTGGCAGCGGTAAGTTATCATTAGTGTGAATTATTCCTGCAGTTTTATCATATTCAGTAATACTTAAAGATTTTAGAACAAGATTTGATCGTTTATCGCATGCTAACTTTAGCGAAAAACCTTTTTCATTTTCTTCTTTTAATAATTTAGACTTCATATATTTTTCTTTTTCAGAATAGAAGCGCTCTTCACCATTAATCAGTATTTGCATAGCTTTAAGATCATATATTACTGATATATTGACAAATTCGTTGATAGGGATTTGATTATGAAAAAATCTTGGTTTATAATTGGGTTGAACAATATCATCAATACGCCTGTTATCCGACCAAGGTGTTCCAAAATTTAGATGACCCTTTCCAAAAAACAAGTAAAATCCTGGGGAATCAATTTTTAGCCTTAAGTCAATACGCAAAGGCAGTTTATAAGTATTACTGAGGTATAAATAAGACTTTACATCCAGATTATCTGTTCGAAAGTTTGTAGCCAGTCTTTCAGTTGTTGTCAAATGAAGTGTATCATCTTTGATTTCTTTTACGATATGACCCTTTGAGAGAATCGAATCAAAATCTATGTTATATTTTTTCACTTGTCTAGCTCCTTAAATATTAAATATCTTATATAGTCAAACAACTGTATCAGAAGAAAACATAATGCTGTGTTAATATATCAGTTTCATGTCCAAGTAGTGCACTTCTTAAGATTTATTTCAGTAAAATGCCTAGCATTATTCATTATTTATATTTTTATTGCCTGAGTAGCTATTGATGAATTAATATATTTATCTAGAACTATTCCTCCAATATCTTCATAAAATCCACCAATTATAAAACCAGCCTTAATCTGCCCTCCGATCTGATCATCTAATGTATGACCAAAACAAACAGCTTCTCCTTGATCAATTATTAATTCCTTCAACTCTTCTTCAGGTAGACTTGTCAAGTCAGAATATGGTACTTTATGTCTGACTACTAACTTCCCTTCATTCATATTCTTTAAATCAAATATATATGAGATTGGATTAGCAAATCCTGATATAAGTATTCCTCCATGTCTTAAAACTCTATATGTTTCTTCCCATACAGGTTGAACATTATCTATAAACGAATTGGACCATGGATGTATAATAAGATCAAAGGACTCATTTTCAAACTTTGATAAGTTTTTCATATCGCCTTGTACTGTCTTAATTCTAAGTCCATCTCTTTCAGCCACCAGTAAGTCTTGATTCAGTTGATTTTGACTATTATCAAAGACAGTTACATTTGCCCCGAGCACAGCCATAATAGGTCCTTGTTGTCCACCACCAGATGCTAAACAGAGAACATCTATTGAGGTCATTATTTTTGGAAACCACTCTTTAGGAACAGGTTTAGTTGGAGTTACAACTAACTTCCATTCTCCATTTTTTGCTCTCATGATTTCTTCTGTGCTAACTGGTTGCGTCCATATATCTTTATTATCAACATTTTTATCCCATACTTGTTGGTTTAGTTTAACATAATCCATTTATTTACCTTCTTTCTTCGCTTTTATCCAATGCATATACTGAATCCAAGTCGATTTATTTTTTGTACTATTCTTCTACCGAACCTAGAAAATTTTTATTTCAAGAACCTTACTTTATGGTGTTGTTGACTCTTGATAACACTACTCGATTATTTCAATATTATTTTCATTAATCAATATAGCTTGATTATCAGTAATATCTATGGTTGGACAACTTGTTGTATCAATTATTCCTATCTTATTACCTAGCTTTCTATGTACATTAAGAATGCAATTAATATAATTAAGATTATTATCTAAATTTTGAGCTAAAACAATGCTTCCAGCACTAACTCCTATATAAGTGCCTCCATTATCCAAGAAAATATTTAAATCTAGCTTATTTTCATTGAATCTATCTAATAAATACTGTGTATCTCCGCCACACACATATATAGCATTATAATTACATATTTCGCTATCATCAATTATTCTGTCAAAATCGTAAACATCAATATTTTCTTCTTTAATATCCATATCAATTAACTCTTGCTTACATAATGGAATAACTAGTTTCTGCTCTTTGGTAATTGCTGCTGTAGGAATAAAAAGTACTCTAATTTTATTCATAGGCATATTGATTAGTTCCTTGAATTTTGAAGCTATTCTCTTATTATCAAACCCAGCAGATGTTAGAATGAGCTTACTCATCTCTTCACTCTCCTTCTTTTATATGTAACCATATCCTGTTTGACCAAGTAATCATTTGATTAATTTTCTAGATTCTTCCCAATCCATTTTGAATAGTCTGATATATTAAGCTTGCCCATGAATTATTGGTTACTTTCAAAGGAATAAACATTGCAAATGCTAACATAAGTCCTAAAAATATATCAATGGCACTAAACATGTATGCTCTTCCTTCAATAAATACTCTTATAAAGTAATGTATACTAAAATTATATATAAAGAATATTATTGGTGCTATAAAAAAGCACATTTTTCTTTTCATATAAAAAATATCATCTATTTTCTTAATAATTACAACATAATAGATCCCTTCAATAATACCCCAAGTTAATAAAGTGATTAATATACCAATAATATTAAGTGGAAATACTAAACTTAGAGAATACCTCATTACAGTATGATTTCTCATTGGAAAGTAAAGAAATTCGCCTGCTTTCACTGATTTTATCAGAATCATAGCTAGTATAAATAATAAACCTATTCCAAGTGATTTAATGAAATTATCTCTTCTTATTCCATATTCTGAAAAACTTTCTTTTCGAACAAAGATAATTACAAATGCCCCTAATCCTGCAGCAAAAAATTCAATTATACTTAATAGTATTACTGAAATAAAATCAGAATTATTATCAATATATCCTCCAAATATTATATATAATGGAAAAGACAAAGGCAAAAATATAAATATTATCCCTAAATCAATTATTTTTTTGATTTTACCTTTACTTTCTATAAGCATAGTTTCATTATTTATCATAATGATCACCCCATTAAATTTAATCTAGCTTATCTATTATAGGATATATATAAAGTACTCAATTATTCTATAGGATAGCTATATCATAAAGCACCATCTAACTCCGAACTTATCCATGAAATCCACTAAACAGGTACTATAAAAAGTTGGTGCCATTGGAATTATCGTTTGACTACCAGTTTTCATTATTTCATATGCTTCCTTTAGTTCATTTTCATTATCGAAAATGACAACCATTTGCAGTGCTGAATCTACAGATAAATCTTTGTTGCCGCCCCAATCACTTAACATTATTCTTTGCCCATGAATATGCATCTCCGCATGAACTACAAATTTTTTAGGTTCTTTTTCCGGATCATACATAATTGAGTCTAATTTAGTATGAAATGCTTTCTCATAAATTTCAACGGCTTCACAACAACCTTCATTCAAATATAACTGTGGAACTATCATAATTATCCCTCCATTAAATATTCACTATGTAGATTATTAGAATCTACATAGTGAGTAATCAGATTAATCGGGTATCCCATAAACTGAGACATAAAGTAGTCACTCAAAAAGCAGTGATGTCTTCTATTCACGTTTTGGATTTGCCAAGTTTTTCACCACTCTTTAGAATACCTATACTTTATGTTCTGTAATTCTTTCATCAATTCGTCTCACCAAACTATATGTATAAGGTGAAAAATATTTTAACCAAAACCCATTTGCATTTGGATTAATGCTTTCAAAGTCTACACCACATCGCTTATAATTTTCTTTCTTTAACTTTTCTATCATATATGCTATTAAATTTTTATAGATTCCAGTTCCACGATATTGAGGATAAATATACGCACCACAAATATGCATTGTTTCATGATCATCATCTATAAAAGTTTCACCTGATGGTTTAATCTCTAAATATCCAATTACCTTATTTTGAATAGTTGCAGTAAAAAATCTAGAATGTCTGCTAATAGATTTTTCAATTAATTTCCTACTATTTAAGAGTTGTACTGGTATAAAAATTGGACTACTATTCAAATGTAAGTCTAATTCATTATTAAGATCAATTAGGCTGGGGACTTCATCTATACCTATTTCTTTGATCTCTACATTTGGTATTACCTCATATACTATTTTGTCATTATTAATAGATGTAATGGCGTCTACACACCTCATGCCAAATCCATTTTGAAAGAAAGTATTAATGGCTACTTGATTGTGGGCGTATATTGCTATCCCGTGATTTAGTATATCTTGTTCAACCCAGATTTTAGCCGCTTTTTGATATAGCATAGCGTAAATATAAGCTCTATTGTCTTTAATTGCTCCATGACCGTGAATCGGAGAAAATATACCTTTTACATTTCCAAAAAAATTGTCGATCGGTCCATAGCCAGTTAGAAATCCAACTACTTTACTTTTATCTAGTGCAATTACCCCAAGGTTATTAGTAACCATATCTGCTAACAATCTGCAAAACAACTCTTTATAATCTTTTTTAGGTAACTCAAGAACTATACTACATTCTTCTTGATATTCAGCTAGAGCAAGATCTGCTATTTCTTCAATATGATTATCATTAATTTTATTAAATATCATTATCAGTTTCCCCTTTTCAAATTATTCTTTTTTCACCTCTAAAGACCACTTGTTTTTATAATAGATTATTCTTTTCATCACAATCACTCCCTTCATAATGATACTATAAATTCTATATACATAACCGCTAACTTTGATTGCAGTCTATATATCTAATAGTAAGTAAGCAAATCCCCTCTTCTTTATCCCAAACAAACAACTGGAAACCAAATCCTCAATCTAGCCACTCTTAGTTACATGCAAATCAAGTATTTCCTTAATTTCTTTCCATGTGTTTACCCAATCATAATTTGGGTTGTCAATTATATAGGAATCAATAGGAAGTCTTTTAATAATATTTAACTCAACTTCCTTTCTAAATTCAAAATACGATACCATGCCCTCAAAACCACTTAATGAATGAGCTATTCCAAAAGGACTTTCTTGAATGTAGGAAATTACTCTTTCCATCCAAACTTGTTTACCTTCTTTATTCACACGTATATCCGAAACTTTTCTAATTGTTTCATATACACTGGGTTGTCTCAGATATATGAGTATCGGATTTAATTCATTCACAGTTGAAATAAGGTTTAGCAAATATTTTTTTATGTGTTCTTCAGACATACAATGAAATAGGAGTAACTCATTAATGTGATTTTGTAAAAAAGCACACTCAAATACAGCCATCGCTTCACCTTCAAGTGTCTGTTGACTAAATTTCTTCCATTTTTTTATGTGTAAATCCGAAAAGGTTTTAAAACCTACCCTATTATCATAGACCTCAAAACTTTCCATCAGTTGGAAAAAAGACTTGTCATCAATTGGGAATTGTGTATATGGAAAAACTGCGTATCCATCCTCTATGTACATATGCCTTTTGATCTGCATTTCATATTTAGGGTACTCTTTCATAATACAATCTAATTTTTCCACTGGAATACAAGCGCACCAAGCAAGGTCTGCTGGATGTCCATCTCCTTCTTGATATAAATGAGTTTTTCTGATTGTGGAAGTATACTCATAAATTCTTTTCGAGATCGTGGTCTTTCCAGAACCAGGTAATCCTTCTACTAGAATTAATTTTCTCATAATATCTCCTTTTCTAAATTAATAAATCTATCTCCTTTGATTACAACACAATATTATAGCTTAATCTCAATATTCATCTAATTTATAATGAGTAAAAGATAGATATAACTAATAGCCTTAATTATATTGTTAATTCTCTAGCTGTGACAAAATCCTTTGTATTCTAATTGTGCAATCTATCTTTCTATTCAAATCTCTACGCCACGAGTTAGATAATGGATATTGCATTTTATCTTTTACAGTTTGTCCCATGTCCCAAAATCCATCTTTTGCAACATTCTCATATAACCAATTCATAAAACCATTTGACTTCGTTTTAGCACAAGAATATTTACTTAATAATTCATATGCATATATATATCTACTTGATTGTTTTGAAGGAAAAATTTTAGGAGGTGCTGTAAGTTTTCCATCATAGATATAATATATTCCCTTATCTTTAGATATGATGTAATCTAGAAATTTAGATTCGATACTAGCAGTTAGAAAACCAGAAAGAATAGATACTAGATAATAATTTTGAAATCCCCATATTACTTTTCCTTTCTCTGGTTTATGTGTCTCATAATATGCTTCTAAATATGCCTCATGATCATAATTAGCAGATGAAAAAGCATGAGTAATTACATTTGCCCATTTGTTAGCAATTGCTTTGGCTTCAGCATTTGATGGGTCTATATTAATAATCCATGTTGCTACAAACAATCTTGTTAATAAGTCCCAATCATGCTTTTTCTCTTTATAATCTCTTAAGTCTAAATCTCTATTCAAATATTTATTCATATAACTTAAAACTCTTTGAATGGGCTCGTCAGCTTTATCTAGACCTAATATTAGCAATCTACGTAATGCCCTTTCGGTTGTTATAGATGTTTTTGAAGAAGTACTCATACTGTGGAATCGTCCCCATGAACCGTCATCCCATTGAAGATTTACTATATCCTTTACCCACTTCGTCTCTAATAACTTGCATTTAGTATTTTTCATAAGTTTATTATCTTTATCAATTTTTAATATATCTCGCATTAAAAGGTACTTTGGAATAACATCTAAATCAAATTCTACTAGTTCTTCTGCTTTAATCAACTTTTGCTACCCCCATTATTTTTACATCTTTAACAAAAAGCCTGTGCATATTCTTAACTATATTTGTTATGTTAATTTACATCTTAAATCAAATTGGTAAATATACTTTAATCTAACTTTAAGTATAATCAATATTTAATTATAGCAAAATATGGTTAATAAATCTACATTATTACAATATTCTTAATACTAACTATTTTGATTAAACTATAAAAGTGGTAGCTAGGTCATAGAGGTAATTAATACCTCAATCTTGCTACCACTTTTATTTAGTGATTATTGAATTATTTTTTTAGTAGAGGTGTACTCTCTAATAAATCAATGCATGTTACTTCTCTTACTCCTGCAGACCTAACTTTATTTTGGACCATCATTAGCATTTCTTCAGAATGTATTATATCAGAACAAACTAGATCGAAGGCTGACTTTAGATTCTGATATATTTCTTCATAACCTTTTGCAACTTCTATTAATTCTGGATAAGTGTGAGATGCTTTTAATAAATATTTCCATGCATGATATCTTAAAGAAGCATATGTCCCTAGATAGTATTGTGTCGAAAAACTAAAACTATCTTTAATGTTCTCTGTTGTAAAAAAATCTGTAAGAGCTTTATAAGCTTCTAATCCATCTGCATTCTCGCACCACTCTTCTCCTTTAGCATGCCTAATGGCTAATTTAATTGTATCTATCAAAATTGATTCTTCTGATTTATCTGTTTTTTCTTTTGGAATTGTTACTGAAAGGATAGGGATTTCTCTTCTTCCAAGTATTGTATAGGCTATGTTACCTTCTTCACCTGTAATTGATAGGTAGCTTAAAGTCTCCTTACTTTCATCATATCCTGTTATTAAGCCCCATTCTGGAATACCAATATCCCATACAATTGGATATAGTTTTGAATCAACCGCTTCTTTTATCATTTTTATAGCATGTAAACGTCTTTCTTCTTCCACTGACTGTTCATCCCATAGTCGATCAATGTAAGTACATGTATATCCACCATTTTCAACACCTTGATGGCATAGTTTAAAATCAAAGATGCTCATTGCGCTGGGACAGAGAGTTTTACCATCCACCCATATTCTAAAAGCAAAACCACTGGTTGCAATAATATCCTCAGGGTTATCTGATAGATTAGAGACTTTTAGGGAAAGAGCTAAAGACTTTGGGAAAGAATGTAAAAATCCTGTAGGATCATAAGCCCCTATCGTCCATTTTATGTCTTCCTTTTTCATTTAATCAACTCCTTATTTTTTTAACAGGTATATAGATATCTTCGCTATACCTGTTACTCTTCTCACAATATGTTTCAAATGCATAGCTGTTTATTCGTGTATATTCATTATTATTTGGTAGCCATCTATTCAAAATATAATCCCAAGTTTGATGAATGGTTTCAACAAATGTGAAGCTATCAGCAGTCGGTGTTTTAAAAACAGCATATGTTCCTCTAGGAATTGTTATGGTATAAGTATTATGAATAGGATCACAGCTTTTAACACCAATGAAATAGTTGAAAGTTTTGGCGTTTATATCAATGATAGCGATACCAAAGTCTTTACGATGTTGCGGGTTGATGTGAGGTTGAAGTTTCTCGCCAGCTTTACTGCAGTTATACTTATTCCAGAAATGAGGAATCTCCGTATGAGATTTCTCGACGGATGTTTGAGAAATATGGCCATATAAATGAAAAGATTGAAGATCAACTATTTGAGGCTCTATTCGAATATCTTCTTTTATTTGATTAAGTTCAAGGATATCTAACTTTTCATATAAGTGAAGACTGTTAAAACTGGTTTTATATTCTTTTGGAGTAATGTTATGTTCTGTTTTAAAAGCGTGTACGAAGTTTTCATATGAATTGAAACCCCATTCCATTGCTATAGCAAAGAAAAATTTATCAGACTTATGTATAAGCTTTGCTATTTCACTTAGTCTTCGCTTTCGTATATATTGTCCAGGTGTCATTCCAGTTGCTTCTTTAAATATCCTTAAGAAGTGATATTCTGAATATCCAGCAGCCTTAGCACATGTGCTTAGATTTATCTGAGACTGAAGATTGCTTTCAATATAGTCAATTGCAATTTGTATATGTTGTGTATAGTTCATGATCAACCTCCTCACATGATTATTCTATCATATTGCCACCATAACAAAATAATAAAAATTGCTATTTTTACTTTTAAGCAATAAAAATAAGCCCCATTAAGGGCTTATAGCATTAATAGACTTCATAGTGAACTTTGGTTGGATCGTACCTGTCAGTAAATTTATTTTGATCTGAGTACCCAACTGGTACCACTGAGAAAGCTTTAACGTGGTCTGGGAGTTGAAATAAATCTTTAATGTACTGCATTCTATTTTCTAGTGGTGCTACACCTAACCAAACAGCCCCTAGATCTAATTCTACCGCTTGTAATAAGAGGTTTTGAGTTGCTGCAGAAAGATCCTGCTCCCAATTCTCTGGATACTTCATCACATTCTCATTACCTAGAAATACAAATGCAACCGATGCCTTTTCAATCATCTTTGAATAAGGACTCATTAAGGACAGTTTCTTAAGCATTTCTTTGTTCTGAACAATGATCATTTCCCATGGCTGTTGGTTACCTGCTGATGGTGCTTGCATAGCAGCTCTTATCAATTGATCTATTTTTTCTTTTTCCACAGGTTGATTGTCGTATTTTCGAATACTTCTACGTATAAATATTTCATTCATTAGTTTCACTCCTTTAATAATCACGGATAATAATATTGCTTAACTAACATATTCATTCTCTTAATTCTCAAGATCTTTAAGTAAGGATATTGATTCTGTAGTCTGTATTATAAAAACTTTTTCTTCAGTTTGTCGATATTTTATTCTCAACAAGCTCTTCCTATTCATTTACTTATTCAATATTATTTTTAATCCATTGAATGACAACATCTAACCCAGTATCTGAAAATTTAGAGCCATTTAAAACGATATCAGCATGCCATCGTGACGGCTCTACAAATTCATTATGTCTATATCTCACCGCATCTAGGTATACTGAGGTAATGTCTTCAAAAGTTTGTCCCCATCCCATATTGCGTCGAATTCTTCTTATTATCCTTTCGTCTGCTTGACAATCAACAAATACTTTTAAATCTAAAACATCTCTTATCTCATCTTTGTATAATGTCATTAGTCCTTCAATTAGTATGACTTGGCAATCTTGTCTATTAAGCAGTTCTTCTAAATCAAATAATAATCGATTGAAATCAATTGTATCTGGATGATTATGATCTTCATAAATAAGTCGAGAGATAGGAGCGACAATCATTGGCGGATCCTCAATAAAGTAATCATCCATATGAATGGACTTAACACTAAACTCTTTAAGATATTTTTCTATATAGGAGCACGTAGTGGATTTTCCACTTCCTGATCCTCCGGCTATACCTACTACAAGTGGCTTCTTCATATCCAATTTACCTCCTTGTTCTTCAGTAATACTTGTCTCTATAATAATTTCAATCATACATTAAATATAACATTGCTTGAATCTATAGTATATGTTTTCTCTCTTACTCTAAATAATAACATAATTATCATAACTCGCCAATAATAGTAATTGAAAAATACTGAAAAAGACCTATACGGATCACACAAGTGATGATTATAGGTCTCTAAAGGTTATCTTTTATTTATTTTATTGCTTTTAAAAAGTCATCTAACTCATTTCCACTAACATAAATATCTGGAGCTATCCCTACATCCATTATATTCGTCTGTCTAACATTCCAATAATGATTAACGACTAATAAAAGGAGCTTATTTTGTTGATCTTCATAGACATACTGTCCTACACCTTTACCAAAGGTATTTCTACCAACAACATTGACATTATTTAAATAGGTCTTTAGACCCAGTGTAAGTAATTCAGAAGCGCTGGCTGAATTTTCATCAACAAAAATATAAATCTCTTTAAATGGAATCATTGAAGCATCAGAATAATAATTAGTTGTATAACCATCTTTGTCAATTAAAGTACTCGTAACACATTCTGGTAAAAGTATGTCAAGCATATTATTGGCGCTATCTGTATCTCCACCAAAATTGTTACGCACATCGATAATAAGTGTTTTATTCTCCGGTTCTTGGATACTGTCTAAGAGCACAGTGAATTTATTATCAGTATACATTGCAAAGGTATTTATTTTTGTATAGATAGTGTTATCTGAAAGATAGTCATACGTCATATCTTGCTGTTCCATATCCATGAAATAGTCGTATTCATCTCCATAGACTGCAAGCGTAAACAAATCATCAGATTTTCTCATAGTATCAACAAGCTGATCAAGAGTATCACTTGTTATTCTTCCATTATTGATCTTATCTCTCTCAGTACCTGTCATATCTTTATTGTCATAAAAATAATAATCATCGAAGAAGTTAACAACTTGCTCTTCAAGTGGAACTTCTTTGTTAACCAATTCATTACGAACCAACAAAGCTGTGTAGTTTTCTGAGTTAAGTGCTAAAGCTTCATCTGAGTATTCCTCGGCTTTATCATAATCCTGAAGTAAGAAATAAGTATAGGATTGATATGAGATAATTTCATCATTATCAGGTAATATCTTTAACATCTTATCATAATAAGAAATTACTTCATCTAATTCATCAAGTTCAAAATAACTATCCGCAATATACCATAGTACATCAAAAGAGTATGGGAATGATTCTTCTGCTTCTAAACCAAATTCTACAGCTCTTGCATATCTCTTTCCTGTATATAATCCATATAGTTTATTAATGTAGGCATCTTCATAATCTGGATTAAGCTCAATTGCCTTGTCAAAATACTCGAGAGATTCCATATAAAGTGTTTGCTCTAGATAGATATTACCTATAGCGTTATACAATTCATCGTATTGGTTATCTTTTTGTATTGCAGTATTAGCTAATTCAAGGGCCTGATTATACTCTTCAAGAGCAGTATTATTATAGATTAACCAAGTATATATAAGAAGGTTATCAGGATTCGCTTCTAAGAGTTTCTGAAAAATATCTAATGATTTATTGTATTTTCCGTAATAATAATAAAACGCACCTAAGTCAATTTGTGCTACTAAATCATCTGAGAATATCTTGGCTGTATTTTCATAACAAGCCTCGACCTCTTCAAAAGTACCTGATTCTTCTAAAATCACTGCTTTCATATAATAGGCATCATAATAGTCTTTATTGTCCCTTATTGTTTCATCAATTTGATTAATGGCTTCTTCTCTGCCACTTGTATATAATAAGCAATAAGCTTTGTACATTTCAGCATCAGGGTCACCAGGATCACCTTTTAAGTAATGATTAAAATTCTCCAGAGCTTCATCGTATTGCTGTAGAGTAAAGTTAATTTCACCTTTACCGTAATAAGCAAGATTAAAATCTCCCTGTGCTTCAAAAGCTTGGTCATAATACTTTAAAGCCTTATCATATTGACTAAGATTGAAGTAAATGGCTCCTTTAATCACATATTCTTCTGCTGTATTAGGCTGAACATTAAGAGCTTTGTCAATGTATTCCAAAGCTAAGTCTAGTTCACCTAGGTCAACATAAGCACTACTAATATTGGATAATGTTATATCAAGAAGCTCATTATCAACATTATTATAGGGTTCAGAAATCTGATCATCAAATTTCTCTAAGTTCTTATTGAAGTAAACCAGGGCTTCTTCTGCTTTTCCTTCATCGAGTAGCTCTAAACCCCTGTCATTATCGGCATATCCATCTAAATCACCCATTAAAGCATCCATTTCATCTTGAAAATCATTAAAGGCACTTTCGACTTCACTGTTTAGTCGTTTAAATGTATCATTTATTTTATCTGTGCAAGCACTTAAGAATAAGATCGAACTAAAGCAAATTATACTTGCAACAATTTTTTTTATTTTCATAATCTAATCCCCTCTTTGTTACATCATTATCTCAATCATTATACCCTAGTTAAAGGTGTCGAATCAACTAACATTTCCATCCATTAGAACTTAATTAAGGGTTATTTCTACTAATTCAGGATGATTGTTAATTCTAAATGGGAAAGAACTATTACCTAAACCTCTTGATACAATTAAAGTGGTTTTATCATTTAGATCATAATAGCCGCCTTCAAATTCGGGCAAGAAACCTTGCCCTGGTGCCCATAGCCCTCCAACTTTAGGTAACTGTACTTGTCCACCATGAGCATGTCCAGAAAGAATTAAGTCAAAATCATATAGTCTATAGACTTCAACTAATTCAGGACGATGTGATAGTAAAATCGCTGGTACATCAGATCCTTCTTTCGACATCCAATCCAGTTGTTTATTTACTTCAATAATACCAGTGAATTTTTCGTATTCTTTACCCTTTTCAGGATAGTAATGAGCTGGATCAATAAGTCCAAAGAGTTTGATTATTTCATTACCATTGTTGATTATTGTGTATGTATTGTCCAAGACTACAACGTCCATCTCTATTAAAGCAGAGATAATGTTAGTGTATTGTCCACTCCAGCATTCATGATTACCACTAACATAAAATACTGGGTATTTTGAATTGATTTGGGCAATAAAATCTATACTGTTTTGAGCCTCTTCCATTCTCCGTCGATCAAAAAGATCCCCAGTAATGACAATCATATCAGGTTGACTCTTATCTATTAATTGAATGAGTTCTTCATTATTATTGCGGTATTTCTTAGATTGTAAATCGGCTATTTGCAGAATCTTAAATCCTTTAAAAGTCGATGGCAAATTATCTATTATTTTTTCATATTGAGTTACTTCAATTGCATTATTTTCATACCATAAATAGTAGGTACTACTAAGGAACAATGCCACTAATGTAAGTAACCATAAAACTTTCTTTTTTACTCTATTCATTTCTTTGCTTCCTTTCTTAATTCAACCAATTATATCTGAAAAAAGTTAAAAACTCTTATAAATACGTGAAAATATGTTAAATAGTTCAAGGCAATATATATAGTATATCAGAATGAATATGGATTAGAAAGTTTTTTATGCTATAATTGAATTAAGTTGTTTATTAAGCTACATATACTAAAACTAAGAGGTGGTTTTATGAAATATTTAGTAGTCTATTATTCAAGATCTGGTAAAGTAGAAAAGATGGCTAATAAGATTGCAAATGTCAAAAAAGCTGAATTACAGTGTATTAATGATCATCAGAATTGGAACGGTCTTTTTGGATTCATTAAAGCAGGCTTTTTTGCTATGACAGGAAAAACTGTTAAAATTGATCCAATAGATGTAGAGTTAAATGACTATCAGCAATTATACCTATGTACTCCTATTTGGGCTGGTAAACTACCTCCTGCTGTAAGAGAATTCAAGAAATTATTAAATGATTTCAAGGGGCATGTAACGGTAGTCTATTCATGCCAAAGTAAAGAACATCAAAATTATAAGGTAGCTTTACAAAAAGAATTAAAAAATGCATCTATCCTTGGCTTTGCTGAAGAAGTTCATGAAGAAATGGCATACGAAAAAATCTAAGAAGAATCCATATGCTGGATCCTTCTTAGATTTTAGAAATTATGATCATCGGTTTTTATTCGCTCATCTATTAGTTCAGTATCTACACTTTTAGGCATCAAATGGATAAAAAGGACTGTATTAACTATGGGTAAGAATACCATGATTAAACTCAAAATGACCTCACCTATAATACTAAAGTACATCTCAGGTAGAGGCTCAAAAGGTAACATCAATATAATTGATGCTATAAATAAAATGAGAAAAGTAAGTACTTCCACACCTAAAATGTACCACCAGTTGCCTTGTACAACTTTTTTACTATAATCTAATGCTTTTTTACCCCAAAGACGATTAAGTACAACTACTTGTACAGCAAATGTATAATACACTGCCCAGATTAGACCAGGTATAATCAATAAGAAGGAAAGTAGTGTTAATGTAATTAATGCAGTGATGTTTGTAACGATCATCACTCCCCAACTTTTGAAACCTTTTTCTACAGCTGAATGCCATTCGCCCTCCACATCTATAATTAAATTAATGATTGATAAAGTAGCTACGATTGCAATCAATTGCTCAATGAGGCTTTTTATCTGCATTGACGTTAACCAATCAAAGTTAGAATCTACATAATAGCTTATCAGTCCTAGTGGTCCGTATACAGCTATAATAATAATAGCTATATGAAAAAAGTTTTTTTTATAAAGTTCCCAACTTTTTTTATATAGAGTGCTTATCTTTTTTTGTGGAATCTCAAGATGCTTGTAATTCATGTCTATAAACCTCCTAGTCGGTCTTAAAGAGTTCACTATGGTCTTTTTTATAGTCTCTCTTCATATTATAGCGAAATTTCCTTAGATATATTTGACGGAACTCTTCAGGAGTAATGTGATAGCGATTTAAAACATCTATGTAATACATCTGTACATCACAAAGTTCTTCAATAAACTTCTCACGAGTGTATGGATCTGACATGATCAGATCTACTTTCTTTTTCTTAATGACTTGTATGACTTCACCAATTTCTTCAATCATATAGAGGATGAAGTCTTTTCCATAAGCTGGTTCCATAGGTGACCAGGTATCTTTATTCTCATTCCAGAGATCATAGGACATCTTTTGCATATCTACAATACTTAATGGTTTCTTGGATGAGCTATCATCGTCCCACTTGAATTCCTCAACTATGGATTCACCTTTTGAGTGATCACCAGAGGTCCACTCCCACTTTTCATGTAATTGAATTCTTCCATCCTCTAATACTTTAGGTTGAGAAAAACATTTACCTGTCATTAGCTCACCATTACTATTAACATGTTGGTAGCGCATGTCTAAGTTACCTGTATCATCTACATTGGCTATGAGATATCCCTTTGTAATACCTCCACCAGAATATTCTGCCCAAACCAAGTCATCTTTTTGAAAGTATTTAAAAATTGTTTGATGATTAACTTCTCCATTGTCTGTGTTGATAACAGATTTAAAACGTTTATTATTATAGTTAATATTCAACTGTTCTCTCCTAACATTCAATTCTATCTCTTCCATTTTGTTTAGCTTTGTAAAGTAACTGGTCTGCTTGGTTAATATAAGTCATAACATCCTCATTGCAATTGCTTCTATTAATCTCAACAGCCCCTGCACTAAATGTTATCATTAAGTCTTGATGAACCCACTGATAACATTTGAAGATTTCCTTTATACGCTGAATTGTTTTACATGCAGATTCTTTATTGGTACCTGGTAGAATGATTATGAATTCTTCTCCACCATATCTTCCGACAAAATCAATCTTTCTGAGATGATCTTTGAAGATCATAGTTAATACTTTCAAAACTTCATCACCAAAGACATGACCATAGGTATCATTGACCATCTTAAATTTATCTAAATCTACCATTACAATTGTAAAAGGATCTGATAGTCGTTGTACTCTATCGATTTCACTTTGCAATTGATCAATGATAAATCTTCGATTGTAGACATGGGTTAACTCGTCAGTAATAGCCATTTCTTTTAGTGTTTCTTCATACAATTTTCTTGAGGTCAAGTCTCTTAGGTATGCAATATATTTATTTGCACGATCTAGTTCAATACTCTTAATATGTATTTCAACTGGCATAAGATTATCGTCATTGGTTCTTAGATGTGTTTCCTTGCTTATTTCACAAATCTTATCTTCAGGAAAAATCTCAGTAATCATGTCTTTAAAATTCAATTGTATAAAATTCTCTTTACCACCTGTCAGCATTTGCACACCTTTAATATTTGATTCGATAACTTTTCCATTAGGCTCTAAAATGAAGATACCATCTTCAGATAAATTGGTTAAAATTTCGTACAGCCTTTCTTCAGCTTTTATGGCTTGTTCAGCTTTACGTAATAAGAAAAGTTGTACAAATACCACGCCGAAGCCTGATAAGCTTATAACGATTGCTATAAATATGATACTCGATTCTATTTCTTTTTTTCTCATTAGTTTTTTGTTCTCAATAGTTTCTTCAATATCATCAACATAAACACCAGTTCCTAATACCCATTCCCAATCAGTAATTCCCTTTACAAAGGTAATCTTAGGGTAGAAACCATCTACATTTGGTTTTTCCCACATGTATTCAATATAGCCTTCTCCATGGGCATCAATGACTTTTATCTCTTCATTATGAATAGAGATACCGTTCACATCTTTTATATGGCTTACATCCTTGCCTATGTATTCTTCTTGAGCAAAAACTAATGCTTGACCATCGTATGTCGTCAAGAAAAAGTAGCCGTCATTTTCGTATCTCATATCGGCAATCATATCCATTACCTCTTTTTTGACAATTTGCTCCAGGTCAGCAATATAGAGACCTGAACCAATAAAGACATTAAGTGGTTCAAAGTACTTGATGAAGGATATTTTTTTGTTATTATCAAGTTGATTACTAGGTTTAGCCCAGTAGTACTCATAGAAACCTTCTCCATGAGTATTTACAAGTGTAATCATATCTTTAATGACGAAATTACCATTACTGTCTTGAACCTCTAATAAATCCTGATTTTCAAGTTCAGGCTTAACGGGAAATAGTATCATCTTTCCATCAAGTCCACCAATAAAATAGTAACCATTTCCATCATTAAATCGTATAGCACTTAAGGCATTAATAATCATTCTTTCAAGTTCAACATCTGTTTTATCAAGATTATTATTATAAATATTGGTTGCTACGCTATGCGCTTCATTAACTCTATCTTGTATCTCGGTTTTTAAGCGATCTTCTGTTTTTGATTTCTGGTAATCAATATAGTCATAAGCTTTACTGACCTCATTTTGAATCAGTTTTTTTTGCTCATTGTAGTAGCTTTCTTTTATAGTTTCAAGCTCTCTTACAAAATCGGCATGAGAAATTTGAAAAATAAAGCTCCCAACAATAATCACAATGATGATTATTGATATAATGGAACTTAGAAGCGATATCTTCTTTAGTCTACTTGTAAATTTCATGTTACACCCCGTAAAAAGATAATTTTTATATTTTTATGATAAAAATTAGTGATTTTTCTTATACCCCTACCTATATTTTACGGTAATTTCTCGAATATAGCAATATTTATAAATGAATTTACTCTTATTGAAAAAATTTCGATATATATCGTAAATTTCTATAGATATTCTACACTACAAGAACATGAAATACACTTCTATATTGTGTCTTATATACAATTTGAACAATCTTTATTCCATCAATGACTCTTTCTTGTATAAATCCTATTTTTCTTGATTCGTTGATTGCCCATTAGATTCTTGCATATTATCTGACGTTTAATATCTAATTAACTAGTGGTCAACAACTTAATGAGGAATGTGATTTCTATTCGGTTACACATATAAATACCATTCTGCAATCCACTTATGTTCACCAAACTGGTTACTTATGGATTCCATAAGCTTTTTAACTAGATTATCAGCGATTGCATATTGAGGATATTGATGTAATTCTTTATGGAGTTCTATTTGATCATTATTAAGTATTCGCTTTGCATAATCAAGTATCATTTGCTTGTTCTCACGTCCCAATTGGGTGTCATCAATGTATGTAAATAACCATTTATCATGTGGAAATGGTAAGCTGTCTAATAAGTATCCCAGTTGGCAGATTAGTCTTATTATTTTAGTACAGTGTAGTAACACTGCTATTTCTTCTCCTCTTTTTAATGGATGTCGTAGCCAATCTAATGTCAGTTGTAACTCAAAATATTTATTTTTAATATCTTCTTCGTCAATTCTAAATTTCTCAGAACGTATTTGTAAGAGATCTGTGTATTGATTTGAAGGATCGTGTAAGGGAATTGCGTTTACACTCTCCCATATTTGACTATAATTCTTTTCTCTGTAATAACTTTTAAGGGTTTCAAAAGTTTCAAAATGATAATGACCTATCCAATCTGGTAGTGGCATAAAGATACCATCAGTTCTATCAATAAGACCTTTAGAATAATATTCTTGAATAATCTTTGTCCGTAACTCCCCTGAACAGTAGAAAACAAAATCAATATCTGAAAATTGATCTGCATTACCTCTAGCTACACTACCTTTTAATACTAGTGAAAGATAACACCAATACTTATTAAGTACCTCATGCTCTGATAACTGTTGACAATACTTTTGTGCAAGATTCTTTAATTCTATACTTTTTTTATTCATAATATTATCATCCCCTTTTAAAAAGCTAAAAGTACTTTATAGTTCCATAGTGCTTCCTGTTTTTAATTCTCTTAATCGAGTTTTTAAAGTCTCCTGTAGTAATGCATAAGCCTTCTCACCTGTGCAGTGACAAGAATAATAGGTTTTAACTTTTGTCTTGATTAATTCCCCAGCAATTTCAGCGACCTGGTTATCACATTCAGATTTTTTACTAATAGGATTATATAAATGCATACCACCTATAACAGTGTTTATTGGTGAATTTAGCATCGACTCTACTTGGTTAACAATATTGATTATCCCCTTGTGAGAACATCCTGAAAACAATACATTATTTTGCTTTTCTTTAATGACCAAGTAAATCTCATGATCAAAATCATCTTCTACATATGTACCATTTATTCGTTTAAAGAGCTTTTTATTGCCAGAAGGTTTCAATTTATGTGGTATAACATTACATAATAATTGAATGCCATCTATGATTTCAGTGTTATCTACGATGTAGTGTATTTGACGGTGATTGCTCAATTTCTTATTTAATCCAATATCGATGTATACTCCTGATAGTAATTTTGAGCTATGTTTTTCGAAGGCATATTGACTTAAATAAATATCAGCTTCTTGATTGATTTCTAGAAAAGCCTTAAGTCCACCTCCATGGTCATAATGACCATGAGAAATAATAAGATAATCAACACGAGATAGATCAATTCCTAATTTAATTGCATTTTGAATAAATGTATGATCAGGTCCTGTATCGAAAAGAATTTTCTTACCATTAGTTTCAATATATAGGGATAAGCCGTGTTTTGCTTTCAAATTGATGACATCTTCACTTTTTCTATTTTCTAATAAAGTTGTTATTTTCATATACTCAACTCCTCTATAATTAAATTCATGGTTATTATTAATAGTTGATCAGTTTTGCTCCTAGTTTAAAAAGAAAAGGTAGTGATCCCAATAACAAAATACCAACTATCAAAGATGATAGGATTACATCGTCAAGATTAATGAACCCATCCTTGACTGCTAAATAGATGATGAGCGTATTTATAGGTATGAGAAGTAATATACCTGTGGCTAACCCAGGAGCATACCTTTTTAGTAAAATCGTAGCAACAAGATGTGGAAAGAAAGTATTCATGATCATAGCACCTAGAAAACCAAAGTAAAAATATTTAAATAGATCTATGTTACTAAAGGTCATTATTAAAAATGTAGATATGTATGCTAAGGCAGTTATAAGGAGTACTGCAAATCGGAATTCATCTTTATTAACAGGGCGATGGTACTTCTTCGCATAGAAAGACCATTGCGGTAACCATATTGCTTCTTCAATGTTATGTAATGTGATAGCTAGTGGAAAATATAGAAATAGATATTTTAATTCTGTCAAAGAACTCCCCCCTAACACTTTAAAAATAATATATTTATTCAGGTAATTCTATAATATAGTTTGTTTGACTTTCATAAATGAAATAAGTAACCTTATTATCATAATACGAGTTATGAATGACCATATCTAATGTCTTGAAAATCTGATTCCCTTTTTTATCGAGAATGATTAAACCATAATTATCATCAGAATTTAAGGCGCAAATGAGATAATCATCAACAACCTTTACTGATTCTACAGAATGCTGGGAGAGTAAAATTTCTGATGTACCATCACTCTTTTGGCGATACAAAACATTATTTTCATCAGTGATATAATAAATGGTATCATCATCAATATAATATGTGTTTATAGGCGTATCTATAAGAAGTTCTTCTTCACCTCCCATTAAAGTGGTTCTATAAAGCTTTCCATTTTCACTATTGAGAATATAAACATAATTATCTACTATTGAGAATGACCTTAAAGGTAGGTTGCTTACGACAGTACTTTCATTGGTAGCTATATTAATTTTATACAGGTTATTGGGAATACTCTCATCACTTTCATTAAAAGCGTTAATATAAACCCAACCATCAATTATTTCTATATCACCGCCATGTAAATAACTAGTTCCTGATCGAATCCAACCGTACATTAAAGAACTATCACCAATTTGTTTTTCTATTCTTGAATTAGTGATGGAAAGATTACCAGAAGAAGGTGGTACACGATAATTGACCATAGCCATATCATCACCATCAATAGTAAAATCAAGATAACCAGATATGATTTCTTCTCCTACACCTGAATCATTAACGCGACAATAAACATCCTTTCCCATGACCATACCACCTACATGGTAAGAGACATAAACCTCACTATCTTTTTTATATGCTGAAACCAGAGGATTGTAATAATCATCTCTTGACTCAATTTTTTGAACTTTGGCAGCATTACTGATATCTCCTATTGGTGCGCGGTATATATATCCTTCTTTTTCATCTTCACCCACGTAATAATAATAGCCATCGACTATATCAATACCGCTCATACCTTTTAACTGAAATGGTAGTTCCAACACCTTTGGAGATAAGTTTTGACTCTCAATGTAAAGCCCCATACTAGGATCGAATTCATAAGACCAATTGAACTCATCTACTATAAAACGCCATGTAAGAGGAAAATAGGTTACGTCACGAAATAGGAGGATTGGATACTCTTCTTTAGAATTATCGATGATTTTTCCATTAACAGTGATTTGAAAGTTGGCTACACTAGCCTGATAGTGATTAGCATTAACATTAGTAGTTTTATAACCTTTATATTCAGAAACTATGCCCGTGTTCTCTATAAACAAACCCTTATCTAGAGACCATTCTGTTTCAAGACCTAAGAAACGACTATCATTAAAGGTAAGCGGAAAATAAGTGATATTTTTATAAGTAATGAAGGGATATTCACTTGTAGAATTGTTGACTTTAACATCATTTAAATAGATATCGTAATCTGATATAGAAACAGTGACATATGATTTAGCTAATACCTTATTAGGAATCAGTAGGAATAAAGCGACCAAAAAAAAGAGAAATAGATATTTTTTCATCTTATCATATCCTTTCTATCTAATTATAATGTGTTATGTAGAAAAAATCATTTTTATTGCAGGTGATATATGATTAGTATTCCAATGTATTCTTTATTATTATATATGCATTGGTGATTATTGTCAAAATAGTAACTTGCAAAAAAATAAACCCAAATTTGGGTTTATTTTAATGATTACTTAACTTTTTCAAAGATAATTGCACTACCCATTCCTCCACCAATGCAAAGAGCTGCTAGACCAGTTTTTGCTTCAGGCTGTTTAAGCATTTCATGGATTAGTGTAACGGCTATACGAGTACCTGAGGCCCCTATTGGATGACCTAAAGCAATGGCACCACCATTTACATTAACTTTACCTGGATCTATACTAAGGTCTCTAACAACAGCTATGGATTGAGAAGCGAAAGCTTCATTTATTTCTGCTAAATCAATATCTTCAATAGTTAAATTAGCCTGCTTTAATACTTTATTTGTTGCTGGTGCTGGACCATAACCCATAATCTCTGGATTTAATCCAATAGAGCCATATGACTTAATTGTAACAAGAGGCTTCAATCCAAGTTCTTCAGCCTTATCCTTTGACATAATAACCATCATTGCAGCACCATCATTGATACCAGAAGCATTTCCAGCTGTTACAGTACCATCTTTTTTGAAGGCTGGTCTTAATTTACCTAACTTTTCTATAGTTGAGCCATGACGTGGGTACTCATCATGTTCAAAGACGATAGGATCACCTTTACGCTGTGGGATTGTAACAGGAACAATTTCTTCAACAAAACGATTTGCCTTTTGAGCTTTTTCAGCTTTCAGTTGACTATTTAAAGCGAAAGCATCTTGTTCCTCTCTAGAAATGCTCCACTTTTCGGCTACATTTTCAGCAGTTATGCCCATATGGTATCCTTCTATGCCATCGACCAAACCATCTTTAATCATGCTATCAATCAGCTTCCCATCACCCATACGGTATCCTGTGCGAGCTTTTTCGAGTATGTATGGCGCGTTACTCATACTCTCTGTTCCACCTGCTAGTATGACATCTGCATCACCAGCTTTAATTATAGAGGCTGCTAAGCTAATAGCTCTTAAACCTGAACCGCATACCTTATCGATGTTCATGGCTGGTACATTATCAGGGATATCTGACTTTAAAGAAATTTGTCTAGCAACACTTTGGCCAAGTCCAGCTGATAATACGTTACCAATGATCACTTCATCGATTATACTTGGATCAATTCCACTTCGATGGATAGCTTCTTTTGCTACTACTGTTCCTAAGTCCACTGCACCTCTTGATGATAATGTGCCATTAAAACTACCGATAGGTGTTCTAACAGCTGAAAGGATTACAACTTCACGCATTATGGCACCTCCATTAATTCATTATTTTTCATTCAATTTAACTTTTAGAGCTTCAGTCAGTTTTGGCAGTATAACATTTAAGTCTCCTACGATACCTACGTCTGCAACCTCAAAGATAGGAGATTCACTATTTTTGTTAATGGCTATGATAAGATCAGAGTCTTCCATACCTGCCACATGTTGAATAGCTCCAGATATACCGCAAGCAAAATAAAGATTAGGGCGTACGGTTTTTCCAGTTTGCCCGACTTGTCTTTGCCTATCTTGCCATCCTGCATCAACTACTGCTCTTGATGATGATACTTCAGCATCTAATACATCTGCTAAGTCGTAGAGTTTATTAAAGTTTTCTTTTGAACCAACACCACGACCACCTGATATGAGAATCTTGGCATCTTCAATATTTATTTTATGCTTGCTCTCATGAACTATATCAATGATTTCAATCTTATTTTTTTCTTTAATAAGTTGGAAATAGAACTTTTTAATATTACCTTGACGACTTTCATCTAATGTCAAAACTTGCATGACTCCTGGACGGACAGTTGCCATTTGAGGTCTAAACTCGGGACAAATGATTGTTGCCATGATGTTACCACCAAAGGCTGGTCTTGTCATAAATAATAGACCTGTTTCTTCATCTATTTCTAATTTTGTACAGTCTGCAGTTAAACCAGTGTGTATACGAGCAGACACACGAGGTGCTAAATCCCTGCCAATAGCTGTTGCACCAAACAAGAAGATTTCTGGTTCATGCTCCTTGATTACCGCAGTTAAAGCTTGTGTATAATATTCTGTTACATAGTGCTGATAATCTTGGCTATCTACATATAAAACTTCATCAGCGCCTGCATGTATTAGGTGTTCACCTTGGCTAGCAATTTCATGACCTAATAATATAGCAGTTACTTGACTATTCGTTGTCTCTGCTAACTCATTGGCTTTTCCCAATAATTCAAATGCAACTTTTTGTATAGTACCTTCTCGTTGCTCTATAAAAACAAATATACCTTTGTTCATTGGATACCTCCTTATCTTGCTCCAACCTGTAGAAGCCACTATGGCTTATTTAAATAATGAATTTCTCTGTCATTTTATTAACAATTATTTGTACAGATTCATCGGTGTTAACTTCATACAGTTTTCCAGCTGTTTTAGCGCCTTTTGTAAAGGATTTTTTAACGCGTGTTGGTGAGCCTTTTAAACCTAGGTTACTATTATCTATAACAATATCTTCAAGAGTCCACTTAACGATTTCTTTTTCACGGTAAGCATCATAAACATACCCTACTCGCATGTAGCGAGGTGTATTGAGTTCTGATAATGTTGTAATTAGGCAAGGCATCTCTACTTTTAATAAGTGATACCCATCTTCAAACATACGCTTTAATATGAGGTGATTATCGCCTTCTAACTGTATATCAGCCACATAGCTTACCTGCGGTAAATCCAAGTGCTCTGCAATTTGAGGTCCTACTTGAGCAGTATCACCATCAATGGCTTGACGACCTGTAATAACAAGATCATGAGGTATCTTCCTTAAAGCAGCAGCCAAAGTCGATGATGTTGCCCATGTATCGGCTCCAGCAAAAGCTCTATCTGTCAATAATATTGCTTCATCGGCTCCCATAGCTAAAGCTTCTCTTAAAGCTACGTCAGCTTGAGGTGGTCCCATGCTCAATACAGTAACCTTACCTCCATGTTTCTCTCTTAACTGTATGGCTGCTTCTATACCAGCTTTGTCATCTGGATTGATAATACTTGGTACTCCTTGACGTATAAGGGTTCCAGTCTTTGGATCTAATTTAACTTCTGATGTGTCAGGTACTTGTTTTATACAAACAACAATTTGCATACTAGCACTCCCTTCTATAATGTTTTGTCTATTTTAATAGATGGGCAGATATAACCATCTTCTGTACTTCGGATGTTCCTTCATAGATTTCAGTAATTTTTGCATCCCGCATCATACGTTCAACTGGGTACTCTCTTGTATAGCCATAGCCACCATGGAGTTGAACAGCCTTCGTTGTTACTTCCATAGCCACCTCAGCTGCATAAAGTTTAGCCATTGCCGCAAAGTGACTATACGGTTCTCTACGGTCTTTAGCAACAGCTGCTTGATAGACTAGCAGTCTTGCAGCTTCTACTTTAGTTTTCATATCAGCTAATTCAAATTGGGTATTTTGGAACTTCGAAATCGGACGTCCAAATTGCTTTCTTTCTTTCACATAATGAACTGTTTCATCAAGTGCTCCTTGAGCTATTCCTAGAGCTTGAGCTGCTATACCAATACGGCCACCGTCTAATGTCTTCATAGCTACTTTAAAGCCTTTACCCTCTTTACCAATGATGTTTTCCTTAGGTACTTTACAGTTTTCAAAGACGAGTTCACAAGTTGCTGAACCTCTGATACCCATTTTCTTTTCTTTTTTTCCTATTCGAAAGCCTTCAAACTCTTTTTCTATGATAAAAGCAGAAATACCTCTAGTACCAGCAGATTTATCGGTCATCGCCATAACAATATAGTAATCTGCATAACCGCCATTTGTAATAAAGATTTTTGAACCATTAATGATGTAATGATCCCCTTCTAATACTGCTGTGGTTTGTTGAGCAGCAGCATCTGTTCCAGCATTAGGTTCTGTTAATGCAAAGGCTCCTATTTTTTCACCTTTAGCGAGTGGTACTAAATACTTTTGCTTTTGCTCTTCAGAACCAAATTCATATATAGGTGATGCACATAATGAAGTATGGGCTGAAAGGATAACTCCTGTTGTACCACAATATCTGGATAATTCCTCAACAGCAATAGTGTAACCTAGATTATCGCCACCTTCTCCACCATACTCTTTTGGAAAAGGTATTCCCATAAAGCCATATTTGGCCATTTTCTCAACTGTTTCTATTGGATAGCGTTCTTCCTCATCAACTTCTTCAGCTAATGGTTTCACTTCTTCCTCTGTAAAAGAACGAAAAAGCTTACGAAGTAACTGATGTTCCTTTGATAAAGTAAAATCCATAGTATGCCTCCTTTGTTATTCGAGTAATATTGTTTGCGAATTGATTATTATAGCCCTCTTCGAGCGATTTCCTCCACCATAAAAGTAGCTACAGAATCGGCCAATTTACCTGGTCCAAAGCCAGCATCATAACCCAACTCCTTTGCTAACTCATGAGTTATACGAGCTCCACCAACTATAGTGACTAATCTATTCCTAATTCCCTCAGCTTCTAGAAGCTCCATTAATTCTGTTAAATTATCAACATGAACATTTTTTTGTGTAACTGTTTGAGAAACTAAGATGACATCAGCTTTAACTTCAATAGCTTTACGAATCAGTTCTTCATTTGGAACTTGACTCCCCAAGTTATAGGCATCAATATTACGATAACGTTCTAAACCGTACACACCCGCATAGCCTTTCATGTTCATAATGGCATCAATACCTACTGTGTGTGCATCTGTTCCAGTACTTGCTCCTACAACTACTACGTTTCTACCGATTTGCTGATCAATAAAATCTTCTGTTTCATGCATATCCATAATATCTAATTCAACGGCTTCTACTTCTATGGCTTCATAGTCAACAGAATGGGTTAGGCTACCATAGAGAACGTAAAAAGTAAATTCTTTATCCAGTGATTCATGATGAACAACAGATGGTTCATTTAATCCCATTTTTTGTGCCAGTAATTTAGCTGCAGCTTCTCCCTTTTCATTGTCGGTCACTGGTAATGTAAAACTCAATTGAACTTTACCATCATTCATAGTATCGCCATAAGGTTTCAAATGTTTGAAGTCTAAGGTTTGATTAAATTCCTTTTTGTGCATTGAATATAAACCACTAGACATTTTTCACACCCCCTAACATTTTTTCAATAAAGGGATTATAATAACCGCTTTCTTTTCGGATGACACCATCTAAACCTTTACCACCATCGATAGGTCGTTTAATACCTGCAAAAATACCTTTTTCCAAGGCATTAAAGATACCTACATCTTCGATTTCTTCTAAAAGGTTTAGTGCATTGCCCAGTACTTCATTAGCTCGAGTTTCCATAATACCATCTTTCTTAAATTCTATTTCATTGCCTAAGTCTTTCATAGTATTAGCTATATAGCTAGCATTTTCTATAGAAAGCGCACGGTCTGACATGAAAGGTGTGTGTATAGCTTCAGTCAGCATACCTAATAGATGTATTCTTTGTTCTGTTAAAACTGTTACCATGTTAAATAAAGCATCTTGTACTTGACCTTTAAAGATGTTACCAGTCATATACTTCGTAGGCGGCATATATTTAAGTGGTGCCTTTGGAAAGATCTGCCGTGCCATTTGTGCTTGTGCTAATTCATATAAAAAACCATTCTCGACTTTGGGGTCTATCTCAAATGCATGGCCAAGACCCATCTGTTCTTCAGGTAACCCAGCATATTCAGCAAATTTCTCGTTGATGAATTGAGAAGCTAAAACCGTATGTGCTTCTTCAATAGCATCTGCTGTCGTTAAGTAATTGTCTTCACCAGTATTAATAATAACGCCTGCATAGGCATTAATCACTCTTGAGAAATATTGATCTACTAGAGTACGTTTCATGTTAATGTCTCTGAATAAAATACCATATAAGGCATCATTCAACATCACATCCAAACGCTCGAAAGCACCGATAGCTGCTATTTCTGGCATACATAAACCTGAACAATAATTACATAGTCGTATGTAGCGTCCTAATTCCTCTCCAACTTCGTCTAAAGCTTTGCGCATAATACTGAAATTTTCCTGTGTTGCATAAGTTCCTCCAAATCCCTCAGTTGTTGCACCATAAGGTACATAATCTAAAAGACTTTGCCCAGTTGTACGAATAACAGCTATGACATCAGCACCTTGTTTAGCAGCTGCTACTGCCTGAGTGGTATCTTCATAAATATTACCAGTTGCTACGATAACATAAAGTAATGGACCTTTTTTATCACCATATTTCTGAAAGTACTTTTCTCGCTTTTGACGATTTTTAGAGATTTTGTTAAGTTGTATGAGCACTACACTTTCTATTCGATCTTTAATAGCTTCAATTGGATAAAAAGGCAATGTACAGAGATTGAGGTCTTCATCTGCTACTTTTTCTGCTATAGCTTGCGGCTCTAAATCCATATGTAACATAGCATTACCGATATAGTAAGCGACACCTATACCTAGCCTTCCGTTTTCCATAATGTGATCAACCACAATATTAGGTAGAGGTACACCAACTTCATTGATACCATCGATACCAAATAATCGACATACCGTTCTTTCTATGGTAACAGTCGTGTGTTCGTCGATGAAAGCTTGCGTGTATTTCGCAATCTCCTCTGCTTTAGATCTTGCTCTATCCACATGATTCATATTTAAATTAAGCTTACCCATGACTTTCTTCCCTCCTTATTTTTTCAATAGTATGAATGAGTTCTTGATCAAGTCCAAGAAGTTTAGCTATTTTAATTCCTTCTTTGGGCACTTCTTCTTGTATATTAACCTCTTTCAATCGATAGTCCATCATTTGTCCTATGGTTTCAAGTATATCATCCATTGAATCCTTAACTGGCATATCTAATTGCTGAAGTCCTACCACTTGATAGTGACGAACGCCCTCCATCAGAATATGATCATAATGACTCGTTATAACAAAATAGCCGGAATACTTTTTTAAATATTGTATGAGTCCCTTAACAATTAGTTGGCCTTCTGTTGGATTAGTACCTCTTGCAAACTCATCGATGGCAATAATGCCAGACTTTCTATTGATTTGGCTTAATACTTCTTTAAGCTGAATAACCTCTGTACCGAAACTGCTTAATCCACCACTCTGCTGATTCATGTCTTCATATACAAAGTCAAAGTAATCCATGTAAGGTGTTTTTATAAAACTAGCAAAAACATAGAATCCCATATGAGCCAAAGTTAAATTGAGTAATAATGTTCTTAAAGCAATAGTTTTGCCACCCATATTAGCCCCAGTTATAACAGTAACCCCTTGTTCTATTCTCATATCTACGGATGTAAAATGTCGACCTTTTTGTGCCAACTCTTCTACAATTATAGGATGATAAAGACCTTTTAAAACAATACACTGATCATTTTCATCAAAGTTTGGTCTTGTTCCACCGTATGCTAATTGTAGACGAACTTTAGCAAGATGGATATCTATAAGACCTAATTTCTCTATATTAGCTTTAAGTGCTGGTAGAGATGGTTTTAATTTCATAGTTAATTGTTCTCGAAAGCATCTTTCTTCCTCTTTTTCCTCTATGACCAATTGTTGACGTTTAGTCATCAGTTCCTCTCTATCTTGACTAGTAGTCGCTTTCGCAATAGCCTTTTCAACTAATCGTTTTTCAAGACGCGCTATCTGCAATTGGGGCGTTCCGTCATTTGGTATATAAAATGTAGGTAGTCCGGTTTGATCAGGATCTAACAGCACTAAACATTGATCTAAATTAGCTAATTGAAGCTCAATAATTGGTTTTTCAAGTATCTTCTTAAGTTGACTTCTAAGATTTTGAATAACCATTACCTGTTGCTTTATTTCAAATAATTGGGTTAAATCCAATGTTTGATCCTTCTCGCAAGAATCAATAATGGGTATAATATTCTTTAACTGTCGGAGTGTAGCATCTAGAGCTTTAGTAACCGGAAGATGGTCTTTTAGAAGGTTTTGATAATAATCTAAAGCATCAAATTCCTTTTGAAGAAGCTTTTCTTCTTCCTTTTTGTACGGAACTAAGCTTACTAGCTGTTCTTTACCATATGGACTTAGAAGATGAAGTTTAGCTATAATCTGCTGTAAATCCTGTTGCAATTTAGATGCTTTCAAAGGATTCACCTCCTAAAACGTTAATGATTGGACCACTGACTTTTGCTTTTAGTCCCTCATAAAAATCTTGCTCATTAAAACTATAACCATAAGGCGAGTAAGGATTATAAGTTACTGCAGCTATTGGTATGTTGTACAAACTATTAATCTCAATCCTACTCTTTTTAAATAGTTCATAAGTTGAGTTCATTACAAACATTTTTGTGCCATCCTGAATAACAATTCTAAGAGTATCATTCTTTTTTACCTTATTGATTAAGCCACTAACAAGTGAATCCGTTAGCGCTCCTTTAATCAATAAATAAGAATCATCATCTTTTTTCTCATTCAAAATACATTGATGAAAACCTAGCGTTGTATCTACTGGTATAGGACGATAACTCCCCTTTTCATTCATCCAAACCACTTTATGATCGACCATGATATCTTTGTATCTTTTTTGAATTAAAGGGTTTGCTATAGGAAAAGACAAGAGCTCTTTTACTTTCTTTGTTTCATCAATGACTTTATCCATCCGCCGATCAAAGGCAGCCCCTGTAACCAATACAGCACCATCAATCATAGAACTTGCTAAAGTACCTACACGGCTAAGAGCTCCATCTATAAGGAGTTTTTCTGCACCAAATTTTTTTAGGTACTTACAGATGACCTCCATCTGTTCATTATATGAAGGACCTGACAGTTCTACATAGCCATCGCTCATGGCTTCGGCAATGACAATTGGTCCTAAGGGTGTATGAAGTGGCGTCACATCGTGAATCTTTTTTGAGATATCACATGATTGAAGTAAAGAATTCTTTGCAGTAGCTATTATGGTTCCAGTTTTTACATAAATCTTTGGTTTACTCGTACTATAAATGAGATCCTTTTCTTCACCGTCTCGTCCAATTGAAGTTAATCCTAATTTAATCTGACTAAAGTTCTCAATAAGGTGACATAAAACTGTTGTTTTACCCACGTTCTTATGAATACCAATTATTCCTATTGTTGAAAAAGGAGCCACCAAGTCACCAAGTTGGCTCCTAGGGTTAGAGGGACTATCCCACATGATGATGACGTTGTCTTTCTAATGATTTAGGTTCTAAGGATTTATATAAACCTTGTTGCAGACCTGCTACCCCAACCATTCTTGATCCTTTGTTACCTTTACATATCTCACAATGACACTCACTATGGTAATCTTCAGGTTCTACATAGGTGGTAATTAAACCTTCAAAGTTACGTAAGATGTATTTACCTTCAGATTGTGAAACAATATAATTAGGCATGATTGGTGTCTTCCCACCACCACCTGGTGCATCAATAACGTAAGTTGGTACAGCGTAACCAGATGTATGACCTCTTAATCCTTCCATGATTTCCAAACCTTTAGCGACACTTGTTCGGAAATGACCTAATCCCATGGATAAATCACATTGATAGATATAATAAGGTCTTACACGCATTTTAACTAAATCATGGACTAATTTTTTCATGACATGAACACAGTCATTGACTCCTTTTAATAAAACGGACTGGTTCCCTAAAGGAATTCCTGCATCAGCTAATCTTGTTATAGCTTCTATGGATTCCTCAGTAATCTCATCACTGTGATTAAAATGCGTGTTCAACCAAATTGGATGGTACTTTTTAAGCATTGTAACAAGACCTTCTGTTATGCGTTGTGGCATAACGACTGGTGTTCTTGAGCCAATACGAATGATTTCTACATGTGGTATAGCTCTTAATTTCTTAATGATAGTTTCTAATCGATCATCTGAAAGTAGCAAAGGATCTCCGCCAGAAATCAAAACATCTCTTACTACTGGGTTAGATTCAATATACTGGATTGCACGATTAATTTTATCCATGGACATTGAACAATCCGTATGTCCAGCAAAGCGTCTACGCGTACAATGACGACAATACATGGCACATTGGTCAGTAACTAATAGTAAAACCCGATCTGGATATCGATGTGTTAATCCAGGTACAGGTGAATCAACATCTTCGTGTAGAGGATCTTCTAAATCCTCGCTAGAAAGGTGAAGCTCCAAAGCACGTGGTATAGCCTGCTTTCTTACTGGACAATGAGGATTTTCATCATCGATTAAAGTAAGGTAATAGGGCGTTATAGCCATGCGTAAAGTTTTTAATGTGTCCTTTATACCTTCTTTCTCATCATCTGTAAGATGTATATACTTTTCTAATTCATCTAGCGTTTCAATTCGATTACGTGTTTGCCAATGCCAGTCATTCCATTGTTCATCTGTTATTGTTGGAAAATAACGTTTGCGCCGTTCTAGTGGATTTGACATATACAATACCCCCATTAATTTTAGAAAATAATATAGATTATAGAATAACTTATACGTTTCTTACTGGATTACCTATGCATATAATTGATGGAAAAGATCTCTGATTTCTTTTGATTCTCTCAATAAGTTGAGTGTTAACTCAGCATGACCTTTTGTATAGCCGTTACCTACAATCATTGTTACATCACGGCCAACGCCTTCTGCACCTAATGCTGATTTTGTAAAGGAAGTTGCCATTGAGAAGAAGTATACTACACCATCATCTTTGGTAGGTAATATTGAAGCCATTTCAGTGTCCATAATGTTGACGTTATTAATTGTTACATCAACGCCTTCTCCATTTGTCAATGCAACTACTTGTTCATAAACATCTACTGCTTTTCTTGCATCTGCGATAATGACATGATGAGCTAATCCCATCTCTTTAATACGCTTTGCATTTTCGCGATCATATTCGATGACGATGAGTTGACCACGTCCATCTAACTTTTTCATAGCCTGATAACAACAAAGTATACCTGACTTACCGCCACCACCGATGATTAAAACACGATCACCAGACTTAACCAGCTTATCAACTTGAGCTGGGGCACCTGCTACATCCAATGCTGCTAATGCTACCTTTTCTGGCAAATCTTCAGGTAGTACAGCGTATAAGCCGCTTTCAAATAAAATGGCTTGACCGTCTATATCAACCTGGTCATTCTCTAAATGTATCTTTTTAATGTTATTGATTTTTAAAGGTGTTAATGATAGAGACACTAAAGTTGCTATTTTATCTCCAATCTTAAGATTTTGATCAGGAAAATCATCACCAATCTCTATGACTGTTCCTATAAGCATACCACCTGAACCTGTTACAGGGTTTTGCATTTTACCTCTGTCTGAAACAATAGTTGTAATCATCTCAGTCATCTTCTCAACATCTTTATGACAGGCTTCTTTGATTTGAGTAAAGCTAGCAGAATCTATATTAAGGGTCCTCACATCAATTTTGATTTCATTACTGCTGATCTTCATACTACTATCAATTTTTTTTGCTGCTTGTGGCAAGCAACCCTTTGGTTCAATTACACGGTGAGTTCCGAACTTACATCCTTTCATAAATAACTACTCCTTCCTCAGTGATAGTATTTGTCGTGCTTCTAATGGAGAAGCGATTGATCTTCCTAATTCTTTTGCAAGACGTACGACTTTATCAACTAATTCCCCATTGGACTTAGCCAACACACCCTTTTCTAAGTAAATATTATCTTCAAACCCTACTCTAACGTGACCACCTGTTATGATAGATGCAGTTGCTAGACTAAACTCATAGCGTCCAATGCCAGCTACTGAAAATGTTGCACCAGAAGGCAAACTGTCTTTAAGGTAGGTAAAATCTCTTAGCTCTCCTGATATACCACCTGGAACGCCCATAACTAAACTAAAATGAAGAGGGTCGGATATATAGCCCTTCTTGTTTAAGCGAATAACCGTATCTATCATGCTCTTATCAAAACATTCAAGCTCTGGACGGACCCCCAATCTGGTCATTTCTTTAGCAAAAGTTTGAATGGTATTCTCTGTATTAACAAAGATTTCATCACCACCAAAATTTAAGGTGCCACAATCAAGGGTTGCCATTTCTGGTTGTAAAGTAATAGGTTGTAAGCGTTCTTCATTACTCATACCAACAGCTCCGCCTGTAGAAGGTTGAATAATGACGTCTGGGCACTTTTCATATATAGCGTCCATACAAGCTTTAAAGCGCTCTTTACTTTGGGTTGGTGTACCGTCATCTTCACGAACATGAAGATGGATGATACTTGCACCAGCATTATAGACTCTTTCAGCTTCAGCTGCTATCTCTGTCACAGTATATGGAATGGCAGGGTTTTGCTCTTTTTTCACCTCTGCTCCACAGATTGCGGCAGTTATAATTAAACTGTTCATAAAAGTACCTCCTTAATGGCGTTGTTTATCTTTTGGAACCACACAGGTACCAACTGCAGTACAAACAAGGACTGGTTCTTCTAATACATCACAGGCTGAATCATTGATGTCTCTTCTTGGAACAATTACTTTTCTTGCTTCAAATTTCATTTTTCTAGAACTGTTACCTACTTTTATAATTTCTCCTTCAACTTCAATGTAATCACCAGCAAATACAGGTGCGTGAAAGGTAACCTCCTCATAACCAGCAAATAAACCTTCATCACCATCATGACGAATAAGTAACTCTGTTGCTACGTCTCCAAAGAATTGGAGCATTTTAGCACCATCTACAAGACCGCCGCCATAATGAGCATCATGCTCACTCATGCGTAAACGTATAAGACTTTTCTCCATTAAAGTAACCTCCCATTGATCTTTAATATATAGTCCATGATTTATAAGGTGAATAGTTCAACTTATATAGGCAAAACATTTACTTATTCAAGGTAATTTTCTTAATTCATAAGATATACTTCATTATTACAACAGTTAAAAATTGCTATACTTCATTCCATGTGTGATTATAACTTTAGAATCCTTATTTAACTTAAAAAAGCAAACTAAAAAGGAGCGTCATTTATGTATGAATACATAAATAGCGCTCCATAAATTGATTATGGCAATGATCAAGCTTTGTACCCGATCACCAAGCCTATACCACTGAGCCAATATAAGCTTTCGGCAAAAAGATAATTCATCATAATATTGAAGGCTCAACTTCTTAGCACTTATGATTACCCATTCCTTTTGCACCTCTATTTATATCATTAGAAATCTTATAGAGTTTTTTAATACCCTATAGTTCTATTAATGACGTCTTCTTATTTAATTTTCATCAGGATTTATTTTCTATAAACCCTTCAGGTAGTTCCATTGTTTTTAAATCTAAAGGAATAATTAATTCAGCTTCTGTAGTAGCCCTAATATCCTCAACGGATGAATAAGGACTAACCTCTTTTAAAACAAGCCCATTTGATGTTACCTCAATTACTGCTTTTTCTGTGATAATCATACTAACACGTCCACGAGCTGTTAATGGTAATGTACAAGACTTAACAATCTTAACTTTACCCTTAGAAGTATGTTCCATAGCGATGATAACTTTCTTAGCACCAACAACTAAATCCATTGCACCGCCCATACCTACTTTCTTACCAGGTATCATCCAGTTAGCTAAGTTACCTTCTTCATCTACCTGCAATGCTCCAAGGATAGTGATATCTAGGTGACCACCACGGATAATACCAAAAGACATGGCAGTATCAAAGGTTGCAGCACCCATATCAGCGGTAACATAACCGTTACCAGCATCTCTCATCTTAGGATCTCTAAGATGATCTTCAGGTTCGCCTCCCATTCCAACCAACCCATTTTCAGAATGAATATAAGTTGTAATACCCTCTGGAATATAGTTAGGTACACATGTTGGTAAACCAATACCTAAATTAACAATATCACCATTATTAATTTCTCTTGCAGCACGATAGGCAATGATTTTACGCATTTGCTTTTTATCCATAGATTTTACCCCCTTTAATAATGTGATCAATAAAAATATGAGGGAGCATAACATCATCAGGATGTATTTTGCCTACAGTTAGAATTTCTTCAGCTTCGCAGATAACTGTGTCTGCTGCCATTGCTATGATAGGATTAAAATTCCTAGTAGTACCTACAAAACGGCAATTACCTAATTCATCTACTTTATCTGCTCGAATTATGGCTAAGTCTGCAGATAAAGGTTTTTCTAAGAGATATGTCCTACCATCTACTTCTAGCTTTTCTTTACCTTCTTCAACAACAGTTCCTACTCCGGTTGGTGTTAAAATTCCACCTAAACCACAGCCTTTTGCTCGTATGCGCTCGATAATGGTACCTTGTGGAACGAGTTCAACTTCAATTTCTCCAGCATTCAATTTTTGAATGGTAATATGATTAAGTCCAATATGTGATGTGATTACCTTTTTAACTTGACCTGACGCAACTAAACGTCCCATGCCAGTTGTTGCTGTGGCAGTATCGTTACCAATCAATGTTAACCCTTTTACCCCAGATTCGATTATGGCATCAATAACCTCTTCTGGACTTCCAGTAGCCATGAAGCCACCAACCATAATGGTCATGTCATCCTTGAATAGAGATTTTAACGCTCCTTGATCGATTTGTTTATTCATGAAATACCTCCCCAATGGGATACCCATCCCTATAAACTATTCTGTTGTAAGTTATGCATAATGCCTTTAAGAAGTATATCTTTCAACACTTTTTCATGAAGTAATTCGTGATTAGTACTAAATTACAAGAAATATTTAGTTATATATTAGACATAAGTAAATATGTATTGCTCATATTGATATTATAGCACTGTAACTTTATCAATTCTTGCATTTTAATAAAAAAATGAAATATTCCCATTAGATTATTTGTCTATATGGAAATATTTCGGTTAGATAGGTGTAAGACAGGTTCATCTCCGAAGAGATTACTTATTGTGTTAATTCCGTAATAATTCTCTCTTGATCAGGAAATTGCTCAATTAGTTCTCTACGATCTGGCATTTTAAAATCACTAAATTCAAAACCAGGTGCTACTGTACATCCTGATAATACAAAATCACCTTCTATGACTTCAGCAGCAAAGTAAGTTTCTTTAGGTACAACTACCATAGGTTCTTCTCCGTCCATTAAATTTTTACCTAGACATTTAAAAGAATAGTTACCATCTTGGTCAATGATATGAATCTTTAGGGTTCCTCCTTCGTAGTGATGCCACAATTCATCTTGATTGATGATATGGAAAGCTGAAAAAGTTTCTTTCGTTAGCAAGAAGTAAATAGCAGTAGAAAATGATCTAGCACCATCAAATCGAGATGGTAAGTCTTCAAGTATCTCTTCAGCTTTATAGACTTGTCTATAAAAACCTCCCTCAGGATGAGGTTCTAATTTCAATAAATCAATTAAGTTTTTTTGAGTTGTCATTTTATAGTCACCTTTCAATTTTATTCTTTTGTATCAATCCTATTATTTTTCCTGATGGCTGTTTACTATGCATAACAGTTTATCTTTATTATAATGGATACAGTAGTATATTATCAAATTAAATAATAACTTTATGTTAACTTTTATGGTATTTAATGATAAAATATGAGGAGCAAATGGTATTGGAGGATTAGTATGTACAAAATATATATCGTTGAAGATGATCGTCCATTAAGGGGAACGGTGAAGCAAGCTTTAGAACGCTTTGGCTATGAGGTATATGTAACTGATGATTTTGAGAATGTTGATAAGGCTTTTTTAAGAATTAAGCCAGACCTCACTCTTTTGGATATCAACCTACCCTATTATGATGGCTTTATTTTATGTAAAATTCTGAGACAATTGTCTAATGCACCGATAATCATTATGTCAGCACGAAACAGTGATATCGAACAAGTCCATGGAATTGAATTAGGTGCAGATGAATATATTGTAAAACCTTTCTCTTTGGATATTCTTTTAGCAAAAGTGAAAGCCCTTTTAAGAAGAAGTTATGAACATACCCAAGTTAATACAGCTATTCCAACAGTTATTAAAGGACTTTCCCTAGATAAAGAGCGATTTCGCCTATCTTTTGGTGAATCTGCAATTGAGATCAGCAAGAATGAACTGCTTTTGTTAACAGCGTTTATAGAAAACCCCGATCAGGTACTTACAAGAGAGGATTTAATGAGTAGATTATGGGATAGTGACACTTTTATTGATGAGAATACACTTAATGTAAACATTAAAAGGGTTAAAGACCGTTTACTTGATCTTGGCTTAGAAGATTGTATTCGTGCAAAAAGAGGTGTTGGTTATATCTTCAATTCAGAGGTGATTGAACATGAGCATACGAAAACTAATGCGTAATTTTATACTGGACCATCTTATTATGAGTGCTATGTATGCATTGAATAGTTTTTTCCTTATTCTATTTTTTAATCTTTATATTGCAGAAGAAAAAATGTTCTTTTATCCACTAGCTATTTCACTTTTCTTTTATGTAATTTACATGATTTATCGTTTTTACGGATACTGGAACTATTACAGAAATGATTTGCCAATACTTTCCGAACATCATCGATTTGATCAACTCATTAATATCATACATAAAGAACATGGTAAAGAAAAAGCTTCATTACAAATGAAAACGTCTGAACACTTAAGATTTTTTTCTAGTTGGATCCATAATATGAAAACACCTATTTCTGTTACCAGACTAGCTCTCCAACAGCATGATAATATGGAGGATGAAATCTTATTTAGTCAACTAATAGAAGAAAATACCCGCCTCCTGGACATGCTTAATCAAGCTATTGAAATGATTCGCATTGAAGAAATTGAGAAAGATTTCATTCCTGTTCAGGTCGATTTAGTCAGCCAGCTAAAGGAGGCTATTAATAACAAGAAAAATTCTTTCATTCAGCATCATGTATTTCCCATCATTGAATGTGAAAGTAACTCTCTAGCAATTATTACAGACGCTAAGTGGAATATATTTATTATCGAACAGATTCTTAGCAATGCAATAAAATATTCCGATAAAGAAGGTAGTAAAATTATTTGCTCCTTAAAAAAGCTGGATAATTATGTAGCATTAACCATAAAGGATTGTGGCATCGGTATACCACCAACAGATTTATTAAGGATTTATGATGCATTCTTTACTGGACAGAATGGACGACTTGGAAAAAGCAGTTCCGGTATAGGTCTCTATATGGTGAAAAAAATCAGTCATCATCTTGGACACAAGATTAATATAGCTTCACAAGTGGGGGATGGTACAGAAGTAACCATCACTTATCTAACTAAAACTTAAGTTTGACATAAACATGGGTTTACATGATTAAAAATTATGTTGGTTTAAGTTTTCTTACAAAATTGTAATGTTATGAAATCCAAATGAATTTTTTTATAACACCACCTTGATTATAATGAAATCATGTTAACATACTGAATTTACTAAGGAATTTAAATCCTAGGTTTAATTCAATAGTTGACATGATAAGTTAAAAGGTGGTGTAATCTTTATGAAAGAAATTTTTTTAATGGATCTTAAACGCTTAAGAAAAGGTAAGCTGTTCTATTTGGTGGGCATCATCTTACTGATAACTGCTTTCCTTTCAAATCCTATTGAAGATCAATTATTATGGGCTGATGATTATGCAGCATACAGCTTTTCAAACAACATTAAGATGATGTGTGCTTTTTTAGTCCCGATATTAATTGTCTATCTATTACGTGGAGATAGCAAAAAAGGTATTAAGGAAATATTATATACCCAACCAGTAAAACTTGGCTACTTTGCTTTGAGTAAATTTTTTGCTGTCCTATGTTTTGTTATTGTTTGGTCTTTTATGGCCATGATCATTTATTGCTTATTACCAATATACTTTGGCGATATTCCGTATTCTATATTGTCATTTTTAAAGTGGTATTGGTTGACTCTACCCTCTATTCTATTTTTTATAAGCTTAAGTAGTCTTATTTCTATCCTTTTTAAAAATGAAATATTAGTGTTAATAGCTCCCATCATAAGTATTTTCATAATCGAGTCACTTCATCTACCTCTTATATTTGATTTAAGAATGGGGGCTAGTTTTTTCTGGGAATTTGTTAGTGGTGTTCAGCTACCAGTAGAAAACTATCGTATCTTATTGACTAATCGTTTATTCACTACATTTATTGCATTCTTTAATCTAGCATGTTATGTATTGGTTTATGTTATCAAGGGAAGAAAAAATACTTATAAAACCAACAGAAATTCAAAGCTTCTTGATAAAGTAAGCATTGGTAATCGCTACTTTAAAATGACATCAACATATATGATTAGCGCTTTATTGTTAATAGCTTTATTCACCATTCCTAGTTTAACCAAACAATTAGTTAATGACTGGTTGATGGTCCAGTATGTACTGTTATTAGTACCAACATTTTTTATAGGTTCAGTGATATCTGAAGTGTTTGAGAATAAACGTGAAGGGTTTCTTTTCGTATCCAAGACCCCTGCTTATCGTCAGTTGATTACGAGAGTATTATGGGGAATCTTTTATTCCCAAGCATATATAGGTATTTTGTTTCTCATAGCCATACTTACAGGTACAGAAATATCCGCATTGAGATGGGTTATTGTTTCAGTTGACAGTATGTTCTTAGCAATGTTAGCCTTAACAGCAGCTAATATCACTAGAAACTCACTATATGGTTATGGTCTAGTCATTATTTATTGGGGATTAAATCTTTTATTAGGTTCAGTTTTTGCAGAAAAGATTTGGTTCATGTCCATCTTTCTTAATTTATCGCTTATGTATACAACCCATTACAATAGTTTAATGACGTTAACTCAATTTACCTTGCTACTCTTTCTTTTTAATGTGATCTGGTTAAGTAGATTTGAGAAAGCATGGAGATTTTTATTGAAGTTTACATCCCTAATACTTGTTATTACATTAGGTATAACTAGTTTATTTTATAGCATGAACCAAAAAAATCAAAGGCTTTTACCAAGTTATGTGAAAGTCGTTGATGAGGAGCAAAACCTTATACAAAAGAATAATTATATTCTATACTATCCTAATGAGTTACCCTACTCTTTAGCTGAAGATTTGATTAATCAATGGGCTGCTCTACAAGAGAGATTAACCAGCATTATTCAAATAAATGATTTGAAATATAAAGCAGTAATCTTAAAAGATGATATAACATCAAGTAATGATGAGTATCTGCGTTTTCCCTACTCTTATTTAACAGAATTTAATAAACCAAGATATAAAAGTTATGGTAGCTGGATGGAGACAATTTTGGAAAGTATCTTATTAGATACTGGTTTTGACAAAATTAAGGACCCTATTTTTAAAGAAGCTCTGAAAATGTATTATAGTAAAACTGTTGGAATACCGGTATTAAGTGAACTGTATTCAGAAGACTATTTGCAGAATTTTTATAAAGAATACTACTTGATGGATTCTATCCCCATCTTTGAAGAGAACCTAATTGTTTCTGGGAATAAGCCTCTAGCTGAACTCACCAAATACGATATCGAGAATATACCAGCCTATTTATTACATTATGTTCATAACCAATACCCGATAGCTTACCAAACAATTTTATTGGAGTTGATGAATCATTCTGAACCTCTTAATATCAGTAACATTGAAGATATTTTTTATAAGCATACTCATGATGATCATGTAACTGATATTTTCACTAAATATACCTATCTTCAAAAAGAATATAAAAATGCTTTTAATAATCGACCACCACTACGTGAGAAAATAGATGAGGAGGAATTATATTGAAAAACATTATTATCAACAACATCAATAAATCTTTCGGTAAAAAGCAAGTGCTTCAAAATATATCTTTAGAGATTAATGAAGGTATGTTTGGTTTATTAGGCCATAACGGTGCAGGAAAAACCACACTCATGCGGATTTTAACAACATTATTAAATCCAGATCAAGGTCAGGTATACATCAATGGGTTAGATGCTCATAAAAATAGAAAGGCTATAAAAGAGAAAATTGGTTTTATGCCTCAAGAATTTTCATTATATAAAGAATTAACTGCGCTAGAGATGATTGACTATATAGCTTCTCTAAATGGGTTGAATGATAAAAAGCAACGATGTAAAAAAATAATGGATACTCTGGAACAAGTTAATCTCATTGATGTAAAAGACCAAAAAATTGGTGGTTTCTCTGGTGGTATGAAAAGACGCCTAGGTATAGCTTTATCTGTAGTAAAGAATCCAGAGATATTAATAGTTGATGAGCCAACTGCTGGTTTAGATCCAGAAGAAAGAGTGAGGTTTAGAACCATGTTAGTTGAATTCAGTCAAAATAGAATTGTTATTCTCTCAACCCATATTGTTGAAGATATTTCCGCTTCTTGTGAACAACTAGCTTTGTTGGATGCTGGACAACTAGCGTTTTCAGGCACTCCAAGGGGATGGCTTAATCAAGTAAGTGGTCAAGTTTATGAGATAGAAGCCTATAATCGAAAAGAACTCTTGCAATTAAAAGATAATTATCCTATTATATCCATGAGGCAATCTAACGAAGCAGTTATACTAAGACTACTTGCAGATTATCATCATGTACTGCCTAAAATGGTTCAGGTTGCTCCTAATCTCGAGGATGCATACCTCCATTTTTGTCGCAAGAAGCAGTGTTGTTAACTGCAAATAATGCCTACCTTTAGGAGGTTATCATGTACTTATTAGAAGGTAATAACATCACGAAAATTTATCAATCTAGAAAAAATTCTGCAGTAACCAAAGCTGTTGATGGTATAGATATACGTATAATGGAGGGAGAATTTGTAGGCATAATGGGTCCTTCGGGGAGTGGTAAAACCACTCTACTCAATGTTTTGAGTGGGCTTGATGACTTAACCAACGGCGAACTGTCTATCAATCAGCAAGATTTACTTAAAATGAATGACGAGGATTCAGCTAAATATCGAAGAAAAAATATGGGGTTTATCTTTCAAGATTTTAACCTATTAGATAGTCTTACTTTGGAGGAAAACATTCGGTTACCTCTCATTCTAGATAAAAAGCTGACTATCAAGAAAGAAAAAGATGTACAACGTATTATCTCTTATTTAGGTATTGAAGCCATTAAAGATAAGTATCCTTGGAATGTATCCGGTGGTCAGCAACAACGTACTGCTATTGCTATGGCAATGATCAATGATCCTAAAATTATCTTTGCAGATGAACCTACAGGTAACTTGGATTCCAAGTCTTCTAATCTTGTGATGAGGAGTCTTCAACGCTTGAACAAAGATGAGAAGCGAACGATTCTCATGGTGACCCACGATCCTTTCGCTGCTAGCTATTGTAATCGGATTCTCTTTCTAGTTGATGGTCGAATTCACTTAGAGATTATCAAAGAAGGTTCTAATAACACCTTCTTTGATAAAATACTCGACTGCTTTACTGTCATGGGAGGTGTGGAAAGTGACTTTTAAGACCATCGCTTTGAAGAATCTACGTTTTAATATTAAAAAATATATATTATTTATAGGTTCAGGTTCATTTACTATCATGATTTTTTACTTGATTACCTCTCTCTACTTTAATAAAAACTTTATGAATCAAGCACCCCAAATAGCTCCTGAGATTATTTTATTAGCTATTATACTAATTGGCTTTTTCTCTTTCGTTTATAGTTTCTTTTGCTATAGTTTGTACATTAAAGCTAAATGTAAGGAGATGGGTCTTTACCAAGTTATGGGGTTATCCAAAAAAATGATTAAATGTATTATTTCATTTGAGATGATAGGTATGTCAGTCATAACTTTACTTCTTGGTCTAGTGATGGGATTACTGTTTTCCTATATTTTTATACTAGGTGCATTGCGTTTTACCAATCTCGATGTGATTCGTTTTGAAGTTGACTTAATTCCAATAGGTATAACTTTATTGACCTATGGAACTTTTTATACTCTAATGATGTTTATACAAGTTAAGACTGTTTCTAGTCAGAATGTTATTCAGCTAATGAAAGCATCAAGAGTTAGTCATTTCACCAATAAATGCAATAGTAAGACAGCAATAATGGGATTAATCATCATCATTGGTTCATTTGCAGCAGCATTTTACCTACGCATACATAGTGAAATTCCCTTTGTCATTGCTTATTTTTTGATCAGTGTATTGATAAGTCTAGTAGGTCTTTATCTCACTATTAGTAACCTTAGCGCTCTCATTATTCAAGTTTTAAAAGGTCATCGCAAGTGGTTAAGTAATCATATGATCAGTATAAAAGAATTAGATTACCGATACTTCCAATATAAAAATACGATTTTTCTTTTAACACTACTAAGCAGTATCACTTTGATAGCTGCTGAATTTGCTGTCAGTAGTTATATGACATTACCCAATTACTATAAAGCTTTTGAGTTATATGATATGGTAGTTGTAAGTGAAAGTACAGATGAGATTAACCTTCATGAAGCATTAAATGATTATATTCATTGTGAAGGGATTACACCCTCCTTTCATACTTTTTTTTCGTGTCCCGTTATTAAGATTATAGGAAGAGATGGAAGCTATGTCAGTTACTCAAGCCTATTATCAACTTCACAATATAATCAACTATCAGATAACCCTGTTACTCTTTCTCCTGGTGATTGGCTTTTTACCCATAGTACATACTATGAGGTTGACTATTATGATTACTGGGGTCCTTTCTATTATAAGAATAAGGATGAAATGATTGAAATACCTGTGGTCAGTGAGACAAGTCATGTTTTCATTAATGATTCAGTTAGGAATGATACTTTTCTCATAATAGATGACACTTATTATAATGAATTAGAAAAAGACTATATGGATACTAGAACATATCATTTAATAAATTTTAGTGATATGAGGGATGAAGAACGGATGTATCAATTCTTATATTCGATTACAGAAAATCCTAGACACTCACTTTACTCAAAAAAGTACTACTTAGACAAGAAGAGCAAAGAGGTTTCATTTACTGCTTATTTAACGCTATCAGTTAGTATAGCATTTTTTGTTGCTCTTTGTAGTTCGTTATATTTCAAAATAATAAGTGACATGGATATTTTTAGAGACAGTTATAAAAAACTCTATCGAATAGGTATTACAGCCAAAGAAATGAAAAGTATTATGAAAAAGATTATCTCTCCAATCATTATCGCTGAAAGTCTTTTAGGAAGTCTTTACTCACTTTACTATTTTTTTGTGTTAGCATGGGAATCGCCAACTAGCTTATTACAACAACATTTTCATAATATTTTAATGATTATTGCCTTCTTTTATATGACTCAATTTATCCTTTATAAAATAATCATTTATAACATTTCTACTTCCATAAGTAAAAAGGGCGTGTGATCCATTTGGATCACGAGCCCTTTTTATCCCTTAAGAATTTTTTTATATTCTTCTATGTCTTCATCGCTATAGAGTTTAAGATATTTCGTGATTGCAATAGCGAAATCAATGAAAGCAACTCCTTTAGCAGTTATGACGTTCTTGTCTATCATAACTCGGTCATTGACATAATTTTCTCGTGGAAAAGGATCTTCACCATATAAAGCTTTGTGATCATCAGACCAGTTAGCTAAAGATGTTGCAAAGCGATGATGATCAAGTATGCCTGCTTTAGCTAAATAATAAGGTGCTGCACAAATGGCAGATACAAGCTTTTTCTCCTTATATAGTTTTTGAATAAGTGTTATTAGATGAGGTCGCGCATCCATGTTAAAACCGCCTGGAATAATTAATCCTTCTGTCTCCTGATCCAGTACTTCATCTACTGTTTTTTCTGGTAGGTATACTAAACCACACTTTGATCTGATTGGGTCTAAGGTATAGGCTATGGGGGTTATTTTGTATGCTTCTTCACCACCAGCACCTAAAATATGCGCTACTAATGTGACTTCAAAATCAGCCATATCCTCGTAGAGAAAAAATAAGATATTCTTCATCTAAATCCTCCTTTGTATTTATAATCTATGACCCAAATTACTCACAATCAATCATTAAGCTATGCACCGCATTTGAACCTCTAAGCATCCTTATCATTTAAAGGTGATCCAGGTGGAATCTTAAAACAAGAAGGATACAAATAAATCCAAATTCAGCACATATCTTCAACGTTTATCATGAATAATTTGGTTCTGATTAATCATCTGCATAATAATCAGCGATAATTTCATCCTTACTATAACTTAACTCCTTAATATAGTATGGAATAAAATCTTCAAAATGGTTAAACAATTGCTTGTTCTCAGCATAAAAAGCAATCTGTTCTACAGATTCTTCAATCATATAAAAACCTTGCTTAACCTGATAGTCCACATATTTTATATAAGTTGCCTCATCATACTGTGTCTTAAGGTAATAAGCCGTAACGCTTCTCGTTAAGAGTTCAGATAAAAAAGTATTCATGTCAATAATATTTTTTTCTTTCATTAAGTTAGTAACAGGATAAAAATAATGAACAAGTCCCAGTTGATTAATTAGTTCTTGATGTCTATTAATTAAGGGCTGGTAGAGGAACTTACTCCAACGACTAATCGTTAATAAGTTCTGATTAGCAGTTGTTTGACTACTACTATCAGTTAAGTAAAAGATATGAAAAAGTATGTTTTTATCACCCTGCTCCTCAATAAAAAGTACCATATCACTATGATCAACATCAGGTATGAGAATAATATTATAAAACTCTATTGGTTGTCCAAAAAAATTACTTAACCAAGTATAGAGCCCTATATCTAAGTCGTTTCTAAAATTGTAAATAATATCTGTATAATCAGCTATATCACTGTCATAGTTCTGGGTTTTATAATGACACTGTTCATAGAAATCCTTTAAAGAATGGTAGAATTGTAATGATGGGCTTTCTTTCTCATCTAGTTGGAGATGAAGCATGTTTGTACTATAAGAGTTCTTCACACTTATATAATTGTAAAGCTGGTTTTTTGAAGAGGATGTTAACATACTCTTCGTCTGTTCTACTATACCATCTACTATTTCTTGTTCAGCGGACAAATAATGAGAGGCATCGGGGTTTTCAATCATGTCAATTAGTTCCGTTAATAATTGAACCTCAGGAATGATCTCAATAATCATCTTAGGGTCATTCTCTGAAGCTGCTTTATTCCTATTAAGATCAAACTTTTCCACAATCCCTGTCTCTTGAACTTGATCATCAGCTTTTCCGACATACATGCCAACTGCTACGCCTAATAACATTGTAACTAACAGCGCTATAACCAATAAAAATATGTATTTTGAAGTATTAATCATCCCCGAACACTCCTTCGTGCCCATTTCTCCTCTCATTATAATACGTATGGTAAATTTATGCAATATAATCACTATAATTATTCAATGAGTACTTTAACTTAAATTCTTATATACTTGACGCTATTAGTCTTACTTGAAATACTAACATTTAAAAAGCTTACCCATTACCGGATAAGCTTCTCATTTATTTCTATTCGGTTCTTAAAACACGCCTACCCACCATAAAGAATAAACAACTCATTAAAAGCATTACAGCGATAGCTTGATAGGCTTCTATTGCTCCATGATCATTCATAACTAGCATCTTAATTGAATTTAATGCCCATTTATGTGGCGTAATATTACTCAAAGTTAATAGTACTTTGTTGGTTACTATCTCTAGGGGCCACATACAGCCCCCTAGCATACCTAAGCTTGTTAATACGATAGGCGTAATAGCTGATAATTGACTATAGGTTTTAACAAGACCCGATAAAAATAGTCCTAAGCAAGTCATTGCTAATATAAATGTAAAGAAAACTAATAGTATCAGAGGTAATTGGTTTCCCCAATCCACATTGAATAAATACTTACCTGCTAAAACCAGAATAGTAATCTGAATAATACCTTGAAAAACAGTAAAAATCATATTACCTGCTAAATATATATCCTTTGATACTGGAGATATCATGATACGATTGAATGTATACTTTTTCTTATCACTTAATATATCAGCAATATTATAAACTATTGGAAATGTACTGAAGAATAACGTAAAGCCAATTAAAGTGTGAATAAGATTGTCATATGAGTTATTAGACACTTTATCACTGCTGGTTATAACATCGGAATTAAACGATTGTAAATGTCTCTGTCTAACATTATAGAGTTTATAGTTATCTATTAATTGACTATTGAAACTTTCCTCTTCTATATCATTGGTGTCACCAATAAATTCATATAAGGTCTTCATTAATTGTATCCTTGATGCCGTCAGCTGCATGGTGCTTTGCAGAAGATTATTCAATTGAATTGTTTCAACGACATCTTTCTGCTTGATTAATTCAACCCTTACTTCTTTACCTTGTTTCAAATTTTCTCCAAATTCGTCCTTAATAACAACAGCAGCAACAGCTTGATTATTTTTTACTTGAGACAGTGCCTTATCTTCATCTGAAGAATGAAACTCGAAGATATCATGTTCTAGTAATTGTTGAATAAATAACTCAGAAGATGTTGATTGATCTAAATCCACAATGTAAACTGGTGGATGATAATCTCCTCCCATAGAAGTTCCAAAGATTGCAGTAAGAAAAAGACCCAACCCAACCATAATAAGCATGATAATAAAATTATTTTTGAATGTTCTCGATCTTAAATAGAGAATTGCTTTTAACATGTTATACGGTCACCTCTTTTTCTTGTTAGAATAAATGAAATACCTAAAAATACTAGAGTAATGATTACCAAAGCAAGAATATTCTCAGATACTTCACTGATAGGAGCGCCAGATAATAATTTAATCGTACCATCTAGATAAAGCCCGTTTATTGTAAACTTTGATAAAACCTGAATCGGCTCAGGTAAGACATAAATAGGTATATAGCTACCACCTATAAGAGCAAGTATTTGAACCACTACACTTTCAAATGCTGCTAAAACAGTATAATTATTAAACACTAAAATAGCAAAACTGAACATCAATCCTAAACTTCCAATAGCGCACGATGCTACAACACTTAGTAAAAGTATATCACTTAAATTATTCCAAGTGACACCGAACATGATACGAGAATAGACGATCATTGTAAGTACTTGTATCATAGCGATGATTACTATTACCAAGAATTTTGCCATAAAAATTTTCTTTTCATGTAATCCGGCTACTAAAATTCGTTGATGGGTTTTTTCACTTAACTCATCCATTAAAGTACGACCAGCCAACCCAGCTGTAAACAACATGAACATAGCTAGCATACCTACGGTGACATAGGTAAAACTATCAATAACATGGTAACCTTCTACGGTACGTTCATAAACGGTTATAGGTAGATCATAGCCATCACTATAGATGGATTCAAACAGTACATCCATTTCACTTAATCCTTCTAAGCCTTTATAACCCAATACCGTATCCATTGCAATGGACTTATTGATAATATCATTATTAAGCTTTTCGTTGAAACCATTAACTAAATCAATGACAACATACTTGAAATAATTGGATTCAGGGTTAGGAATGATGGATATAGTAGTTCTATTTCGGTTAGGTGTATACAAACTAACAAAACCATTTAAAACAAAATCTTCTGGTAGAATAACTATAGCTGATATTTCATTGTCAGCTATATCTTTCTTTGCCTCTTCCATAGATGTTACCTTATATGTTATTAATGATGGTAACTGATCTAGAAAATACTCAAAAAACATAGTATCCAGATTATAGTCCATTAGTGTCTCTTGATCTAGCTCCATATTATAGCTATTCTTAGCAAGATTCTTAAAATTTTCTACTTCATCTTCCAGATTATATTCTTGTACTATATCGATTTTAATAACATCTTCTATACCAAATGAACCAAATGTACCTTGCAAAGCAAAGCCAAGAATGGATGATAAAATAATAGGCATCAGGAGAATAGTTACTAACAATTTTCTGTCCTTGATAAGGATAACAAAATCTTTTTTTAATAAATTCAGCATTCTTCCCCCTCCTTAATCTCTAAGTGTTCTTCCGGTTAAATGAAGAAAAACGGATTCTAAGGATGGTTTTCTTATTTCCAAAGATAGAATATTGATATTTAGCTCAGATAATGTATTAACGATGTGATGACTTATATTCCCATTCTTTTTAGTGTGTACAACTATCTCATCACTGTCTTCTTTTATTTCTACATTTAATACATAAGCCTGGTCACTTAGCTTTTTGATTAAGTTATTGCGTGATCCCTGTATCTTGAGCACTATCTGCTCTCCCTCATCGATGGTGTCAAGTAATTCGCTTTTTGTACCAGAAGCAATAATTTTACCATGATCCATGATGATAATTTTATTACATAGCTGTTCAACTTCCTCCATGTAATGACTTGTATATATAATTGTACTTCCCTTATCATTCAAGTCCTTCACAATATCTAATATATACTGTCGTGATTGTGGATCAATACCAACAGTTGGTTCATCCATAATAACAATGGATGGTTCATGCAATAGTGCTGCACCAATATTAAGGCGGCGCTTCATTCCACCTGAAAAAGTTTCAACTTTGTCTTTACCACGATCTTCAAGGCCAATTCGCTCTAGGATTCCTTTTGCTTTCTTCTTCAGAGTAACTCCTTTAAGTCCGTAGGCCTTTCCCCAAAACATGAGGTTATCATATGCTGTTAAAGTAGTAAAAAGTGCAATTTCTTGAGGTACGAATCCTAAATCTCTCTGTATTTTTCCAGGATGTTTGGCGATATTTTCACCTTTATATAAAACTTCGCCATCGTTTGCTTTTATAAGTGTGGAGATAATGGATATAGCTGTTGTTTTCCCTGCACCGTTTGGTCCTAATAGACCTAATACCTCCCCTTCTTCGATCTTAAAGGAAAGATCATTAACAGCAGTAATTTCTTTATATTGTTTTTTTAAACTTCTGATTTCAAGTAAGGTCATCTTTAACCACCTCTTTTTCTATGAAATAATAATTATTATCTTTCCTCTATAAAGCATTTCGTTTCTTTTTGAAATTCATCCATACTCAAGCTGTTATCATCTGTTAACTCAGGAAAATTGAAGTCCTGCTCATTATAAATGTCCCACTGTTCCATACGAATTGTATATACCTGACTCTTTAATGGCATTTCTGCATTCTCATAAAGAACAGTATATTCTATAGAAGTATCAATAACAAAACCATCTGCATTAATATAACTCATTGCAGTTATCGACATATCAGATTTTAATAGTTCTGACTTTAAATCATCTATTAATTGAATAAACTCCTCCTCCGTTAACACAAATTCAGCATAATTGTTTACTGTTGAGAGTATTAACTCACTATTGCTTTTTAGAATCGAAGATAGTACGGTTACTAAAGTCTGTAATTGTTCTTCATTCAGTTGTATTGTATACTTCGTTGCTTTCACATCACCATCTTCTGTGGTCATGATAGTTTTCTCGCCCCTTACGACATTCTCTTCTTGGAGTACTTCCAACCATTTCTCCATAAAGGGTTGAAAAATAATAGTAAATATTTCTTCATCTTGCATGGTTGCAACCTCTTGATTCATCGTATTATCGTGGATAATCAGGTAATTTTCATCAAAAGGTAGTTTTATGAAGATATCATTTCCTTTAAGATAGAAAGAAAAATCCATCCCTAAATCACCTACATCAATATAACTGTGGGTTTCTAACTGTTCATTCTTCGAATCTGTAAAATCATATTGACTGTAGATTTGAAATTGTAGTTGATCTCCAAAATCTATTTCTTTACCTTCCCTATAAGTGTTTTCTACTTCAATACTAATAAATGACTGACCTTGGTCAACAGCTTCCGTACGCTCTATTGCTTCACTATAACTTCGTAAAGGCTCTTTAACTTGGCAACTTGTCAAGAAAATACTTAATAACAATATTAACGCAACAATTCTTTTCATTACCTTCCTCCAATCTATCCTATGTCTTAAAGGATTAAACTATCTCTATTATAGCTCATTCTCCCATTAAGGTCTTGTTACTATTAGCTATATATGTTATAGAAACCATGACTTTCGTCATGGTTTAACTATAAAACATTATGCTGTAGAAGATAAATTGCCAGCTGGGTTCGATCTCTTAGATTTAATTTACTTAAAATATTGGTTAAGTTATTTTTCACTGTTCCCTCAGATATATATAACTCATCAGCAATTTCTTTATTATTCTTCCCTTCTATAACCAAACGGCATACGTCCTTTTCTCGCTTAGTCAAAGGGATGTCATGGAATTCATTAGTTTGGTCATTTGCCAGAGATAACTCGATAAACTTTTCAATTAAACGATTAGCTGAAGTTGGCTCTATCATTGCCCCTCCTGCATTAACGTTTTTAATAGCCTCAATAATTTCACTTGGCTCTGCATCCTTTAATAAATAACCTGAAGCTCCATAACGAAGAGAATCAAAGATATAAGCATCGTCATTAAAAGTAGTTAGCATAATAATCTTTATATGAGGATAGTCTCTTTTAATTTTCTTTACAGCTTCTACACCATTACAATTTGGCATCTTAATATCCATTAACATGACATCAATACTTTTCTCTTTGCATAATTCATAAGCTTCATAACCATTGCTGGCAGAACCAACAACTCTGATATCTCCATGACCAACGATCATTTTTAACCCTTCAATCATAATTCTTTGATCATCAACTAAAGCAACTCTAATCATTTATTTCCCCCTTGAAAGGTATATCACCTGTAATTTTAAATCCTTCATTACCATCAAAATCAATATGACCGTTAATGTTATGAATACGTTCTTCCATACCTTTTAAACCATTTCCTTTAATAAACTTATCATTTGAAACACCATTATTCAATATTTGAAAGATGAGTTTCTTTTCAACAGTGGACATACTGATTTTGATGCTAGAAGCATTACCGTGTTTTATAGCATTAGTCAGTGCTTCTTCCACCACATGATAGAGGGCATATTTGGAGACCGGCGTTAGTTTTGGTATTATTTGTGGAATATTAAATTCAATATCTATGCCAGTCCTTTTTTGAAATTTAGCAACTAGCTCAGTGATTTCTGGAATAAAGTCAATATCATTTTGGCTTTGATGTAGGGCATCAACAACCATCCTTAATTCCTTAAGTGCTTCTCTAGCTGTTACTTTTGACTCTATCATCATATTTTTTTGTTGCTCATTATTAGCGTTAATCTGATAATCCAACATCTCCAGTTGCATAATCAGACTTGTTAATTGGTGGCCTAACGTATCATGTAAGTCCCGAGCTACTCGTTTACGCTCTTCAAAACGGGCTAATACCTTGATTTGCTCTTCGCCTTTCCTTTTTGCCTCATCGTATTTATTAAATATATATACAATGATTAATACCAGTACTAACGCAATTTCTGCAAAAAACATTTCTGATATATTTGAGTAATTGGGATTCAATGTGAGAATATACATATATTTAAATAGTGAAGTTAGAATTGCAGTTATTCCTATGACAATTCCTCGTTTTTCTTTCAAAAAGTAAGCACCCTCTATGATGATAAGCATATAGAAAAAATGGAAATAATAATTGATAACATATTTTGTTTCCATCTCCATTATCATGATCATGAAAATCTCTATTAAGATGAGAAGCATCAACCTTATTTCATTCTTTTGCCACTTATAAGTTAGAAAACTCATGACTATTATTAAACAGTAAGAACTAAAAAGCAAAGCAAACCTTTGACCAAATGCTTGTTCATAGAACATTGAAATTATAAATAAGAATGTAATTAATATCGACTTAATATATATGAATTGTAATATATTTTTCATTTCTAACCCCTCTATTAACTGCATTTTACTCTTTTTATTCTATATGACAAGTAGTTTATAGTCAATATTTACCTATAAAATCACTCAACACAATGAAAAGAACTGTTAATTTGACATTATTCCATTTCTTGACACAGTACTAATACTTGTAATACAATATGCTTAGTACCATTAGAATATAATGGTAACATAACTTATAAGGGGGATTTTTTATGAGCGAAAATCAACAAAATGTAAATGAAGAATGGGAACGCGAAGTCCTTGTTGAAAAGAAACCAGTCATGTCTTTAGGCAATAAGGTTGTTAAGATATTCACTTCACCCTATGAGGTCTTTGAAAACCTAATGGATCATCCTAAGATTTTATTACCTTTAATTGTGGTATGTATATTAGGTTTGATTAGTACTTTAGCAAGTATGCCTTTTTCTCAAAAAGTAGCTGAAAATATGATAGCCATCTATGAGCAATATGGAATACCAACAGCTGGTGCAGATACATTTACAGGTGTTGTAGGTATTGTTACAGCACCTTTAACAATACTAGTAGGCTGGGCTTTATTTAGTGTTTTATATTGGATCGCAGCTCGTATTTTTCAAGTTAAAGTCAGTATTAATCAGGTTTTCTCTGTTTATGCACACACTTTAATTGTACAATATGGTATTTCAATTATTACAATGGCGCTTAACAGTTTTGTATTTAAATCTGGGGTAGATTTCTTCAGTTTAGGTGTAATACTCCCTAACATGGATGTAACATCAACCCTTTATTATTTCCTACAGTACTTCTCATTACCAATGCTATGGTCTCTTGTTCTTACCGGATTAGGTTTATCTTATCTAGGGAAAAAGAAAGCCTTCATGGGTGTTTTATCTGTTTTTCTGTGTTATTCTGCAATAGCTTATGGTATGTCTTTTATGGCAACATTAGCTTTTAGAATGTTTGTACCAAGTTAAATTTATAACCTTAATTTAGGAGGCAAAAAATGAACAAAAAGAAATTAATAATTGGCTTAAGCATTTTAGCAGTATTTACTGTATTCATTGTTATAGGCGTTCTCAATTCCGACCAGCTTGCTGCTTCAGCCACAAAGGTAACATTAACAGTTAATACTGACGATGCCGCAACTCGAGAAATTGTGTCTCAAATAACTGTAAAAGGTAGCATTAAACCTATTAAAGAAGAAAAAGTTTATTCTTCAACCTTAGCTCAAGTAGATACGCTTAACATTGATGCTGGTGATCAAGTTAAGAAGGATGATATCCTATTGACTTTTAATGACACTGAATACACTCAGTTATTAAGCCAACTGGAGCAATCAGAAAAGAATTTATTGATACAAGACGAATCTTTAGTTGATAGTAATCAAAGGGATCAAGAAGCCCTTAACCAAGCAAAGCAATTAGTCGATCAAATGTCTATAGCTAGAGAGCAAACTGAAAGAAATTTAGAAACAGCAATTAATGATCATGAAAATAGCCTACAACTCTTTGCTGCAGGTGCTATTAGTTCGGAGCAACTCGATGCTTCTGAAGATAATATCACGAGTTTGAAAGAAAAACTTCAATTAGATATAACAGCATGGGATAATGCGAAAGTAAGTTATAATAATTTATTAGCTTCTGGACAAAATACTTCTGTTATTCAAAGAGATATCCAAAGCCTGCAAACGGAAGATTTAGCTAATCGAGTTGAAGACTACGATTTAGAAATATTAAGCCCAATAAACGGAACTGTTTTATCTGTCAGTGTTGAAGAAGGTTCCATGGTTAATCAAACTGTACCTGTGGTAGAAGTTGCTGACCTTAGTAATTTTATCGTTGAAGCTTATGTTTCTGAATTTAATGGTCCATCTTTACAAATCGGTCAAACTGCTACGATTAAAACACGATCTCTGAGTCCGATTGAATTTAATGGTGAAATTACATACATTTCACCACTGGCTGAAAATGATCCCACAAGTAATTCAGCTACTAAAGCTGTAAAAGTTGAAATTACACTTACTGATTATGATGCATCTGGTGAAAATTTATTAAAACCTGGTTATACTGTTGATACAACTATTACATTGGCAACAAAGGAAGATGCTGTTGTTGTACCAATTCTTTCTACTTTGAAAGATAAGGAAGGCAATTACTTCGTTTATGTTGTTGATGTAGAAAATATGGTTGAGAAGCGTACTATTGAATTTGGTATCTTATCGGATTTAGATGTTGAGGTTGCTGGTGTTGAAGAAGGTGAAAGTGTAATTATAAATCCATCCTCTCAAGTAAAAGATGGAATGGAGGTTATTCCAACTCCTAAAACCGAAGGGGATGAATCCAATGATTAAAATGAATGATCTTGTAAAAGTATATCAAAATGGGTCACTCCGAGTTAAAGCATTACACTCCGTTGATTTAGAGATTAACGAAGGCGAATTTGTCGCCATTATGGGTCCTTCTGGTTCTGGTAAATCAACTTTAATGAATATCATTGGTTGTTTGGATCAAAGTACAGACGGAGAGTACCATTTAGATGAAGTAGATATTCATCAACTAGACGATAATGAACTTGCAGATATTCGTAATCAAAAGATTGGTTTTGTATTCCAATCCTTTAATCTGTTACCTAAACTAAGCGCTTATGAAAATGTAGAGCTTCCAATGGTTTATGCAGGCTTCTCTCATAAAGAGAGAAAAGAAAGAGCTGATAGTGCCCTTGCTAAAGTTGGCCTATCCGATCGTGGTCATCATAAACCCAATGAACTTTCTGGTGGTCAGAAACAGCGTGTTGCTATTGCAAGAGCTCTAGTTAATAAGCCAGCTATTCTATTAGCTGATGAACCTACTGGTAACTTAGATACGCGTTCTGGTAATGAAATTATGGATATCTTTACTAAACTTAATGAAGAAGGTTCAACTATTGTAATGGTTACTCATGAGTTAGAGATTGCTCAATTTGCTAACCGTATCATCATTGTACGAGATGGGGATATTGTTACAGATACAACACCTGAGGCTTATGGAAAGGCAGGTGTTACTGGATGAATCTAATGGAAAGCTTTAAAACTGCTTTAAGAAGTATAGCTACGAATAAAATGCGTTCTATCCTCACCATGCTTGGAATTATTATCGGTATTGGTTCAGTAATTATGATTACCGCCATTGGTGCAGGAAGTCAAGATAAATTGACAGGTCAATTTGAAGATATCGGTGCTAATATGTTAAGTATAAGCGTGGTTGATCCAGATAGTAACAGTGATTACCTAACTGTTAGGGATGTTGAAACTGTTAAAAAGCACCCTGAAGTCACTTCTGCTTCAGCTTACAATACCATGTTTGGTGAAGTCAGACTTCGATTACCTAATGAAAAATCCGATGCTTATATTCAAGCAGTTAATACTGAACTATTGACTATTAACAATTTTAAACTCCTTCAAGGTCGTTACTTTGTTAGTATTGAAGAAGAGGCACAAAGTTATGTAGGTGTTATCGATAATCGACTTGCTCAAAAGGCATTTGGTCGTGAGGATTGTATCGGTGAAAAAATCACTGTAGATCTTTATCAAGGTACTTATGAGTTTACAGTCATAGGCGTTATTGATCACCCCTTAGGTGCTATGGTCAATATGTTAGGTGAGGATATGATATGGTCCTACGTCTTTATACCGCTCAATACAGTTCAATCTATGTTTGGCCACGATTACGTAGATGGTATATCCGTCAGTACTTTAGATCGCAATAACAACGAGATTGTCGCTGCTGAGATTACAGATATGCTAGAACGTTCTCATATGAACGAAGACAAATATAAAGTAGAATCTGCTCTAGCTAACATTGAATCATTAAATGATATGATGGCACTATTTACTACCTTTATAAGTTTCGTTGCAGGTATCTCCTTATTAGTTGGTGGTGTCGGTGTTATGAACATTATGCTTGTTACAGTAACCGAACGTACAAGAGAAATTGGGATAAGAAAGTCTCTAGGAGCTAAGAAAAAGGATATTCGTATCCAATTCCTTATTGAAGCTCTTATCATAACCTTTATGGGTGGTTTTTTAGGAACAATATTAGGTTACTTAGGTGCCAAAGGTGTTGGTAGCCTAATTAGTGTAACACCTTCTATGTCAGTTGGTATAATTGTACTTACTACCATCATATCTGCTACAATTGGTATTGTATTTGGTGTATACCCTGCTAACAAAGCTGCAAAACTTGACCCAATTGAAGCATTACGTTATGAATAATTGAATTAGTATAATAAATACTTAGAGGATGATTCTTAGGAATCATCCTCTATAATCTTCTCGATTAAGTTTTGATCTATAAACGGTATCTCCATTTGTCTAGTCATCTATATCCATACTCAGAACACCTGTTGTCATAACTATTTTACGAAGCAACTTGTTATACATAAATGGTGCCTTAAGATTCTTAAAAAGTATATTTGCATAAAGCTTTTTTAGATAATGGTGATATTCTTTTTCAATATCTTCCCTTCTACCATTGATACTTTTTGCTAAAGCTAGTGAACTTCTGAATGCATAACTAAAACCTTCAGCTGATGAGGGGCTTATAAATCCAGCTGCCTCACCAATTAAAAATACATTTTCCTGACCTATAGATATCTGATTAAGATGCATTGGTCGATTGATGATAGCCCCTTGCCTTTTAGAACACTCCTCTAGTTCATACCCTCGTTTTGTAAGTTTTGATTTCAATAGCTTAAATTTCTTATTAATCTCTTGACCTTTAGGGATGGCAGATCCTAGTATTAGATAATCGCCTTTTGGTATGGTCCACGAATAAAAGTCAGTCACTTCTCTATCAAATATAGTGGTGAAGTAAGGTGTTGTTTGACTTACTTTGAACCACTCTTCTATGGAAGCATAGACTTCAGGCTGTTTATGTGGGTGATGCTTTTCAAGTTGTTTCCTTACTGTAGAGAAAGCACCGTCAGCTCCCACTATCATTTGAGCTTCAACTTCATAAACCTTACCGTATTGTGTATATTTAAGAATATATCCATCTTTAACTCTTTTGAAATTTTTAAAATGAGCATCATAAACACGACGAACATGATCGGGTATAAAGGTGTTAAACCATCTATCCAATCTTTCTCGATCAACATTGATATAATGACGTTGGTAATAACGTTCCAGATCATTATCTAAATCAATGGTTCGAACAGTAAAAAGCTGTGGACCTGTCAAAATATCCTTAGGGATGCCCCTACCAAGATGAGCAAGCATTTGCTGTGCATCAGGAGCTAACAGCCCTCCACAACACTTAACGATACCCCCACTTGGTTTATCTAAAGAACGTTTGTCAAGAATCAAAACTTTTAACTTCTTATCTAAACGGGCTGCTAAGGTTGCCCCAGCAGGTCCAGCCCCAATTATAACAACATCATACATACTCTATCACCCTTGTATCTTTCTATATATCAATTCTTTTCATCTCATATAAATCATTATCGACTTTTAAAGCTTGGATAACAAAGTTAAACTGATCAGGTTCAAGGCATAGATCAAAATCCTCTTTTGGCTGACTGTCTTGAGTGTCTTTATTAAAAAAACGTTCTCCACCTTGATTTCTCATTATAGCTTTTAGATCATTTAGATTGAAATCCCTATAAGTCAGTAAGGCTTCTATGTACTTGGCACATAAAGTATCCTCTTTGGCCTCCCATTTTGTATTATTCCCCATACATACCAAAGAAACACGATCATAGTTATTTGCCTTGATATACTCCGATATAGCTTTGGCATTTGCAAAACTACCTGTAATTATTTCATCTGCTAAAGTTGCATGAACAATGCCCTGTGTCCCTGCGCTTGTGGTATGAACAATTGTCTTCGCTTTAAGATTCGTGGCAAGGTTCAAATAATGTGGCGAATTACCATAATGAAAACCATCTAATAAAAAGCCATTACGTTCTCCTATTAAAATAACATCTGGGTTTTCTTTTTTCATTACAAGTGCTTTTTCAATAGAACTCACTGCGTAAACTCGATGTACACCCTGGTGAAATAAAAAGCACTCCACTGTAAAAGCTCTAAAAACATCTATGATCACAGTTAGACCTTTTGCTTGCTTAGCACCATCTAATAGTTGTAATGTCTTAATTTCCATCTGAATCACCTCACATCATTTTATCATATTTACCTGAATTCAAGCAACTACCATTACTCACGTTTCAAGTGTGTGTTAGAAAGTATGGTTCCTTGCTTGATACCTCATTACTTTTATAAGCAAAACGCAGTACTTTCCTACACTAGTACAAAAGTGGCTAACGCGCACCTTAAAACTGGAATAGGAATGTACGGTACCTTGCGAGCAAAACGCGAACTTTCCTATTCCATTAAAAAAAGGGGGACTCTTACGAGCCTCCCTTTTGTAATCATTTATTAGATGTTGATTAAATTTCTTGTGGCAATACTTTATTTAAAATAACACCTGCTAAAGCAGCTATGGCTAAACCTGATATCGTTAGACCAGCAGGTAATGGTAATTCGCCTACACCTATTCCTAGTACTAAGATTACAGATGCTATGATTAAATTCCTACTATGAGCAAAGTCTAATTTTGCATTAACCATGATTCGCACCCCTACAGATGCAATCATACCAAATAAGATGATACTAACACCACCCATTACCGCTAAAGGTATCGTTTGTATAACTGCCCCAAACTTACCGATTAAACCAAGAACGATGGCAAAACAAGCAGCAATTCTTAAGATAGCTGGATCATAAACTTTTGTTACAGCTAATACACCGGTATTTTCACTATATGTAGTATTAGCAGGACCACCTAATAGTCCGGCAATGATAGTTGCAACACCGTCTCCCATCATTGTACGATGTACTCCTGGGTCTTTTAAGAAATCTTTACCTACTACAGCACCGTTTGTAGTAATATCGCCTATATGTTCAATGAAAACTACTAAAGCGATAGGTGCGATGGCAATGATACCTGATAGTGTGAATGAAGGTAATGTTGTTAATGTTGCTAATGAATCACTTTGACCAAAGATAAACCAACTTGCATTGTCGATTATTGAGAAATCAATAAGACCAAATGGTATAGATACGAGATAGCCTAATGTTACAGCTATAAGAATTGGAACAAGTTTAAAGAATCCTTTTGCGAAGATGGATATAACAATCATTGTAATAACAACTACTGATGCAATGATTGTACTGATAGGTGAGAAAACACTTGCACCGTCAACAGTTGTGTAGAAAGCATTTCCAATAGCTATAGGACTTAATCGTAAACCGATTGTCATAATGATTGGTCCAGTTACGATTGGTGGGAAAAATGACTTAACCTTTTCAACTCCAAAGACTTGTATTAGTAAACCCATAATTATATAAATAATACCTGCACAAATTATTCCACCTTTTACTGCGCCAAGCCCTTCTGTTTGTAACGTTAGTGATATAGCACCTATAAATGCAAAACTTGAACCGAGAAATACTGGTACTTTCCCTCCTGTAACTAAATGAAATAATAGTGTTCCTAATCCTGCTGCTAGTAATGCTACAGAAGGATCTAGTCCAGTTAAGAATGGTACAAGAACAGTCGCACCAAACATTGCTAAAACATGTTGTAAGCCTAAAACCATTTTTCTACCTGTAGTAATTTCACCCATGTTGTTACCTCCCTCAAATATCTAACTAGTTTTCAATGACGACACAATTAATGTCATCTGTTTCACTTAAATTAACGTGTACGACTTCATCATCAGAAGTAGGAACGTTTTTCCCAATGAAATCAGGACGAAGTGGTAATTCACGATGTCCCCTATCAACCATAACGGCCAGTTGAATGGAACGTGGTCGACCAGCAGCTATGACAGCATCAATGGCTGCACGAGCTGTTCTTCCAGTATAAATAACATCATCTACTAGAACCACTATTTTGTTCTCTACATCAATATTTAACTGTTTGTTAAGCACTGGATCATCTGACTTTTTCTTTAAGTCATCTCTGTAGAATGTGATGTCTATAACATCATATTGAACGTTAACATTTTCTACTTCATAGATTTTTTTTACAATTCTTTCAGCTAGAGGTACTCCTCTTGTTTTAATACCTAATAAAACAACATCCTCTACCCCTTTGTTTCTTTCAATAATTTCATGAGAAATTCTAGTAAGAGCTCTTTGAATTGCCTTGTCATCTAAAATAACTTTACTTGGCATGTATTCACATCCTTTAGCGCTATTAGAATGGCATATATCTATGCCAAAATACATTAAAAAATCTCCGGAGATAAAAATAGGCAAAAAAAAATCTTACTGGACTAGTAAGATACCTAAGCATGTCATTAAATGCTATACCTATAGCATTGCACACTTTCCACCTTACTAGTCTCACGGGACTAATTTAAAGGTAACCTTCATTAAGTTAAATCTTAATTCTCTATAACTTTATCACAGGATAAATGGTTTGTCTAGTATTTTTTCAAATAATTTATCAAAATTACTCGTTATCGTCATCTTCTTCATATTCATCGTCATCTTCTATAGTAACGAAATCGCTTAACCTAGGCTTCAAATAAACTTGATTCGTTACAAATGGAACAAGCAATACAACTAGCCCTATGCTGTCACTAGACGCAAGGTAATTGAGAATGATGGCTGATAAACAATAGTACCCTGCTACCATTAAAAAATAACGAAAAGCAAAGGTCACTGCTTCATCATATTCGCTGATGTTTTCTTCACTTAAACCTATAATAGATTCAACACGCATTTTACCTGTTTTAACCAAAAATGCCATAATTAAAAATATAACAGTTGCCACTGCCGCTACAACACTATAACCGCTCATATTTTGCCCCCTAATCATTTGAATGAAATATTTACTCACTTTATAGTATAACCATAGCTTGTATGATTTTCAATAATTTTTGCTTAATCTATAAAAAAAATAGCAATTGTTAAGGAATAATATGAAAAATAGCAAAAAAAATAATCGCATTATGCGATCTTCTGTTCATTTAACCTTTTATGCTTGAAAAGATTAAACTTATTCTTTCTTTTCTTCATTTTTCGTCCTTTCATTTTACACCTCCTAAATATTTATACATGTCCAATTTCTAGACTAATAATAGTTTAACATATTAAAGCAAGAAAATCAAGTATAATATTAGATAAATTACATTTATTACATATTATACCACATCTATGAATAAGAGGACTTAGCGCCCCCTCTCATTTACTTATGTTTTTTTCTTTGATTATTACTCATCATAACGCTTTCTAGTACGAGTTCTTTTATGAGTTTACCTAATTGCCATCTAGCAGATGTAGGCGTTACTACTGCAAAAATTGGCTTTTTTATATCTGACTTCTTAACAGCCTCAATAAATTCTTGTACATCTTTATTAGAAAAAGCGTTCATAATGATACTTCTTTTTGCCACTGCGCCTTTAAAAGTTTTTTCTTCTCTTTTCCCTTCAACTAACTCACCTAGAGTTAATCCAGACATGGATTTGTCAGTAACAATAAAATCTTCTATGTCGAAGTCTTGACCTAATAAACGTATTGCTTCTATTTCCTTTTCTGTATAACCGTATATAATAATTGACTTTGTACCCTCTGGCTTAGTTTCATCATGATCAATTCTTTGGAATGACATACTACCAACTCCTCTTTGGAATCATATTATTAATTGATAATTATTATTTATTAATAGTATAGCATACACTTACCAAGTTGTAAACCCTATTTAGACCATATTACAAGACATAAAGGTGTATTAATAAGTATGACTACTTGAAAAAAGACTCTATTCTGATTTTTTTCATCAGAATAGAGTCAGCTTCTTTTACTTAAATTTAACTGCTGTACCATACACAATTACTTCTGCCGCCCCTTGCATGATTGCGCTTGACGCATAACGAATATTGACAATAGCATCTGCTCCTAATTGCTCTGCATCTTGTACCATACGCTTTGTAGCAAGAGCCCTAGCATCATTCATCATCTCATTGTAAGAGGTGATTTCACCACCAACAATGGTCTTTAAACTACTCATAATATCTTTTCCTACATGCTTAGATTGAATTGTTGATCCCTTCACAATAGACAACGCTTCAAATTCTCTTCCTGGAATATGATCAATATTTACCAAGATCATCTTCGTCACCATCCTTTATTTCTTTTATTCTTTTTAATAAGGTTATTATGATTAATACTAAAAAGATGATTAATACAGTAACAGCTAGATATATTGCAGATCCAAACTCGTTTAAAAGTGATGAAACTTTTATAAGGCCAAATATCTGAAAAAGTACATAACCACCAATTAATAGGATAATAATGATTGGAGCTAACATCTTTCTACCTTTTGACATAAGCCACCTCCTATTATATATTTAGATACTTATCTAAATATATAATATCATAAATACACTGTTTTGTAAATTCATTTGCTATATCTTTTTACTATTCTTCCACCAAAGCTCTGCTTTGTGATCCATTTCTTGAATAAAATCATTTTTACCAGCACAATAACCTTCATTATCATATCTAAATTTTGCAGCAAGATCCTTTTTTAGTTTTTCATAAGCTTTTGCATCTTCTGGATGAGCGATCATATAGTCTCTGAAAATTAAATGTCTCTCGATCTCAGGATTGTTAGCCTGAAAAACATGAACATGATGTGTTCTTTTGCACTCTCCTTTCAGATAAAAACGACGTCCTTTAATACCATTTTCTCCTTTAGGAATATAACCCAAAGTCGCCATTTGACGGTCATATTGATCTATAGCTTGAATATCTATTACAGCTATAAGTAGATCAATTACTGGTTTAGCATAAATACCAGGAATTGAAGTACTACCAATGTGATGGATATCAATAATTTCTTTTTCCATGATTGCATTGATTCTATTTTTTTCTACCTCAAATTCTTTTATCCAATTAGGGTTATATGGAACAACTTCCATGGTTCTTCTAATCATAGTGTATGCCTCCTTATGATTTACTATGCTTATATTGCATCATCGGTTGGATAGTGGGATGTATCACCTTGTAGAATAAAATTTCTGTTGTCACCATCAATCTCAAGGATATTTAAGCAAGTTGATTTCATGAAAGCACCTGTCCATAGATCTTTAATTTCTTTCTTTTCAAAATAGGCAATAAGAGATTTCAGGGTAATTGCATGAGTTACGATGAGTATATTCTTATTCTTATATGTAGTTATTATATCTTCTATTTCATTACTAGCTCTTACAAGAACATCTGCAAAAGATTCTCCACTCATTGGTTCATATAAATGTGGGTTATGCCAAAAGTTAAACCTTTGTTCAGGGTAAAGCTCTTCCACTTCAGTGTGTAGCATCCCCTCCCATTCACCAATATACATTTCTCTTAGATTGTCGTTTGGAATTATTTCGATGTTTCTATCCCCTCTTATAAGCTCTGCTGTACTGATTGTTCTTCCGCTAGAGCTAGAAATAATAATATCTATGGGGATATCTTTTAGACTATCGCCTAACCACTTTGCTTGATTCTGTCCAAGAGTGGTTAGCCTAGAATCTTTCTGTCCTTGCATCCTGCCTTCAACATTCCACTTAGTTTGTCCATGTCTTGTAATATATACTTTTGTCATAAAATCCTCCACTCTATCATTGCTTATAATATAGTTTATTATTCACTGGATTGTTTTTGATCTATATTGGTTCTTAATAATCTTATACCAAAATAGATAAGTAATAATCCTACTATTTTATTTAAGATAGCTATGTACTGTACAGATAAAAAACTTTGAGTAAACTGACCAATTAGAGTGATTGAAGTTAAAAATACTAGTGTTGCCAATACAGCTCCACAACCAAATTTCAACTCATCTTTTCTACTAAATCCTTCTTCAATAACTTTTGATGAAAAAACTCCTGACCAAAATATAATCGTTAAAGGATTAGATGCAGTTAACATGATTGCTGTTATAAATGTTTTAAGATAACTTATATCAGGACTGATTCCGCTAAAAGTTAAGTCCATATTGAATGAATCGATTATTGTCTTTAAACCAAATATAATTAAAATAATGGCTCCAAAATACTTTAATAGTTTCTTATTTTTTTCTATTAAAGTTGAAATCCCCCATATGGATAATAAAATATATAGTGCATCAATAAAGACTACAGCAAGCACTCCCACTATTGCGTTTTTTATACCTTTCTCAACTGCCTCGTTAAATATGAATATGCATATAGGACCAACAGCTATCTGTAATAATAAGCCAAATCTAAAACCTTTTGTGAGTATTTAAACCACTCCTATCTTAAAATCTTTGTAAATCTTGACCCTCGTTACCTTATACTTATCATAATCCTAACAAATTAGGTAAGTCATTTATATTATCAATTACAAAATCAGGCTGCACAAGAGAACTTTTTAATGTGTCTTCATGATAGACACCAGTCTTCACAAGTGCTGCAGTTGCTCCAATATTTTTTGCCCCCAAAATATCTGTTTTGATATCATCACCAATAACCAGAGTATTTTCTGGCTGACTATTGGTTCTCTTTAACCCCATATAAAAAAAATCTTTAGATGGCTTACCCATAAGAATGGCTTCACTTTCGCAAGCTATTTCAAACATTTTCACGAAAGCACCTGTGTTGATGCTATAACCATCCACGTCGATGTACCATAAAGTTTTGGATAAAGCAATAATCTTAGCTCCATTTTTAATCATCCTGAACACTTTATTAATTTCTTCAAAGGATACCTTATCACAAAAATCACCAATAACGACGTAATCGGGATTATTAACATTTCGATTGACACCTACTAAGCTTTCGAATACATCATCAGTGACTAAAGGATAAAATAACTTATCATTATTTTGCTCAATAAATACCTTCACAGCAGATACAGGTGTATATATTTCTTCTTCTTTAACATCAAGACCCTTTTTTAATACTCTTTGATAAACATCCTTTATACTCCGCCCATCTGTATTGGTAATAAAACTTAAATGGTAGTTATGCTCTCTAAGCTTTCTAATTGTTTCATTAGAGCCATTAATGGCTACACCCTTTTCATACAAAGTCCCATTTAAATCAAATATAATTGTATCTATATGTGTTAACATATAACCCCCCCTTTTTTTTAATCATTAGAAACTTTCAAACAGATACTTTCTAAAATCTTCTACTGATGAAAAATATACATCAGCCTTTTCCTTCATAAATTGCTCTATGTCTTTTACTTGATGCGACCAACCTGCACAGGCAAAAGTTACATTGCTATTGTTAGCCATATCCATGCCTGGCTTGAGATCATCCACGACTAACACCTCTGACTCTTTAAGATCAAAAGTATCCATAATCACTTTAACAGGATATGTGCTTGGTTTTCTTTTACTTTCTTCCAGTTCCCATCCCAGGATTAAATCTGGCGTTATACTACTTTTGCATGAATAATGACGCTCTATTTGATCTTTTTCAGAATGCGATACAACAGTAATGATTCCACCTAGCTTTCTAAACTCTTCTAATATTTCTATAAACCCTTCATAAAAATCTGGTATCTTAGAAGTGGTATACTCTCTCCATATTTTATACTGATATTCCTGTTCTTCAGTGGAATATTTTAAAATATCCTTACATAATTCCATAAACCCAGGATTAAAACAATAATTGGTAAAGTCTTCTATAGTCAATTCAGCATCCGGTCTTAAGACTTTCATTGATGCTAGAAAAGATGGGTAATGTATCTCTGGTGTACTCTTAACAGCAGTATCATCATGGTCTAAAATTAGACATTTATATTTTAATTTCATATATGAGTCCTTTCTTTCTACAAATCTATTATACTAGCGAATCTAGATTACTTTTTTTCTTTTATATTATGATAAAGAGCTTTAACCGTCTCCAGATTAAGAAGAGGTATGAAGAATTTAAGTACCTGTAATTTGGCTTTAATACCTTTTATATCTGCTTCTTCTGTTGTGGCTACATGATAACCAATTTCCCTTAGGAATTTAGTGAAATATAACATTCTTTTTTTAAAATCTTCATAATTTAATTGATGTTTCCAAGACCATCCTACTTCACTTAGTGCTGAAAGCCGTGGTAATGTCATCCATTCAGCTTTCTCAATCCGTTCAATATATTCTGTCCATAAAGGTGCTTCAATACCGATTATCGCCTTCTCGTTATCTGGTAATATTCCTTCTAGTATAGGGTTATAGTTATAAGTTTTGCTTAATGGTGTCATGCCATAAGGGTAATCTAAGTAATAGTGAAAGAAGTCAGATATTATCACTTGGCGACCGGATTCAATAGCTTTCGTTGTATGCATAGCTTTCTTACCATCCATCCAATGTTGAATCATAATACTAGAATCTAGACAACTAGCTTTCAGTGACTCATTCCAAGTTATAATCCTTTTCCCCATACTGTCTAAGTATTGTGCTAATCGGTTAATAAAATAACCTTGTAGTTCTTCTTCATTAGCTAGACCTTCAACTTCCATGCGCCTCCTGCAATGCTTACATAATTTCCACCTAGTTTTTGGTGCTTCATCACCCCCTAAGTGAATATATGGACTAGGAAACATCTCACATACTTCATCTAGGACATTGAAAAGAAATTCAAAAGTAGTTTCTTTTCCAGCACAGGCAATATTGTCTATAATACCAAATTTTGTGGCTACATCTAATGGTTGCTCATTGCAACTTAGATGTGGATAAGCTGCCAAAGCTGCTTGAAAATGACCTGGCACATCGATCTCAGGTATGATGGTTATAAATCTACTTGCAGCATAATCTACAATTTCCTTAATCTCCTCTTTCGTATAATAACCAGAATGAATCCGGTCATCAGATTTATTGCCTACAATGGTCTCCTTACGGAAAGAACCTATTTCTGTTAAGAGAGGATACTGATTAATCTCAATTCGCCATCCTTGGTCTTCTGTAAGGTGCCAGTGAAAATAGTTTAATTTATGTAAGGAAGCCAAATCAATCATTTTTTTAATAGCATTCTTATCAAAAAAGTGACGGCACACATCCAGCATATACCCACGGTAAGTAAAGCGAGGCATGTCCTCTATAAATACTGGATCGATTCTCCAATTACCATCTAAATCCCTAAGGGCATTATAGATCAGTTGTAATAAACTCTGCATTCCATAGAATAACCCTTGATGTGTGGAAGAATTAATTTTTATACTTAACCTAGAGACTTCCAGCTGATACCCTTCTTTACCTAATACCTTTAGTTGGCTATCCATATTCAAATGGATACCAGTTTCTTCGATATTTTGGTCTACTTTTGGAGAAATACTAAGATACTGAGTTAAAAGCTCTTGAAGTAGAAGCATATCTTTTTCTAAACACTCTTCTCCTCTGATTGGAGTTTCTTCATTAAAAACAAATGCATCTCCATTTTTTAAAAGTGCTTTTACTGGCTTTGGTATAATAGGTATTATCATATAATTCCTCCTTTTCCATTACCCTCACAATAATATTCTAATGGAAATTATGGAAAAAGAAAAGAAGCAATTTAAGTTTAACTTAAATTTGCTTCTTCTAAATCTGTTGGAACCTCTAATGTAAAGCGTCCTAATCTACTATTTCTAAATTCATCGACTAATAGATTAGCTGCTCTTTCTATGTCTAATTCATTACCAGCTTTTTTAAACCCACGTTTATCGGCAATTTCCTCAATAATGTGTGGTCCATCTAAATGGGATATATCATCTATAGCATAACGATTCTCTATAGCTGAAGGATAATGCTCTCTTAGGTATTCAGCTAGATTTGTTGAGAGTGTATAAGTATCAAGAATTTCATCTTTAATAGAACCAATATAAGCAACTTTTAATGCAATATTTTTATCTTCAAATTTAGGCCATAAAATACCAGGTGTATCCAAAAGTTCTACATCCTTTTTTAACTTAATCCATTGCTTACCTTTAGTAACTCCAGGCTTATTGCCAGTCTTAGCGCTAGCCTTACCTACAAGTTTATTGATAAAAGTGGATTTGCCTACATTGGGGATCCCAACAACCATTGCTCGAATTGGTCTAAAAATCCTACCACGCTTTTTATCACGTTCAATCTTTTCTTTACATAATTCTCTCGATAACTCAAGTAACCTACCTAAACCTTTGCCATTAATGGAGTTAATACATACAACCCCGTAACCTTGTTCTTTGTACCACTGGACCCATTGTTTAATGACTTTATCGTCACCAAGGTCACATTTATTAATTGCAATTACTCGCTGCTTATTCTTTGATAATTCATTCATATCAGGATTTTTGCTGCTAAAAGGTATTCTTGCATCAACCAATTCGATAACAATATCTACAAGTTTTAAATTCTCTTGCATCATCCTTTTAGCCTTTGTCATATGACCTGGATACCATTGTATATTCATAAACTCACCGCTTCTAATAAACTAGCCCTAATTCATTTAGTGGCCAAATACGAATGCTTGCTTTACCAATTATTTCATCAATAGGAACTAAACCAACTTCAAGATAACGACTATCATAACTGTTATTACGATTATCACCCATAACAAAATACTTATCTTCGGATACTGTAAAAGGATATTCAATGTTTCCTGTGTTATAAATATCCTCACTGACATAGTCTTCTTCTAACATAACCTCATTAACATAGACTTTACCACCGCGAATATCAATTTCGTCTCCTGGTAAGCCAATAACTCGTTTAATGTAGATCTCACTCTCATCACCATTATGTGGGAAAACGACGATATCTCCTTTGGCTGGCTCAGCAAAATCATAAATGAACTTATTAATGATTAAAAAATCACCATCGCTTAAAGTTGGTTCCATGGAATGACCGGATACTTTAGTATTTTGTGCAACGAAACTAATAATAAACCATACAATAAATAATATAATTGCTATCTCTTTGGTCCAGCTCCAAATCTCTTTCATTAGATCTTTTCTTTCCATTTATAATACCTTCTTTCCCGTATAAAAAATCATGAGACCAACTTAGCCTTAACCTATATAAGCTGTTTCAGTTTCGACTAATGATAACAGAAAAAGGGACCTACATCGATAGAGTCCCTTTTGTTCACTAACTATTTGATTAATTCTTTTACTTTAGCACGTTTACCTACTCTATCACGTAAGTAGTGAAGTCTAGCTCTTCTAACTTTACCTCTACGAATCACTTCAATTTTCTCAACGAATGGTGAATGTAATGGCCAAGTTTTTTCAACACCAACACCATAAGAAAGTCTTCTCACTGTGAAAGTTTCTCTGATACTACCATGTTGTCTCTTGATAACAGTACCTTCGAATACCTGAATTCTTTCACGAGTACCCTCTTTGATTCTGTTGTGTACACGAATTGTATCACCTACATTAAAAGGTGTAATATCGCTCTTTAATTGTTCTTGCTCTAATTCACGAATGACGTTATTCATAATAGTCATCCTCCTTCCATCATAGATGTTCTTACTAAATCATTAATAGCAGAGGACCATCCGTACTCACTCGGACTATTATAGCATAATACATATTACAATGCAATATATTTATCAAGAAATTTGTCAAAGAAATCATCTATAAAAAAATAATCCAATTTCTTTGTCTGATTCTCCTCTTTTCTGCTTATTACACAGCATTTATTAACCATTATAAGTAATCAATAATTATTCAACAAATCCGAATTTTGTAATGGGCCAAATACGTATACTCGCTTTTCCAAGAATTAAGTCTTCTTCAACAGTACCAACTATGTTATATCGACTATCCTTACTCTTATTACGATTATCACCCAGGACAAAATAGTTGTTAGCAGGTACAGTTATCGGATAGGTAACAGATGAATCAGTTGGCATAGTAACCACCTTTATATAGTCTTCCACATATTGTTGCCCATTTATGTATACATAGCCATCTCTGAAATCAATTTCATCACCTGGTGTACCAATAATCCGCTTTATATAGCGTTCTGTACGATTACTTTCTGTATGATCAAAAACAATAATATCGCCTCTTTCTGGTTCAGAAAGATGGTATATAAATTTATTAACAATTAAAAATTGACCATCTTCTAATGTAGGATACATGGATTCTCCAGAAACAACTGCATTTTGGGCAACAAAAGTTATAAATAAAAAAGCTATCAATACACATATAACTAAGTCTCGGATAAAGAGAAAGATCTGCTTACCTTTATTATCTTCACTGACGGATATTTGACTCATCTAATACAACTTCCCTTCTACACTATAACGACATCTTCTATAACGATTATTATTCCGACTATTTCTCACTTAACAAAACCAAAATCCTTAAATGGCCATATACGCAGTCCTGCTTTTCCTATTATATTTTCTTCAGGAATGGTGCCGACCTTGGTAGATCGACTGTCATAACTTACGTCACGATGATCTCCCATAACAAAGTATTCACCTTCTGGTACAGTAACTGGAAAATCTACATTACCTGTAGCTTCTACATTACCTGTAATATAATCTTCTACTAAAGCTACTCCATTAACATACACAGCTCCATCATGTATATCTACCTCATCTCCTGGTAAACCAATAACTCTCTTAATAAAAGGGTTGGCAGGATTATTTTCATAAGGAAACACAATGATATCCTTATAATCAGGCTCAGTAAAATTGTATATAAATTTATTTATAATGACGTAATCACCATGCTCCAAGGTTGGATTCATGGATGTACCATCTACATATGTATTCTGAGCAACAAAAGTAATAAAGAGCCAAGCAATAATTAAGCATAGCCCAATATCCCGAACCCATAGCCAAACTGTTCTAAGAAAACTATCATTCTCTTCCACCGAAGTCTTCACATTATCCTCAACTTTTGGTTCGTTCACTTCCAAATGATCACCTTCCCTACTGACTACTAAATGATTTTCTTCAAAAAAGAAAAAGAGACTAGTCTAGCCTCTTTTATCCATCATACCATGTTTTAACATTTATATCAAGATTGGTTCTTTAACTTTTCGTTACGTCATAGTACTCCATTAATACTTCTAATTAGACTCATTAAAGTCCTTTTGAAGAATTCTTAATAAATCGTTGATCTTCCTCTGATAGGTCTGCCTTATCCAGTAAGTCTGGTCTTTTCTTCAGCGTACGAATTAAGGATTGCTCCCTTCTCCATTTATTGATATTAGCGTGATGTCCAGATGTTAAGATATCAGGCACACTCTTCCCTAAAAACTCTTTTGGTCTGGTATACTGAGGATATTCCAATAGATTATTAGAAAACGATTCATCAACGCTTGAATCATCACTTCCTAATACGCCTGGTACTAATCTTGCAATGGCATCAATCATAACAACCGCACCTAATTCGCCACCAGTTAAAACATAATCACCAATTGAAACTTCATCCGTAACAATTTCTTCAATGACTCTTTCATCGATACCTTCATAATGACCGCATAATAAAACAAGCTCTTCTTCTTTAGCTAATTCTTTAGCCATCTTTTGATTAAAGGTCTTACCTTGAGGTGTTAAGAAGACAACTCTCTTTTTTTCTTTTCCGTTTAATAAGGATTGATAAGCATCATAAATAGGTCCCGGTTGCATAACCATACCTGGACCGCCTCCATAAGGATAATCATCTACCTGATTATGCTTGTTATTAGCATAATCTCTAATGTTAATACTATTAACATTGATCAGCTCACTATTGATCGCACGACCTATAACACTATGGCTTACAGTTTCATCAATCATTTCCGGAAATAATGTTAGTACGTGAAATATCATAGATCTAGTAACCCTTTCATTAACTCAACTTTCATAAAACCTTCATTTATATTAACTTCTTTGATACATTCTTTGATTGCCGGAATTAAGAGTTCTTTCTCGCCTTTGACTTTATACACTTCATTTGCTCCTGTAAAGATAATATCATCAACGACACCTAATTCTTGTCCCTCTTCAGTAATTACTTTTAGGCCATAAATATCACTGATATAGTATTCATCATCTTCTAAGGGTAAAGCCTCTTCACGAGGTATATATATGATGGCTGTTTTAAGCATTTCGGCAGTAGTCATATCCTTAACTTCCTCAAAAGTAATGATCAGCACATCCTTTTGATATTGAATCTTAGAGATAGTATACTCTCTAGTTTCTTTCCTAGTTTTAACTGTTACCTTTTTTAGTAGCTCGAAACGCTTAGGTTCATCTGTTATAGGCATAACCTTTACAGCACCTTTAATTCCATGTGTATTCACTATTTTACCTATTTCAAAGTATTCACTCATAGGCTTACCACCTTTATTTTCATTAATTTGACCCTAATTATTCACAATAATTAGGATTAGAATATCAATAACCAAAAAAGGCTAGGGATTCCCCCTAACCTTATGGTAAAATTTCTACGACTACTTTCTTTTCTTCTTTTGTAGCAGCCGCTTTAATGACTGTGCGGATTGCTTTAGCAATTCTTCCTTGCTTACCAATCACTTTTCCCATGTCTTCAGGAGCTACTTTTAGTTCAACAATAACTGAACGCTCTCCTTCAACTTCATTAACTTGCACAGCATCAGGATTATCTACTAAGGCTTTAGCAATAACTTCTACTAAGTCTTTCATTCGCTACACCTCCAGCAAACGGCAATTATTCAACGATACCTGCATGTTTTAATAACTTACCTACAGTTTCAGTTGGTTGAGCACCTGTTGATAACCATTTCTTAGCTAATTCTTCATTGATTTTAATATCACTTGGTTCAACTGTTGGGTTGTATGTTCCAATCTCCTCGATAAATCTACCATCTCTAGGAGATCTTGAATCAGCTACTACGATTCTATAAAAAGGAGCTTTTTTAGCACCCATTCTTTTTAATCTCATTTTTACTGCCATGTTTTCACCTCCCTAAAACTAATTCTATATATATTCATAACAAAAGGTTATAAATAATTTAGCCCATGAATGGGAATTTTAACATTCCCTTACCACCCTTTTTCCCTTTCATCATGCCACTCATTTGTTTCATCATCTTCTTGCTTTGTTCAAACTGCTTTACAAGCTTATTAATATCTTGTATAGAAGTACCTGAACCTTTAGCAATACGACGTTTGCGAGAAGCATTTAAAAGAGAAGGTGTTTTACGCTCTTCTTTCGTCATAGACAAAATAATAGCTTCGATCTTACCTAGTTCACCATCATCTATTTCAACATCGCCAAGTTGCGAACCCATACCTGGAATCATACCAATTAACTGGCTGATAGACCCCATTTTTTTAACTTGCTGCATTTGATCTAAGAAATCCTCTAAGTTAAAATCCATTGTACGGAGTTTCTGCTCCATCTTAGCGGCGTTTTCAACATCAATACTATTTTGTGCTTTTTCAATTAAAGTTAGTACATCTCCCATGCCTAATATTCTGGAAGCCATACGATCTGGGTGGAATGCTTCTAGTTGATCCATTTTTTCACCCATACCGATGTACTTAATAGGTTTTCCAGTAACTTGACGAATGGAAAGTGCTGCACCACCTCTAGTGTCACCATCAAGCTTAGTAAGTATGACACCATCTATACCTAATGCATTATCGAAGGTCTCAGCAACATTAACGGCATCCTGACCTGTCATAGCATCAACTACTAATAATATTTCATGCGGTTTTGATACTTCTTTTATAGCAACGATTTCTTCCATCATTGTTTCATCGATGTGTAATCGACCAGCTGTATCGATAAGTACTAAATTTAAGTTATTCTTTTTCGCATGCTCAATCCCTGCTTTTGCAATATCAACAGGATTATGATCTGTTCCCATTGCAAAGACTGGAACATCAACTTGCTCACCAACAACTTGAAGTTGCTTGACAGCCGCTGGACGATAGACGTCACAGGCAACCATTAAAGGTCTCTTCCCCTGTTTTTTCAAGCTAGCAGCTAATTTTGCAGTATGAGTGGTCTTACCGGCCCCTTGCAAACCAACCATCATTATGACTGTAATTCCTGTAGAAGCAAAAGTCAGTTTACTTTGAGTTGCTCCCATCAAGTTAACCAGTTCTTCATGAACAATCTTTATAACATGCTGTCCTGGGGTCAAACTTTCTAAAACTTCCTGCCCGATAGCTCTCTCTTGTATGGTTTTGATAAAAGTCTTAACCACCTTAAAGTTAACGTCTGCTTCTAATAAAGCTAATTTAACTTCTCTAAGAGCTGCCTTTACATCTTTTTCAGAAAGCTTCCCTTTGCTTTTAAGTTTTTTAAATACACCTTGTAATTTATCTGATAAACTTTCAAAAGCCATAGAATGCCTCCTAGTAATTTTCTAGAACGTCGTTGGCAAGTGCTTGAATGGCCTCTAATTTCTCCAACACCGCTCTTCCATTATTTCTATTATCCTTTAAGGAGTCAACGATGTCAATAATATTCTCTACATTTTTTTTCTGTTTGACAAAGCGGTGGACTAACTTTAGCTTTTCCTCGTAATGATGCAATTGCTTTTCGCTTCTTTTAAGAGCATCATGTACGCCTTGTCGACTAATATTCAGATGTTCAGATACTTCACTCAAGGATAAATCATCTAAAAAGTAGAGTTCACAAATTTTTTTTTGTTTTACAGTAAGAAGTTCGCCATAAAAATCATACAAAAGGGTAACTTCTAATATCTTATCCATATCATCACCTGTAAAGGGTTATTGCTTTACAGTTAGTTATTCTAATATAAATGAATAGGGTTGTCAAGTATTTTTACTTGAAAGTCTAAAAAAGTTTTATACCTACATAAATATTTAAAATTAGTACAGTAATTAATCTTGCAATTGACGTTAAAATAAGGATTATCTAAGCTACAAATCTATTCAATATGTATTCTTTATGATAAGACATTCTATTTAACAACTACCTATAATAGTAGATATTTGTCGAACCAGATTATATTGTGCCCTTAAAAGCAAATGTTTATGCAGTTCATGTTAGTATATTTGCACAGCTACAACCAAATCCACCTCGCTCATTATATGTATAATAACCATATATCATTTGCTAATATAAAATATCACACATCAACGCTGTGACATTTAGCATTATTTTAGATGTGGTTAATTAATTTTTCTATGAGGTTTAAATAAATATACCTAACCAAAATATTTGCGTAGCTGATATCTCTTTCAGACAAAATATTATTGAATTATAATGTTTTTGTGTAAATTATTCATCCGCTATGCTAAAATCAAAACATAAACCAAACACGGATTGAAAGAGGAATGCATATGGATAAAATTGATTTAAGTATTATTCATCTTCTTCAACAAAATGCTAGAATGTCAATCTCTGAGATTAGCAGTAAAGTTAATCTCTCCATCTCAGCTGTTAGCGAACGCCTTAAGAAGCTTGAAAACTCTAACTTAATCAAGCAGTATACAGCAATTATTAATCCTGAAAGTTTTCAGAAGGATTTAACTGTTATTATGTTTGTAAGCTTAGAACGTTCTCAATATTCCACAAAATTTATGGAATTTGTTGAGACTGAAGAAGAGGTTCTTGAGTGTCATTATATTGCTGGGACTTATGATTACGCATTAAAAGTAATCACAAAGAATACTGAAAGTTTACAATCTATTATCAACAAACTCAAAAGTTTACCTGGCATTAGGAAAACTCAAACCAATGTAGTCTTATCTTCTGTTAAGAATAACTACTCTATTACTCCTAAGCTAGAAGAAACTAAAAAGAAAATTTAATTTTTGAATTAAGGGTTTATGCTATAAGGCATTTACAATTGAAAGGGGAATGTATATGATTATTGGTGTACCAAAAGAGATTAAGAACAATGAAAACCGTGTAGGTTTAACTCCAGGTGGTGTAAAAACTTTAGTAAAAAATGGTCATTCTGCATTGGTTGAAGCTACCGCTGGTGTTGGAAGTGGATTTTCTGATCAAGAATACATCGATGCTGGAGCTCAAATCTATCATGATAAAGAAAAATTATTCCTTGATGCAGATATGATCGTAAAAGTTAAAGAACCTTTAGCTTGTGAATACGATTTATTCAAAGAAGGTCAAACATTATATACTTACTTACATTTAGCGCCAAATCCAGAGTTAACTAAAGCTCTATTAGATAAAAAAGTAACTGGTATCGCTTATGAAACTGTTGAATTCCCAGATCGTTCTTTACCTTTATTAACTCCTATGAGTGCTGTAGCTGGTAGAATGTCTGTTCAAGTTGGTGCTCACCTACTTCAGAAATATGTTGGTGGTATTGGTATGTTACTAGGTGGTGTACCTGGTGTTAAGCCAGCTGAAGTTGTTATCATCGGTGGTGGTGTTGTTGGTACTAATGCAGCGAAAATGGCTGTTGGTTTAGGTGCTCACGTTACTATCTTAGACGTAAACAACGCTAGATTAGCTTACTTAGATGATATATTTGAAGGCAGAGTTACTACTCTTGCAGCTAATGATCACAATCTTGAAGAAGCAATTAAAAACTGCGATTTACTTGTAGGTGCTGTACTTGTTACTGGTGAAAGCGCACCTAAGATTGTTACAGAAGATATGGTTAAAGCTATGCATGATGGTGCTGTTATCGTTGACGTTGCTATCGACCAAGGTGGTTCAATTGAAACCATTGATCGTGTTACAACTCATGATAATCCATTCTATGTAAAACATGGTGTATTACACTACTCTGTTGCTAATATGCCTGGTGCAGTTCCAAGAACATCTACATTCGCATTAGAGTCTGCTACATTGGGCTATGCTGTTAAATTAGCTAATATGGGTCCAGTTGAAGCAATGAAAGCTGATCCTTGCTTAAGATTAGGTTTAAACACTTATGATGGTCAAGTAACTCATGAAGGTGTTGCAGATAGCCTTGGTTACGAATACAAAGACCCAATGTCACTATTCTAGAATTTTAGATTAAATCTAAAATAAATTACCTTTCAAAATTTACCTAAACAAAAGAAGAGCTGAAATTCAGCTCTTTTTTTGTTACCACTTTTTATCTACTGAGGCATGATTTAATGCGTTAAGTGCTACATGGACGTAGCCAATAAACTATACCTCTTCTTCCTCTTTCCATTCAAATAAGGCATCTATAAATTCTTTTGGATTAAATGGCTGAAGATCATCTATACCTTCCCCTACACCAATGTACTTAACAGGTATCCCCAACTCTTGTTGGATAGCAACAATAATACCGCCTTTGGCTGTTCCATCAAGTTTTGTTAAGATAATTCCTGTTATATCTGCAGCTTCTTTGAAGAGTTTTGCTTGCTGTAATGCATTTTGACCTGTTGTACTATCTAATACAAGTAAAACCTCTTTGTTGGCATCAGGTAATTCTCTGTTAATAATTTTATTTAACTTAGCTAACTCATTCATAAGGTTCTTCTTATTGTGTAAACGTCCTGCAGTATCACATATAAGCACATCCACTTTACGTGATTTTGCAGCCTGCACAGCATCATATACAACAGCACCTGGATCAGCGTTTTCATTATGATAAATGATATCAACTGCTGCTCTATCTGCCCATACTTTTAGTTGATCAATGGCAGCAGCTCTAAATGTATCAGCAGCTGCAAGGAGAACCTTTTTCCCATTTTCTTTTAATTGATTTGATATTTTACCAATAGTGGTTGTTTTCCCTACGCCATTAACACCAATAACAAGGATAATATTCATCTCATCATCTTTTGTTAAATCTGTAGTATCATAATCAATCATATCAGTAATAATTTCTTTAACGAGGCTTTTAACCTCATTGGTGTACTTCAATTTTCTAGCCTTCACTTCATCGCGTAGTCTTTCTGTTATTTCTGTACTGGTTTGAACACCCATATCAGCCAGAATTAATGCTTCCTCTAGCTCTTCATAGAAGTCATCATCTATTTCTGAATGAAAACTAAATACTTCCTCTATTCCACCAATTAATTGATCTCGTGTCTTTGTTAGTCCAGCTTTAAGTTTATCAAAAAATCCCATTTCAAACGTCCTTTCTTAAGCATACTGTAATTCATCTTCTGTTTCATCAAACTTAACAGATACTGATTTAGAAACACCCTTTTCTTCCATTGTAATACCGTAGAGGGCGTTAGCAGACTCCATAGTCCCTTTTCTATGTGTTATGATTAGATATTGAGTCTGACGACTTAAGTCTCTTAAATAACCAGCAAAACGCTTAATATTATAGTCATCTAGTGCAGCCTCTATCTCATCAAGTACACAGAAAGGTGAAGGGTTCATCTTTTGGATGGCGAATAATAAAGCGATCGCTGTTAAGGCCTTTTCACCACCTGATAGAAGCATCATACTTTGTAACTTCTTCCCTGGAGGTTGAGCAACAATTTCGATACCTGCATGCAGCGGATCTGATGCATCTGATAATTGCAATAAACCTTTCCCTCCTCCAAAGAGCTTAGAAAATACTGTATTAAATTCATTAGCTATGATTTTAAAACGTTCTTCAAATTGCTCTTCCATAGCCTTTGTTAACTCTTCTATTAGCAAGCGCAGCTTCTCTTCTGCAGTAATAATATCATCTTTCTGTGTTGTTAAGAATTCATACCGTTCTTTTGTAGCCTTAAACTCTTCAATAGCGTTCATATTAATGTTACCTAGATCTTTAATCTGTCTTTTTAATTTATCTATATGACTCTTAATCTGACTATTACTTCCTAACTCCTGTTTGTAATCTAGACAAGTGGAGTAAGTGATCTGATAGTCTTCCCACATACGCTCTCGTAGGTTATCTAATTGAACCTCTAATCGAGTCTTCTGATTCTCAAAACGGCTTAATTCATTATTTAAGAGATTAATTTTTTCAAGGCATGATTCAATCTTTTCTTCAAACTCTACTCTTTTCTTAGCAATAAGCTCTTTCTTTTCTTCAAGATCCTTTAACCCCGCCTGACTTCCTGCTAAAGTTTCTTCTTTCGTTTTGATCAGTTTTTGATGTTCTCTAGCTTGTTCATCCAAATTCTCAATCTCTTTATAGTGTTCATCTATTTGAAGATTAGACTTATTCACTACTTCTACTAATTCATCTATATCATTTTGAAGCCATTTGATATTATCCTTTAATCGATCACCTGTCTGCTTGAGTTCATTATACTTTATTGTTATATCTGTCGCTTCTTTATTCAAACTTTCTTTCAGTTGTCTCTTTTCTTCAATGGTACTTTCAGTAGTCTCATGTTGTACTTGTATGGTATTCTTTTTAATCATTAACTCACTAATGATTTGATTAATGGCTTCCATACTGTCTGTTTTATTTTGCTTTTCTTCACGTAAGTTATTCCTCTCACCATCGATAGCTATCATTTTATTACTTACGTAAGATCTCAAATAATCAACTTGTTCTACCTTTTGCTCTACTTCAGATAATTGAGCATTGCAAGTTGTGTAGTTATTCATGAATGTTTTATACTGATCATCATTATAGGCGATTTCATCTTTTAGAGCATCAATTTTTTCTTGCCTCTCAAGAATTTTCTTCTGTCCTTTTTTGATGAGTTCTTTCAGTTCTTCTATTTCTCTTTTGCGAGATAAAATAGAACTATTCTTCTTGTAGATACTACCACCTGTGATGGAACCTCCAATATTGAACTGTTCACCTTCTAGTGTAACAACCCTTAGATACTGACCAAAAGCTTTTGCTATCTTTGATGCTGAGTCAAAATCAGTTGCAACGATAACATTACCTAGTAAGCGTGACATGACTCTACTATATTGGCTGCCGTATTTAATAATCTCATTACCAAACCCTATAAAACCAGGGTATGTACTTATGTCTTTTCTATTATTTTTTCTTTCTTGCATCATATTTAATGGCAGGAAAGTAGCTCGTCCCAGTTTATTGGTTTTTAAATAAGCGATAGCATTTTTAGCTGATTGCTCATCTTCAGTAACCAGGTTCTGAATACTGCCACCTAATGCAATTTCTATTGCTGTTTCATACTTTTTAGGTACGTGCATTAAATCTGCAACGACACCATGAATCTTGTTCCATTTAACAGGATCTTGCTCTCTTAACTGCATAATTTTCTTGACACTCTTATTAAAGCCCTCATAGTCATTATTCATGTCTTCAAGAAATCTTAATCGAGAGCGACGCATATTTAAGTCGTTGATGATCTTCTGATAGCCTTCCATCAATTTATTGAGATGGGCTTTCTTTTCTTCAGATACATGCTGATAATTTTGCATCTTTTCATTGTATTCGCTCAAAGTCTTTTTGAATATAATTTTTTTATTATTGAGATCATTGTAGACACGTTCATGTTCAGAAAGTTTTTCAGCGAACTCCCGTTTTTCATCACCAAGCTTTTGATGTTGCATATCAATTTGCTCAATCATAATTTCTTCTCTTTGTAAAGCAGTCTTCTTATCCGTAATTTCATCAAAAAGCTTAGTAACGACGGATTTATTTTCTGATAAATGAGCCAAAGCATCATTCATAGCTTGGTCTGCTTTATTCAAGCGATTATTAATCTCATCCAGTTGATCTTTATAAAGACTAATCCCCTCTTCTAGTTGATTAAGCTCGTCTTTCTTTCCGCAGATGGAATTATCTTTTTCTGTAATTTTAAGGTTTGATTCGTCAATCACACTCTTTAAGCGAGTAATATCTTGATTTAAATACCCCTGTCTTTCTCGGGTAACTTTTAAATCTCCTTCAAATTTCTCAATCTCCGCAGTTAAAGAAGTAATCTGATTACGAGTTACCTCAATCTTATCCTCTATATTTTTAACATGATGAATAAACTCATTATTTTTCTCTTTAGCATTGACTTGCTCTATTTTACTTTTTTCTATTTGATCTATAAGCAAACTAATCTCATCGTCAATGCTTAACATGCGTTCTTTGACGATTTCATGCTCATTAATGAATTGATTCATCTCATATATTTTAAGCTCTTCACTATATCCTAAATAAAGTTTTGTTTTTTCAGCTTGCTTTTCCAAAGGTTCTAACTGATTTTCAATTTCAGAGATAATATCATTTATGCGCAGTAAATTTTGATGCTCTTCTTCTAATTTTTTTTCTGCACTTAATTTTCTACTTTTGTATTTAACAATCCCTGCTGCCTCTTCAAAAATATAGCGTCGATCATCTGGCTTTGAACTAAGTAGTTTTTCAACTTGACCTTGTCCAATCAAAGAATAGCCATCCTTACCAATTCCTGTGTCCATGAGCATTTCATGTATATCCTTTAAACGGCATCTTGATTTATTGATGTAATATTCACTTTCACCGGATCGATAAACTCTACGGGTAATACAAACTTCCGAATAATCTAAAGGAAATAACTGACTGGAATTATCAAATGTAATAGACACTTGTGCAAAAGATACGGCTTTACGATTCTCAGTACCAGCAAAAATGACATCTTCCATTTTTGCACCCCGTAGCAATTTAACACTTTGCTCACCCAGTACCCAACGAATTGCATCTGCAACGTTACTCTTTCCACTACCATTAGGTCCTACGATTGCAGTAATACCACCATCAAATTCTAAAGCTAGTTTATCCGCAAAAGATTTAAAACCTTGAATTTCTAATTTTTTCATACGCATTGCTATCACCAACTATCCTAAGCTTTTTAGTGCATCCTTTGCTGCATTCTGCTCAGCTTCTTTTTTATTTTTTCCCGAACCTGAACCTATGATTTGGTCTTTATGACTTACAGCTGCAACAAAAGTTTTATTATGTGCAGGTCCTTCTTCACGAATAATACCATACTTAAGGGGGATATTACTCTTACTTTGGATGATTTCTTGTAGTTCTGTCTTATAATCAGTAAACAGATTCTTAATACCGTATTCGTCTAAGTTTTCAAGCAAAATCTTTTTCACAACACTTTTCGCCTTACGAAGTCCACCATCCAGATAAACAGCACCAATGACGGCTTCAAATGCATCTGATAGGATCGAAGGACGTTCCTTCCCACCTGACAACATCTCACCTTTACCTAAATAGAGGAAATCACCAAGATTTATCTTTTTAGCCATATAAGCTAGAGCTGGTTCACATACTATCTTGGCGCGGAACTTCGTTAATTCTCCTTCTGATAACTTACTGTAATTAAAGAATAGATATTCACTAATTATAATTTCAAGTACAGCATCTCCCAAAAACTCAAGTCTTTCATTATGAGTTGACTTATTGCCTTTTTTCTCATTGGCATATGAGGTATGGGTGAGGGCTTGCGCTAATAATTCTTTATTATTAAATTGATACTGGATGACCTGCTCGAAGGTCTGCAACCTATCTTCCATTTTCAAATCCTTTCCCCCACTATCTGGGGTAGTATTTAGAAATTATATTATAATGTGTAACGTTTAAGCTATATATATTGAACTAATCATATAGAATATTTTTTCATTAGTTCAATATATATTCCTTATTTTAAAAGTCGAATAGTTCTAAATAATTGATGGGCATATAACAATTATTTAATTCGACTTATATATTCACAGAAAAAGTCCCGTTTCACAGGACTTTCTTGGTTTAAGCGTTATTTTTAATAAATTCAACTGCATCTGCTACTGTTTTAATCTTTTCAGCATCTTCATTAGAGAACTCAATATTATACTCTTCTTCTAACGCCATAACGATTTGAAATAAATCAATGGAATCTGCCCCTAAATCATCTGCTAAAGATGTTTGTTCTGTAATATCACTCTCATTCATATTAAGTTCTTCTGCGATAATTTGTCTAATTTTTTCAAATTCCATAAAATAAATACCCCTTCCAACTAGAAAATTATTGATGCCTTTTGGCTTCGGTGCACTAGTCCTCTCACACCTTAATAATGTCCAAAAAAGTTTTCTTTATATCATTATAAGTTTTCAACGATAGATTTGTTAACATCTGATTGAATAAAGTTTTTAGCTTGTCGTATTGCATTAAAAACTGCCTTACCATCAGAGTTACCATGTGCTTTAACAACTAATCCATTAAGACCGAGTAAAACAGTACCTCCAACTTCAGATGCATCAAATCGTTTATAGATTGATTTAAACATAGGTTTGAGTAGTAATGCTCCTATTTTAAAGCGTAAACTCGTTTTTAGCTCATTCTTAATAGCACTAAAAAGAAACATACCTACGCCTTCCATATTCTTAAGAATAATATTTCCAGTAAAGCCATCACAAACCACTACATCAGCCTCACCATCTGTAATATCTCTCGCTTCAACATTTCCTATAAAATTAATATTCGTATCTTCTTCTAAAAGTTTATAAGTTTCTTTTGTAAGCATGTTTCCCTTGGACTCTTCAGCTCCAATGTTGACAATACCAACCCTAGGAGATTTCTTACCTAGAACTTGTTTGGAATATATGTACCCCATATTAGCAAATTGAACTAAGTAACTAGGCTTACAATCTGCATTGGCACCAACATCTAATAAGACAGAGTAACCCTTTTTTGTGGGAATTAGTGGTGCTAAAGCTGGTCTTTCTACACCTTTAATACGCCCAACAATAAAAGTTCCCCCCGCTAAAATAGCCCCTGTATTTCCAGCAGAAACAATACCGCTTACCTTACCTTCTTTAACAAGATTCATGCCAACAACAAGTGATGAATCTTTCTTTCTTCTTATAGCCATAACAGGTGAATCATGATTAGTTATAACTTCTGTTGTATGAATGACTTCAATTTTACTTTGATCAAAAGTGTACTTTGATAATTCTTTATTTATTTTAACTTCGTCACCGATTAAGACTACCTCAATTTGCGGCATCTCTTTAATAGCCATTATACAACCTTCAATAACAGCCTGTGGAGCGTTATCGCCTCCCATTGCATCTACAGCTATTCTATAATTCTGGTTCATAAGTTTCCTCCTTAAGAATCAGGTATAACTAAAAAAATCAAGTCAATATTTACTATACTAAATTTTAGAGCTCGTTTCAATATTTTTTAATTATTTTATAAGAATTATTTTACTTTCTCTGTCTTCTATTATACTATAATCTGTTAATCTATCAATATCTTTAGTAGAATAAAAGACTTTACTGTTAAATAATACTTTCATCACATCTTGAATTACCGAACTCCCTAATGACTGAAGGATATAGTTCTCTGTCATATACAGTTCGTCATTATAGTCTAAAATCTCAGTAAAATAGGTATAATGAGTAGTCCCTTTTGTTAAATCTCTTTCGCAAAGTGTTGATACATTTTTCAGATTTGCTATTAAATCCCGATACGCAACTAATAGGTTTTGATCCTCTGTTACGGAGTAAACATCATCTAATTGATCTGTAACATTTACATTAAGATAATTAATCCCTTTAATACGAGGATAGCTTGGTATTAAAGAATAAATAGCTTCTAATGCATCTGTAGCCTCTTCAATGCTGTACTGATGAAGTGTATTGGAATAGTGACTTATAGCTAACTCGTTAAAAATCAATGGTTTATGATCCTGAAAGATTTCATAAAAACTAATGATATCCTCTAAGTAATTATTATTGTAGTCGTGAAGTCTCAAGTTCATGCCTATCCAATCCACATACTGATCTCCTGGATAAAAATCCATGGCAAATGAATAATTCTCTACATTAATTGACCAAACTACTGCAGCACTTTCAATGATTTCTTGTATTAGCTGATAGGATGTTCTGAAATATGGTATATAGTTCTCCGCAGCAACACCATTCTCAATAGGTGATGGGTATATTGAAATAAACACTGGTACTTCGTAGGCACTAATGCTCTTTAAAGTTGTAATAAGATCATCATAGTCATTAACGTCCCCTGTAAGAGAAGGATAAATAATTATATAGGGTGTCCTAAGTTCTGCTATACAGTTTAAAATAAAGTCCTTATCGATTGCTTGCCCAGCCTTTATATATGTTAAATTTAACTGATGATGTTTTCCAGTTAATAAATCAAATTCTTCAATTGAGTGATTGATATATCGATTAGATAAAACGTAAGCTCCAAGATATAACCCTTCTGTTGGTTCAAAAAAATTGTAATTGTATTGATTATCTTCTACCATCAATACGTAATCATCCACCATATTATCTGTCTTATCCTTTTCAGCTAAAGTTGACTCAAGGGTCTTTATAGACCTCTCAAAAAGACCTGAATAAAAAAATAAATAAGATAGAAGGACAATGAGTATAAAGGTAAAGAAAATGCGTTTCATATACAACACCTCCATTATATATATTTTCCATATATAGGTAGTTGTATACAGCTAAAGCGCAGAACATGGTGCCACAGTACCACTTCTACGCTTTTTTATTTAAGCTTCTTTACTTTCTCTTTCTTTGTGAAGATTCACCAAGTAACGTTGTAAAGCCACTAAGTAATGTAAGGATACCCCTCCAGTACCATTTTGTATCTTATATGACTGGTCAAAAGCCTCATAAGGTATGGATTTTCTTGCACCATTTTTAGCCATACAATAATAGTAGTAAAGATCTTTAAAAGGAAATAAGAAGCATTCATCTTTCTTCGTAAAATAAACAAGAAGAAATGCAATACCTTTTTGATTCTCAAAATCCTTCATAAATTCTATTTGATGCTCATGTATATTGGCCAAAGGTAAACTAGCTGCACTTGTTTCCTTAGCATCAAAACAGATGGAATAGCCCTGTACAATGCCTATGTAATCCACTGTACTCTTTTGCTCAAAATAAGCTAAAGTTATAGTTCTTTGCTTACTATCAATCTTAATAGGCTTAATAGGTGTGGGAATCTTTTGAACCATGGCTAAGCCTTTCTGCCGATACATATCATTGGTCATATTGATTATTTCTTCAAATGTACTACCTCTTAGACCTCTCGTATTCCAATAACCCATTATATCACTCCCAGTAAATATCTAATTGGTCATTTGGTCCTAGCGGATCCGTATAGGCAGCTTCTTTACCGTTTAACTTTAAACGAATTTTCCCTTTAGGATTAGCAAGATCGAAAGGATAAAACTCAAATATGTCAACATAGATATAATCCGTTTTGCCTTGTAACATAACAGTATCTCCATTAACAACTACTATAAAATCTAATGAGCCATCAGTAGTCCATGATTTTTCTTCCACAACTACAGGAGTTGATTGCTGTTCCACATTCTCACTTACAGCTACTTCTTCAAATGTAGTTGCAGTTATATTGTCATCAATACTGTATTCCACGTAATCTCCCCTTTTAATAGGAGCATCGATATGTTCTTCAATTCCATTAATATAAAAGGTACTCTCTAAAGGCATTTCAAAGTACTTGGATAAATCTGCTAATGTTAGTATTTCTTCGAATTGAATGTGATCCTGAGGTTGAATATCACAGTTATTCAAAACAACATCTCCATTAACAAAAATCGGAAGAGATATCTCTTGTTCAATCCCATTGACAATAAAACTGCTTTGAAAGACTACGAATTCATTCAGCTTAGCTTTAGCATCTTGTCCGTTTATAGCTTCTTTGATTATTATGTAATCGCCTTCTCTAATGACCGTATGTAAGTTAGCTTCTTTATTATTAACATAGATTTCTGCTGGTTCACCTAATTGACCTTTTACTCGTTTTTTTGCTCCATTCAAAGTAAAATGTAGATCTTTACCTTTCCTTGCCATCAAGTTACTATAATCATAACCATGTTTTAATGCAGCATCCATAACTGTTAATTCCCTGGCGTTGAGAAGCTTAACTTTTTCATCATTGAGTATAACTTCACAGAAATTATCTTTTTGATTTTCCATTGCAGTTGTACAAATCCCCACAGGCGTAACCATCGAAGGATCTACAAAAGCTTCGCAATCAAAGGTTACATTTAAAAGATCATTGACACCTTTAAGAACAACTCTTTCTTTAGGTAGACCTAATTTTTTTGCTAACAACTCTATAAAACCTTGTAACTGTCCTCCACCGCCTACACAAAAGATAGCATTTGGAGATTGGTTTCCATTTAACTTAATGATTTCATCAGCAATAGCACTTGTAATCTGGTCAATAACCGGTTTTAACTGTTTCAAGACGGTTTTAGTATTCACTTCATGGTCCATTGACAATATATCTTTGTAACGGATTTTTTCTTGATCATATGTAGCAATTTTCATTTTCTCTGCAGTATCAAAATCAATCAGGTACTTATGAACTAGTTTCTCTGTCATTTCATCCCCAGCCATGGGTATCATTCCATAAGCAAAGACGCTACCGTTCTTTGTAATTGCTATATCTGAAGTCCCTGCACCAATATCGACCAATGCTAGGTTAAGCATACGATAACTTTTTGGTATTGCCGCATTAATTGCTGCAATAGGCTCTAAAGATAAGTGATCAACAGTTAAACCTGTTTTGTGTACAGATGTGTATAAACTATCAATAACGACTTGAGGTAAAAAAGTTGCTAATATTTTAATCCCGATTCTTTTTGCTTTATGTGCTTCCAAATTTTCAATCTCATAATCGTTTAAATAATATGTAACGACATTATAGCCAACACAAAAGAAATCCCCTTCTGTTTGCTCACCAATACTCTTCTGAGCTTGTTCAACACCATTTAATTCAAGAGATTGAATATGATGTTTTCCTATTTCTTGCTCTTCATCAAAATCAATAAAGGTATTGATGGTTATCGTCTTAAGAACCCGACCTGCTGCAGCTATAGACACTTCTTTTAGTGTCATATTCTGACGTTCTTCTAAAATCACCTTCACCTTGCTAATGGTATCAGCAACTTTCATTATGTCATGAATCTGTCCATCAATCATGGCACGAGGCGCATGTTCAACAACCTCCCAGTCCTTGATAACGAGTTTATCATCAACTCTCTGAGCAACGATTCCAACGACATTTCTTGTTCCTATATCCAAACCAAATATGATATTTTCATTTTTTATCATAGTGATTCCCTCTCTCAAAAGTATCATATTAATCATAACATAACCTACAAAGAATGACAATATCTCTAAATTACATGGATCAACAGTACTCAACTTATTCTATTTACATTGAATAATACAATTCTGACAAACTTCGCAAGTTAGTAAAAGAAGCACATAACAAGTTAAAACTTGCTATGTGCTTCTTTTATTTACTCGGCGATGTACCAATTTTCAATAGAATCATAAATATTATTTGGTGATGGTTCTATTTCCCCATAAATATCACTGGTTACTAAAGCATTCTCTCTAAAGAAAAGGCTCATATATGGAACTTCACTTTGAATGTACTCTATTAACGCAGCATACTCATTCTTCATAGTTATTTCATCCATTGCTTTAAATGCATTAGCTAATAGTTCATCCATTGTAGCACTGCTGTAGTTAATATAATTCCCTGTAGCATTTGTACCAAATGCAAAAGTTAAATCAACAATTGGTGATAAGTTCCATCCACCATAAAAAAGATCAAAATCATCAGCTTCTATTCTAGCATAAAAAGCTGCTGAATCTAAAGGTGTAATAATTACTTCTATTCCTACCTCAGCAAGATCTTCTTTGATAGCATTTGCAATAGCTAAACGTGCAGGATCAGAATTGGATACAATCATTTCTAAGCTTAATTTATCATTACCTTTTTCAAGAATACCATCATTATCACTATCTGCCCATCCTTCTTTTAAAAGAATTTCAGAGGCTTTATTAATGTTATAAGCATAAACAGCTAGCTCTGATGTGTTTAACCAAGAATCTGGATGGATAGGCGTTTCAGTAACAGTACCAAAACCCATCAAGTATTCATTGACAATCTCTTCACGGTTAACGCTGTAAACTAAAGCTTGTCGCAAATCTTTATCCTGTAAAAGTGCATGATTGAAGTTAAACCCAACAAAATCATAGTAATAGGTGGAAAACTCATTGACTTGCCAATTTTCATTACTTGTGAACTTACTCCAATCAACTTGGGAAGTATATAACGCATTAGTTATATTGGCTTCTAAAGAGTTTATTTTAGCAGCTTCATCTCTTGTAATGATAGCAGAAACGTTATTTATATAGACGTATCCACCATGCCAATTATTATTTTTTGTTAACGAAACATCTTGCATAGGAGTATACGCTTCAAATATATACGAGCCTGTACCTATAGGCGTCATATTCTTTTCTGTTGTTAGCATATCTTCACCTTGGTAGATATGTTCTGGAATAATAGGAAAAGTTAATCCATATAAATAGCCACTGTAAGCTTGTTTTAAAACTATTTCTACAGTATTGTCATCAATCACATTTGCATAAGAAATATTTTCTATACTCTTAGCATACATGGACTCTCCCCCTAAAGCTTTAAGGGTTTCAATAGTAAACACAACGTCATCTGCTGTGAAAACTTCTCCATCATGCCAATAAACTTCTGGTTTTAAAGTAACCGTTAAATAAGTACCGTTGACACTAGCTTCAACAGAATTCGCCAGATTAACTTGTGGCTTTTGATTTTGATCTAAGGAAACAAGACCATCAAAAACTAATTGAAGTAATAAATCAATTGATTCATCCTTATTTACTAAGGGGTTTAATGAGGCAGGATCGTTGATAGCAACTTTTAAAGTACCACCCTCTGCTGGCTCAGGTATAACCACTTCTTCGACTACTTCTTCTACAACCTCTTTAGATACTTCATCTATAGCACCCGTTGTCTCATTATTACTAATTGTATAGCTAACAAATACAATAAATAATAATACAACTGCAACAAAAGCAAATAATGTTATTATTTTTTTCATGTTGTCCCTCCGTCAAATTTATTGCATATATTCAACCTTCATTTCGATTTTTACATTATATTAATATTGAGCTTTTTTATATTTTTATTTTTGGCTCAAAGCGAAGATTGCAAATTATATTTTACTGCTAAAGCATCGCATGCTTTAAAAAGCTCATCAAGATTTGTATCATTACTGATAATCTCGTCAGCTCTTTCAATGTATTCTTTATTTTTCCATTGAGAGGCTAATCTTTTTTCTATTGCTTCAATGGATAAACCGTCACGATTTAGCAGTCGCTCTTTTCTCTTTTCAATGTCCGATATAACAACCCAAATTGTATCTGTATAGTGTATTAAATCTGATTCTAGTAATTTAACAGCATCTACTATTATAGCAGAATACTTCAGGGATTGATACGTTTTTATCTCATGAATCTGATTAAAGATGAACTTGCATATATGATAATGGGAAATTCGATCCAATGCACTTAATTGCTTGGAGTCTGCAAAGACAATACTTCTCAATTTTTCCCTAGAGATGTGTCCTGTAACATCATCAATAACTCCCTCACCAAATTGCTGTACAAGTTCATCAAATGCAGGAGAATCTTTCTCAAGCATTTGATGGCCTATCTTATCCCCATCTATAACATTTACATTATAAGCGTCTTTAAAATAGGTAGCAACAGTACTCTTGCCACTACCCGAATTCCCCGTCATGCCAATAACCAAGAGCTTACTTTGTTTCATACCAGTTATCTCCTGTGTGCATATCAATATCCAAAGGTACTTTTACATCAGCGGCATGGGTCATTTCTTCTTCTAAAATAGTTTTTACTATTTCGATTTCATCTTTATGAGTTTCGATAAGCAGCTCATCATGCACTTGTAAAATTAGTTTTGAACGGAGTTCTTCATCCTTCAGGCGCTTATGGACATTAACCATTGCGATTTTTATGACATCTGCTGCTGATCCTTGTATTGGCATATTTTTCGCAACTCTTTCTCCAAAACCACGTTGTATAAAGTTACGTGATCTAAGTTCATCAATCTTTCTTCTACGATTAAACATCGTGGTTGCATAACCAGTTTCTTTAGCACTCTCTACACACTGATCCAAATAAGCCTTTACTTTAGGATACTTATCAAAGTAAGCAGTAATGTACTGTTGTGCCTCTTTTCTAGTAATTTTCAAATCCCCACTAAGACTAAAAGCACTGATTCCATATATGATACCAAAATTGACAGCCTTAGCATTACTTCTCTGTAAAGAAGAAACTTCTTCCAAAGGTGTATTAAAAACTTGTGAAGCCGTTAAACGATGAATATCTTCATCTTCTTGATAAGCTTTAATAAGTATATCATCCTCTGAGAGATGAGCAAGAAGACGTAATTCAATTTGTGAATAATCTGCGTCAACAAAGACATACTCCTCAGAAGTAGGAATAAATACTTTTCGTAATTGACGTCCCATTTCCATCCTTATAGGTATATTCTGCAAGTTTGGTTCTGTACTGCTAATACGTCCAGTTGCGGCAACCGTCTGTTTAAATGTAGAATAAATTTTACTGGTATCTTGATCAATAACTGCAAAGAGCCCATCTACATAAGTAGACTTCAATTTACTTAATTGACGATATTCAAGTATTAACTCAACGATTGCATGTTCGTACTTAAGCTTATCCAGTACATCTGCAGCAGTTGAATAACCTGTTTTAGTTTTCTTTATAACAGTTAGTTCTAATTTCTCAAATAGAATAACCCCTAGCTGTTTGGGAGAATTTATGTTAAATTTCTCACCTGCTAAATCATAAATATCCTTCTCAATTTGGTTGAGCGTAATCTCTAATTGCTCACCATACACTCTTAGTCCATCTTGGTTAACAGATATACCTCTTTCCTCCATGTCTGCTAGAACAGAAATTAATGGAAGCTCGATATCCAAATACAGTGGCATCATACCAGCATCATCAATGAGTTTTAACATATTATCCTTAATCATATAAGGAACTAATGAATGAGAGGCAACGAATGAAAGACGTTGTTCTTCTTCTAGTTCTCTGATATCAATTCGCTTACGCCCCTTGCCTAATAATTGCTCTTCGCTTGGCAAACTAGTATGCAGATAATCATAGGCTAAAGTATTGATTGAATAATCGTCTTTTGACGGATTGATTAAATAGGCTGCTATCATAGCATCAAATTGCAATCCCTCTAATTGAATACCTGCTTCATGTAATACGTGAATGTCATCTTTAGCATGATAACCTATTTTCTTGATATCATTATCTTCAAGTACATCTTTTAAAACTTCAGTCACCCTATGCATATCATGATTCTCTAGATCAATAATATATGTTTGATCTTTTACACTTAAAGAAACATACTTAAATTCTGGAAGAATTTTAAAGGCTAATTCTTCTATTCCTTTTAACTGATCCTTTAAATTCGCCAGTGAATCAACAATGTTATAGTGTATCTCCAAAGTGGTTGATTGAGTCTCACCAGCATCCTCCAATAAGCGTTCAATTAACAACTTAAATTCTAACCATTGCATATAATCAATAGCTTCTGGTTGGACTAAATTCTTTTTATCAAGAAAAGCAATATCCATATCAATAGGACAATCGATACAAATAGTTGCTAACTCCTTAGACATTCTTGCCTGATCTTCATAAGTTCTTAAGTTTTCTGATGCTCTCTTAGGTTTTATTTCTTCAGCATGATCAATAGCATTTTCGATGTTGTTATAGGCTTGTATAATCTTAACAGCCGTCTTTTCACCGATGCTAGGAACTCCTGGTATATTATCAGAAGTATCACCCATTAATGCTTTTACATCGATGAATTCTGTAGGTGTTACACCGTATTTCTCTTCGACATCTTTTGCAAAATACTCTTCTACTTCAGTTTTGTTTCCTTTAGTCTTAGGTATCTTAATTTTTATAGCTTCTGTAGCTAATTGTAATAAATCCCTATCACCAGATAATACTGTTACCTGGAAATTTTGTTTTTCATACTGATTAGCCAATGTTCCTAAAACATCATCTGCTTCATAACCATCTTTTTCGAAGATGGGAATGCTCATCTTTGATAGAAGTTCTTTGATAACTGGCACTTGTTGTCTTAACTCATCAGGCATTCCTTTACGAGTCCCTTTGTATTCTGTAAACATCTTATGTCTAAAAGTAGGTGCCTTTACATCAAAAGCAACTCCTATATGTGTTGGTTGTTCATCATGAATAACTTTTAATAAAATATTCATAAAACCGTAAACTGCATTAGTTGGTTGTCCATCTTTATTTGTAAGCAATGGAATGCCATAAAAAGCACGATTCAAAATACTGTGCCCATCAACTATCAATAGTTTATTTTCATTTTTCATCTTTACACCTCGTTATAGAACTTCGATATGACTTTCTTCATACTATCATAGTTATTATACCAAAAAAAACAGAAAAAAAATAGAAGTCTTTTCGATATGGACCTCTATTTTTTCCTTTATTATTGCATATCATCTTATACTTCTATAGATTTCAACGCATTATGAAACATCTGAACTTTTTATTCACTCTCAATAATTTCTCTTAGCATCATGCCACTTTCTTGAGCTTCTACATTATATTCTTTATATAAATCAAATTCTTCATTCAATACTTGAAGGATAACAGTGATTCCATCACTTGTTTCTTCTTGAATCACTACAATTGAGTAAAAATCCTCCTGTGGTAATTCGGTTGATGAGTAAAAATTCATTTGCCCAAATTGGAATCTCAAATTGTCAATTAAAGCTTTTTCATCCAATTGATTTGTTTCTTTAAGAGATGACAATTGGATAGCTGTTGCTTCTAATTCACTTAAATCATTGACTATATGAGTAAAGATTTCTTCATAAGTTGAAAACTCATCAATTATCTTATCAGCAGCACCATACATCTCAGAAAATTCTGGTGAAGCTTCTGTATCCCCAAATGTTAAAGTCAATTCAGTTTCTCCAGCTACTTGAATTTCTTCTATACTTGCCTCTTCACTATCAACATGAATATCCTCTTTAGATTCATTTTTCATACTAGCTGCATTGGTAGTTTCACTAGCTGCCATAGGCATGTCACTCTTATTATCCGCCTTAGATTCTTCTGCGGATTCTTCTAGTGCAGCAGTATCATAAGCGGCCATTTTATTAGTACTCTTTTCAGCCTTCTCCACCATAAGACCATCATTCATAATAAGTGGATTTCTTGCTACAACGAGTAAAAGCATAATACACGCTATCGACACAGCAGGCACCATAAACTTCTTCTTAAATAACTGTGACAAGAATGAAACGAATTTATTATTTTGCTCTTTAATCTCATGATTTTCTCGCTCTATTTCGTGAATTTTTTCCATCAAATCCTCATGGAAATCGTTAGGTAATGGAGTGATTTCAGTTTCATTGAGTGTTCCTACAATTTCTTTTAACATTTCTAATTCATATTTGCATGCTTCACAAGATGCAATATGCTCTTCAAACTGAATTTGCTCAGTTGTATTTAATTCATCATCTATATATAAAGATATTAAATCTCTAATTTCGTTGCAATTCATTATAAGCCCTCCTTTCATTCGGTTCATTCAATTAGACGCACTCTTTCTTAAAAAGTTCCATGTCCATTAAAAGTTCTCTTAGCTTTTTCCGGGCTCTATTGAGTCTTGATTTAACTGTCCCCTCAGAGGTACCGACTATCTCTGAGATTTCCTTATAACTTAACCCATTGATATCTCTTAGAACGATTATGGTCTTTTGTTCTTGCTTCAAAAGTTCCATGGCCTTATAAATATGTTGAGCACGTTCCTTTTGTAATAGCGTCTTTTCAGGCATGGCTTCAGTGACAGATTCAACAGATTCTTTTACTTCAATATTTTCGTCCAACGACAAATTCTGATGATCTTTATGACTTTTTTTCTTTCTTATATAATCTAGAGAAGCATTTACTGTAACGCGGTATATCCACGTAGAAAACGATGATCTTCCATCAAATTTATTTAAGTTCTTGTATACCTTTATTAGTGCTTCCTGTGATGCATCCTTCGCATCTTCTTCATTTTTCAACATCTGAAGTGCTATGTTATATACCTTTACTTCATAATTCTCAATGAGTTGTTCAAAAGCGTTCAAATCGCCTTTCTTAGCATTATTAATTAATACCTTTTCATCTAACTCGTACAAAAAAGTGCACCTCCCACTATCGATCAATTCTGGGTATAGTCTCAGTACATATATTCTTCTATCTTTGATCTATTATTTGTCCTAAGTACTTCTTAATAACTAATTATAGTATTATATCTTACATTAGACGTAATGCTCCTCTAAAAAGTTCCTTCTTTCTTTAAATATTTTTATATTCAATCAAAATCAATACTATTATAACATAAATTTAGTAGTCATGTTAGGTAATTGGACAACTGTTATTCTTTACCGAGAAATTTGAAAATTTTGCTTAAAAAAACTTGCAAATAAAATATTTTTATGTTAATATAAATGAGCACTTAAACACTAGCGGATGTGGCGGAACAGGCAGACGCAGCAGACTCAAAATCTGCCGGTGGTGACACCGTGGGGGTTCGAGTCCCTTCATCCGCATTATAAGGCTGAAATTCAGATAAAAACTGGATTTCAGCTATTTTATTTTTGTTGGAGAAATAGGAAAAAAATTGAACTGACCAATTGTGATCAGTTCAAAAATTGACTAAGGCAGAGTCGGCTTCGCACAACAATGTATATCATGCCATTTAATCGTATATATTCCTATCAATAATTCTTACCTGTAGTATATATCATCCTTTTCTTTTCTTCTTTTTATTCCACATTGCTATAGATTTATTTCGGGCATCTTTTTCACGTAAACATCTTGCCTTGTTATTTACAAACTGTGCTTCTGATTTAATTTGTAAATAGCTATTCCAACGCTCTTCTGAAAGTTCCCCAATCTCAATAGCTTGTTTAATGGCACAGCCCGGCTCACTTTTATGCCTACAATCAGAAAACTTGCATCTAGCAAAATAGCTTTCCACGTCTGTAAATGCTTCATTAAGGCCAACATTAATATTCCACATGCCAAGTTCTCGCATACCTGGGGTATCAATAATCATTGCTCCACTTGATAGCATAATAAGCTGTCGGTGTGTTGTTGTGTGGCGTCCACGGCTATCATCCTCACGAATATCATTGACCACCATTATCTCTTCTCCTGCAAGTACATTTACAAGACTTGATTTTCCCACACCACTAGAGCCAAGTAATACTATAGTTTTACCTGGTCTTAAGTAGTCAGATAGCAAGTTAATACCATGACCCGTTTTAGCACTCACAGCAAAAACACCGACGCTGGCTGCTATCTTTTCAACAGCTCGCGTTTGCTCTGTGTAATTATCCACTAAGTCTAATTTAGTAAGGACTATCACAGGAATACCACCGCTTTGCCAAGCAAGAGTTAGATAGCGCTCTATTCGTTTAAGATTGAAATCATGGTTTAACGATGCCATAATAAACACATAATCAAAATTTGAAGCAACAACCTGTTCTTTAACTGTTTTAACATATTCGACTGCATGACCTGAGAAATCATTACGTGAAAACTTTGATTTTCGCTCTAGAGTTTTTATAATTTGGCTGTCACCACTCTCATTATATTGAATAAAAACAAAATCTCCAGTTGTAGGAAAAATCTCATGTTGCTCTTTGTAGTATGAACTTGCTTTTAATCTACCATATGTTTGCCCATATTTGCAGATAAGTTCATAACGTTCTTTGTGCACTGCTATAATACGAGCTGGGATACCCTTTTCATCTTCCGGCATCATTGTTGCATTAAATCCATAATCTTTTAAGTCTATCATTTAAAAACCTCCGTTACTTTCATTTATATAAAAAACAGCAAAATTTTCATTGTTAAATAAACTCTTTGTTTACTTCAGCGTCCTTATTCGTAGCATACTGAAATATAGTGTTATACGAAGTCAAACATAAGTAGTCTACATATTAGATTTCACGTAATCCAATTAAACTCTCAATATAATTGTAAGGTACACATTTATACTACATCAATATAAACAATAATTAAAAATATTCTTTACTAGAATCATTAAATTGCAATTTAGCCCCTTACTCAGTCGGTGAATACCATTTACATCACAGTACAAAAGTCGCCAAAGCAACATTAAAACTGGACTAGGAAAGTATGGAACCTTGCGAGCAAAATACAGTACTTTCCTAGCCCAAAATAACATCAATGACTACCAATCGTTGCATTTTAAAGGCTGAAACACAGTTAAACACTGGATTTCAGCCTTTTTTTGCTTTTAATATATTTATGCGCTTCCCCCTTCTAGAGTGTTAGAAATCTTATATTTCAGTGGTAATCTATTCGTAGCTGATAAAAGATTTTTATATCCAAGTAATTGATGAAGTTTCTATGAGGTTTATACTATGTTCATCTTCGTATAATTTCTCTCAACTTACTGACTTGTTCAATGATTTCCTCTTTAGCTTTTTCATTGATGCTATCGGGCTTCATGACTGGACAGCCAATACCTATCCTATCATTATGTCTACCATATTCAAGAGTTATTATTTCAGGAGAACATCTTCTAAGTAAATATTGAAGAATCTTGTATCCATCATCTCCAATTTTGATATGGCACATAAGGTCATCATTTTTTTCTGCCCACCCGTTGATATGTATTTCATACACCTTATCCAAAGGCAACTTATTTATATATGTAAAAAACTCTTCTTTTCTATAATTGGATGACCAGATGGCATGACTAATATCAAGCAAGAAGTTTATATCAGCTCTCTTGACAACTTTTGAAATGACCTCTGGATCTGATAAAAAAGGTGATCTACTTTTTTCTACGTTTTCAATTGCTATAAATTCTACTTCCTTAAATGTTTCTTTTAGAAATATAAGATTATCTACCGCTATTTCAATAATCTCATCACGGGATGCATCTTCTTCTGCTCCATCAAAATGAAGTGATATTCCTGGTGTTTCGGATTGATCTATAATTCTCTGGATAATATCAGTCCTTAACTCTTCTTTAAAGCTGGGTGAACATACATTATGCGGTGATGGGTATAGACCATGTATAATAAACGGTTTTATTTGCTTCTTTTCATTAAGAAATTCTTCATAAAGATCTAAGTCATCAAGAATTGGAGCTTGAAACCCTAATGAAGGGAATTTGAAATAATCAATATCAATTAATTTAGCTTTGACAAGTTCCTCAGTTTCTATATAATAATTGCATGCTAGTTTCACTCATTTTTCCTCCTTGTCCTTATTTATTATTCATAATATCACTTAGCGCTCCCTAATGTTGGTTTCTATAAATCTCTTCATAACTGATGCCAATTATTCCTTTTTAGTAACGATGACATCTACACCTGTTTCTTGAATTTTTATCAACTCTTCCTCTAGAGCATCCCAATCTGTTATTAAAGTGTCAAATTTGTTTACGTCACAAACCTTTATAAAAGCTTTAAATCCAATTTTATGATGAGGTAATAATAAAATACTCTTCCTAGTATTTTCTATAATAGCTCTTTGGAAGGTTGCTGTTTCATCTGTTCCATTAGAAACACCAAAATCCGCATCTACTCCTGCTGCAGTCATGAGACATACATCAAAATGCATGCTTTTTACAAATGCTGTGGCAAAACTATCAACAATAGAAGTGGTAGCATGCATTCTCATTTTGCCACCTATCATATAGACGGTTAGATTATCCCAATATTTTAACTCATTAGCAAGACTTGGTGAATTAAGAACTAAAGTGTATCTTATATCCTTTGGAAGATATTTGAGCATAATAAAACCCATTGATCCACTTGTTAAATAAACAATATCATTTTCTTTTATTAATTCTGTCCCTTTTTTTGCTATGGAATCATAATTATCATATGACTCCATCTTTTTCATATCTCTACGGCGAGGTGGCATGATACCAACTTGCGCGATTGGGATTGCTCCCCCTCGCGTTCTCTTTAGCAATCCTTTTTCCTCTAAAAGTCTTAAATCACGTCTTGCAGAATCAACAGAAATATTAAATTTTTCTTGAATTTCTCCAATTGTAATTCTTCCATGTTCTTTAATAATGTTTAAAATAGTTTGATGACGTTCTTCGATAAACATTTCCATTTCACCCCTATACACCTATTAGTAAGTAGAACTGTTACAGAAAGTGCATTTTTTATGCACATTCATGTTTGTTCATGTTTATACATCTTTATTAAGCATTATATCAACTACGTTAATGTTTGTCAAATATTAACATGTACTCTATTAGAAATCATTAATATTCATGATTCTCTTTCTATTCCAAGTAATACTCAGTACATTCCAACATAACGAGAAAAAAGTTGCTATTCAGCAACCTTTTTCTCATTACACTTTATATTCTAATTAAGTAAATCAACTTCATCTAATGGCCAATATCGTATAAAAGCCTTACCTTCTATGTTATTAAAATCTATCAAACCAAAATCTCTACTATCCTTACTTATTTCTCGATTATCTCCTAATACCAATAGTTTATTCTCCGGTACAGTGCATGGAAATTCTAATTCTCTACTTCTAGTATCACCTAGGGTATAGGCTTCATAAGATATTTCTCCATTGATATAGACCTTGCCGTCACGGATGTCAACTTCATCACCTGGAATTCCGATAACCCTTTTTACATAACGCAACCTCTGTTCTTCTCCATTAAATTTCGTAATGTAATCTTCTAATAGGATACCAATGTCACTGCTCCAAAATCCTTCACTACTTTCTTCATTAAATACGATAATATCTCCTCGCTGAGGGGAGGTAACTTTATAGCTTACCCTATCAATAAATAATCGTTGATTTTCAAAAAGAGTATTTTCCATTGATGATTCATGGACTTCTGTTGATGCTAAAACTTCCGCCTGAACAAAAAAAGCAATAATCAATGCTGTTATCACAGTCAGCATTAATTCAGATATTTCTTTTATAAGTCCGTTTATCGTCATTTTTTTCAATCTCTCCATCTCCTTCAGTAACTTCATCCAAAATGCCTTATTTTACTAAATTAATACTCATTATACATGATTAATCATTGAATTGCTATGTTATAAACCTTAAATTAGTATTACAAAAATCTCATGGATTACTTCATTCCATGAGATTTAATAGACATTCTTATTCAATTTCTTTTAAGATAGCATATAACTTAACATCATAAAAGTTATCTTCTTTCTTATTATAACCTCTTAATATTCCCTCAAATTCCATTCCGACCTTTTCCATAACCCTAACTGAAGGATGATTATCAACATGACATATTCCTTCTATTCTATGTAAATGCATTGAAGAAAACCCAAAATCAACGAGTTTTCTAGCTATCTCAGAGGCATAACCTTTTCCCCAAAACGCCTCATTCAATGTGTAGCCTATTTCACCTCTGCATGAATTTTGATTAATATTTACATAACCAGCAGTTCCAATGAGTTTATTATCACTCTTATTCACCACACCCCATATTAAGCAAGAATGACTTTTATAGGCATTGACATAATAGTCTACCACCCTTTTTGAATCCTCAAGAGTATTATGATTACTCCAAGATGCATACCTAGCTACATTAGGATTTGAAGCATACTCAAAAATATCTGCAACATCTTCCTCAGATACTTTTCTTAATAACACTCTTTCAGTTTCTATTACAGGCAAATTCTTCATTAGTTCTTCCACTGACATCTTTCTCACTCCCGTCAACTATTTATTTTTTATACTTATAAAATATTATACATGAAATAGTTGTATGAGAAAATGTTTATTTAAAGAAAGTATTTTGATCAAAGACTAATAACCATTGATCTTTAAATTTCTTGAAAACTAAGTTTAAATAGTAATTGATCTTAATAGGTTGACCTTCTGGATCACAATCTCTATAATTGATTTTGAGCAAGGCTGAACACATATCTACACTCTCGATAACTTTTAATAGTTCATAATGCAGACTCCAATCCTCGTCCATAAACCAGTCTTGATGAAAAGATTCAAACTTCTCTTTTTCATCAATAATATTACCATCAGGCATAATTAAAACTACTTCTTCTTTACTAACCGTTGATAAAAATATATCTAAGTTCTTATCTTTTATAGACTGTAGATGTAATTCTAAAGTATCTTTAAATTCCATATGCTTTCTCCTTCTTTGCATTCTTTTCATTACCTCTTTTAAAATTACCAGTTATTTTTGCCATAATGAGTTGGGCTTCTTGAGGGTTAGCAGATGTTACGCGTTTTATAAACTTATCACTTTCTTTTCCCCTTAATATTTTTACTTGCTTTCCATGCCAATACAAAAATACTTTTTTGTCCTTGGATAATCTGTATGAAAAGACTTCCTCGTCAATCACTGTCTCTATATCGGTATTACTCACTCTTCAAACCTCCCTGTCGAAAAGATAATTGATTTATAACTATTTATATCATATTCAAGAATCTCTAAACAAGGGTTAGAATGTTTTTATCCATTTTAGCTTAACCAATTACTATCTCCCACTCAACTAATTCGTAAGTATATAACTTTCTATTAATCAATGGATCTCCATCACAGATTAGCTTTGCTTCCTCCATACTATCTGCTTTAAAAATAATCATGCCGCCATCTTTGTTCTTAAATCCACCACCTTTAAAATATCTACTTTTAGCTACTCCCTCTAAGTATCTTATATGTGCATCATAGTCACTTCTTTCAACCTTTTTACCTTCAACTTTATTATCCGTTCTAATATAGTAAATCTCACCTTTACTCATTTATTCAGCCCTCCATTAATTTCACATGATTCAAAAGATTTTCAGCAAAATTTTCAATATATTTTAAACTTTTATCATTCTCCATTATATCGCCTTTTTTTGTAGCAAAACCTATATTCCAATAATCCGACCCTATTACCACCATGTTATTTACTAAAAAGAATTTAATTAAATCAGTTATTGCTGCTAATTGACCCGCTTCTCCACCAATAGCAAATCCACCTCCGAATTTTCCGGATAAGGATCTACCATTATTAAATGCAACCATTGTTAATCTTTGAATGAATGCCATTATTAAAGATGTTGGCATACCAACGTAAACAGGTGTTCCAATAACTAAACCATCATAGTCTAGTACTTGCCTATATAGTCTGTTAAAATCATCTTGTAGAATACAGTTATCCCTATCCCTACATTTATTACACCCCTTACAATGATGAATGATTTTATCAGATAAGCAAACTAAATCTGTCTTAATACCTCTAATTTCTACCTCTTGACTACAAAACTCTAATAACATTTCTGTATTTCCTTTTTTCCTTGGCGACCCGCTTATCAAAAGAATATTCATTGACATTATCCTTTCTATTACATATTCTTACACTTACATGTTTACAACTAATAACTATAAAAATACTATAACAAATAAAATATGACAACTTAATGTCATATTTCATTCAAAAATTTTCTCTATACTATTCAAAATAAATACACTGCAAGTATCTGCCTTCTCCTTTTTTATATTTAGGTTTTTGAAAGACTCCTTCTTGTATGAGGTACTCATTAATTTCACCAAAAACTTGTTGCCATAATTCATTTGCAATTTCCTCTAGTTGGATACCATGTTTGATAGCAGTAAGTCCATTCATACTTAGAGAAATTTGACTAAAGAATTTTACAATTTCTTCATCAATGATACCTAAAATAAAGTCTTCTAATTTCAACAGAACGCTCTGTTCTTGATTAGTGATAACAGGAAACAATTGAATTTTCTTAAACTGCATAATTGCACCTTCTATCCTAAAGATTTAAAATGAGAAAAGGTATGTAATCTCCTTTGAGATATCATACCTTTTGAAAAAAATATCTTGTCTATTCATTTTTTATACTTCCACATATAGCTTTTACGCATGCTCATATACTCTTTATAAGCCTTTTCCATGATTTGTCGTTCATCATTAAATTTTAGCAAATGATAGGCTTCATGGAATTTATAATAACCTGCATCCATGAAGTATTCTTCTCTCTGAGGCTTGCAATAAAAACTATCAGATTTCATTAGATACCAATGCACATTTTTTACGATTACATCATTACTACCTTGAAACGAGTATTGACTTTTACCTATATACTTTATAATTTTTGCATCTGCTCCAGCTTCCTCTTTTACTTCTCTAATTGCTGTCTGACTAAAATCCTCACCAGGTTCAACAGTTCCTTTAGGCAAAACCCAACCAAAATATCGGTGTTTATAATTTTTATATAAAAGGAGTATCTTACCGTGATAGATTACCACCCCTCCACAACTTGTCGCTTCTATCATATTTTGCCTCCTGTTAACTGTAATTTACTGTATAAGATTCAACATTAAACCTTATTTCTTATTTGCTAATCTTTCAATAGTATACCTCTTTTATTATGAATTTTCAACTGTAATCCTGAAAGTAATGCATTCCGTATTAATAAGAAAGCATGTCGGCACATCGCTCTCCAAGAGCAGTCTAATGATAGTAAGCATCAAATAATTGATGAGCAATAGGTATGGCAGTACTCGACGAATTTCCACCTTCTTCAACGATTACTGTTATTACAATGTCTGAATCTCCAGATTCTGAGTAACCGATAAACCACGAATGATCATTTGGTGTTTCATTTTGAGCTGTTCCAGTCTTACCATATATTTTGATATTCTCATCACCAATATCAACTTTTTGCCCTGTTCCTTCAACAACTACACTTCTGAGGAGTTCCTGTAAAGCAATAGCTTCTTCAGGTGTCATAATGGTTTTATAGATTGAAGGAGTAAACTTTTCTACAATCTTATCATCGTCATCTTTATTAATATTATTTCTATCTACTACATAGTCTATTACATAAGGCGTGTATACTATTCCACCATTTGCTATCCCACAAGTGATTATAGCCATTTGCAAAGGAGTAACCAAGTTTTTTCCTTGTCCTATAGATGTTTCTGCCAACTCTTCTCCCGACATACCAGAGGAGTACCCAACTGTACTTATACTTGTGACAAAAGGTAAATCTAAAGGTTGGTTAAACATAAGTTGCTCACTGACTTCAAGTAGTTTTTCAGCTCCCAAACTATTACCCACATGAGCAAAAAAGGTATTACATGAAACAGTAAAAGCATGAAGCGTATTTTCTAAACCGTGAGCCTTTTCATCGAAACAAGCAATTCGATCATGGTTAAATACGTCAAATCCTTCACATGTATACGTATAACTTTGCCAGCTGTTATCTTTGATCATGGCTAAAGCAGGGATTATTTTGAATGTCGAGCCTGGTGGATATAATCCTTGTGTTGTTCTATTAAGTAATGGTGAATTATCACTATCATTGAGCTCCGTCCATCCATTAAGTACTTCATTAGGATTTGGAGATGGTTTTGAAACCATGGTAAGAATCTTGCCAGTAGTAGGTTCAATGATTAAAACTGCTCCGTTATAACTTCCTAATGCTTCATAAGCTAATTGTTGGAGTTGAATATCCAATGTTGCCACAACATCATAACCTCTTGGTGTACTATTATTTAGTTTATCACGAATATCATCAAATATACTTTTGCTTGGAACAAGGTACCTATTAGCTGATGACTCAAGACCTGTTTTAATTGGAGCATTATACCCAACAACATGGAAAAACTCTTGATTTTGAGGATAATAACGTTCACCAATCTCAGTACTCATTGCCAAAACAATTCCGTCCTTGTCCAAGATACTACCTCTGATCATTTCATCCTCTCGTATGGATAAACGAGGATTATATTGGTTTTCACCTGCTTCAATATCTACTTCCATTACGATATAAATCAAATAGATAATAAGTGCTAAAAACAATAAATAGAATATAGCTTTAATTTTGTTTTGTGGTTTCGTGCTCATTAATCTCACCTTTTAAATAGATACTTTCTATAACGGCTATCATAATCAGGGAAGCAAGTATCGAACTGCCTCCATAACTTACAAGTGGGAGGGTAACACCTGTCACCGGTATAAATTTAATAACCCCACCAATAATCAGAAATACTTGAAACATAATGGCTATAGCTATTCCATAACTAATTAATTGATCAAATTTTCTTTTTGATGGTGCATGTGTAATACAATAGAATATCAACAAATATATGCAGATTATTTCGATGGCAACAATAAGTCCCATTTCCTCACTAATAGCAGCGTATATAAAATCCGTTGTTACTATAGGTATGTATCCAGGCATACCTAAGGTTAACCCTGTACCAAACCAACCTCCTTCAGAAATTGCAAAAAGGGATTGAGCTATCTGATACCCACTTGTTGAAATATTTTCCCAAGGATTCATCCATGCTTCTACCCTAACTTGTACATGCCCAAATAACATATACGATAGGTATGCACATAGGGAAACAGCACTTAATCCTCCTATTAAAAAGATATCCTTTTCCAAATAGAGATAAGTCATGAAAAGATAAATCATCATATAAATCAAGGCCCCACCAAGATCATTCTGTAAAACAAGTACAAGAACAAAGCATCCCGAAACAATACTTCCAATCATGAATTTTCTCATAGTAATGACTTTCCGATAGGTTGAAGCTAAAAAGAAAATCAATATTATTTTAACAAATTCCGAAGGTTGGAAAGTAAAATCGCCAATGACAACCCAGTTAGTTGCACCAAGTATATCTTCGCCAAAATAAAAAGGTAACACTAGCATAACTACGCCAGCTATACCATAAAGAATACTAAACCTATGAAATTTCAAGGGAATCCTTAAAAAAAGTATACATACAATTAAAGCAAAACTTGATATGATAATCCAAATGACTTGTTGATAAGCCAGCATATAATCTAAACGAGCTAAAAAAATAATTCCAGTTGATAAGAGTAGAATACACAGATTTAATAAACTATGGTTTATCTTTTTCAATTTTAAGTCCATGACAAAAAAAACAACCAATAAATAAGGAACATAATACATAAAAATCTGTCCTATGAAAGTCTCCTTGATATTTGAATTATTATTTCTGCTATTAACATAAAGGATTAAAAGACCCAAAAGTGTATATAATATGATGCACAATTGTTGCCAAATAACGCTTTTTCTACTTTTCTCTTCTCTCTTTAAATCGATTACAACTAGAATCAATGTGAATAGAATCAATATGGGAAATAAATAGCGGCTAATAGCTACAAGCGCATCAAAAAAAATATTCATATTATTCAACACCTCTTAAATAGTGTCCCCTTGTGAAACCTTTCTGCTCAATAATATCCAGTAAAACTGGGTCTACTTTTCTTTTCGTTAAAGCATCTTGGTAACCCTTGATAACTTTCATCATTAAGTCATCAGATTCATCAGTGAAACTAAGTCGAATACTATTCACTGGTAACTTCATCATCTGATCGCTATTCTTTAGTAAGCAAATTGGATGGATATTATAGATTAAACTGTTACAGTCTCTACAGTTTCTTAAAATTTTAAACTTATTATTCTTACGGTCCACTAATCTAAAGGATTTCTCTGAATTCATCTTACATTGGTCAGAGTCTTTAATAAGACATTGTTCAGTCATCATCATAGGCAGATTACCATAACCAAAATATTCCAATGTGTGATTCTCTCTAAGTTGAAGTATTTCATTATAACTTAGTTCTGTAGATAGTGTCATTGCTTCGATATTCTCCTCTTTCCAATGGATAAGGGCATAATTATTCATCAAGTTCAAAGTATAATCAACGATATATTTCTTTGAAGAGTTCTTTTTTACCCATTGCATTTGACCATAAGTACGGATTAAGTAACCATCTGCCATCAGTTCATCCAAAATAGCTAATCTACCATAGACCTTATTGCGACTAATATAAGGTAGTGCAATATATATATCTTTACCATTACGAGGCATATCTAATAATTCTCTTATTTCTTCAGTAGTAAAAGTTATTTCTTCTACATAAATGCGCTTAACAGCTTCATGTTCTAATGCGACTTTGAATTGCTGCTTATTTTGTACTAATACTGTCAATTCTTTCGTATCACATACTTCTTTATGCCCAACAGGTTTGTAGGATTGAATAGCATGATCTTCTTCATGAGCCATGATTTTTTCATCCATTAAAGCAATTGCTCTTCTTCTACAGTCATTCACCATAGCTATGGATACAAAAATCCCTTGATCCATATTCATATCTAGGTCCTTTATTTCGTATGCAGTATTACCTAATTTTTTTACTTGTTTGATGAGTCGTTCCTCAGTCACTGGACTCCCCTTAGCGGCTTCTACTATATCGCCATCAGCCACTACTTCATAATCCTCATTAAAGAAATGTATTCGAAAAGCCTGTCCCTCCGTAGCTATAACTCTAGCATTTACCTGTGTCTTCCGAGAACTCTTCTTGATAGTCTCTTGAATATTCTTTAATAACCGATGATCTTTTGTTCGATAAACAGATTGACCTTTACGAATAGATCCCTCTAATGTTACTGTAAAAGATTGGCCTTTTTTAACATCTTGCTTTAGCTGAAACCCTGGGTGCGGCTGCCGGTTTGTTAATATTTCAATACCATCACCTTTGTGTATGTCTTTATCAAATTGTAGTGTAATTCTATTGCCTCTGACGGCTGCTACATCACCAATTTTCACACCTGCATTTTTAGGATTTTTATCAAATATCATATCTTTTTTTGACTCATAATAACCTTTTGAAAAGCCACCACGATTAAATAACTGTGTAATATTTTCTTGATCTTCACCTTCAATTGTCACACGACCTGTAGCAAAATATTGCTCCATATATTTTCTATAGATAGATGTAACACCTGCAACGTATTCAACTCTTTTCATACGCCCTTCGATTTTAAAGGAGTGGATCCCAGCATCTAAAAGTTGAGGTATAATTTCTAAAGTATTCATATCTTTTAGACTCATTAAGTACTTATTCTTCTTGTAGATATTCTCATGATCTTTCTCCATATTATAAGATAACCGACAAGGTTGAGCACATTTTCCACGATTACCACTTCTACCACCAATAAAGCTACTCATTAAACATTGACCTGAATAACTATAGCATAAAGCTCCGTGTATAAAACATTCTATCTCTATATCAGTTTCTTTAACGATCTTATTGATTTCCTTAATAGTCAATTCTCGGGATAGCACCACTCTACTAAAACCTATTTTTTTAAGATAGCGTACACCCTCTATACTATGAACTGACATTTGAGTACTACCGTGTATCTCCATGTTTGGAAAGTATGTCTTAATGAGTCTAGCAAGACCAACATCTTGAATAATGCATGCATCAACACCTATATGATAGATTTCTTTCAAATACGCATATACATCTTCCATTTCACTTTCTTTTATTAATGTATTTAATGTTACATAACATTTCACACCTCTTGGTTTTGCATAAGATACTGCTTCCTCAATTTCTGCAATCGAAAAATTACTTGCATAACTTCTAGCGCTAAAATTCTTTCCGCCAAAATATACAGCATTACAGCCACTCTTTATTGCAGCATAAAGTGCTTCTAATGATCCGGCAGGCGATAATAATTCAGGTTGATTCATCGATTAACACACTCTTTCTACTTCAAAATAATCTAAGCACACGAGACGTGTGCTTAGTTAAATTCTATCCATGTTTATACTGATTTAATTCATTTTTATATTGAATAAGCTCTAATTGACACTCGTCTAAGAGTTTTTCATACTCAAGATTTTCTTCTTGCATCTTACCAAGTTCTTCTTTATAACTGTTAACCTCTTCTTGAAGTTGGTAAATCTGATCTTGGAATTTCTTTTCTTCACTTTCTTGTACTTCTTTTGTACTTTCTAATTGGGATAACAATTCATTTATTTTATTCTTAAAGTCTTTTGCTTCATCTATATAGATTTTTTCTTTCTCGCTCGTTTGCACAATTTTATTTTGTAAATCAGTTATTTCATTCAGATATGCTTCATTGCTCTTCTGACTTTTAATCTCATCTAATTCAAATTTCTTTAGCTGATCTTTAAGTAAATCAATTTCTTGTTGAAGTTTAAACAAATCGTCTGCAACATTAATTGAAGTCAATATAGCAATTAAATTCGTACTCAATTTTCGAGATGCCTCAGATTTTAATAACTCGTCCATCTTGTTATCTATGTACAAGGCAAGCCTTTGCATATATTCAGCTGATTCTTCACCAACTAAAGTATACACCTTTCCACCAATTAACACTTCGATCTTATTTTTATCATTCATGCAAGTTGCCCCTTTTATAAGTATTCATAATTAACCTAATTAATTTTTATTATAGCATAAATAAATTAATTTTTGTTATGTTTTTTATTTCATTTTAGTTTCTATATAGGTTTTCTAATAATAATTCTTTTATATTTTATAATATTTTTTACTATAAATCAATATTTTTACACAATAGTATGTCAACTTATATAAACTATTGTATATAACACCGATAACTTTTATAGCCAAGTAAAAAATGATGTATTGTTTTTCTTCCAAGTATTATGTATAATAGATTTTAAGTATAATTTTCTTTTATACCTATAGAAAGGGGTTATACCATGCATCATGATAAAGAAAAACTAAAACAATTATTTGATAAGTACAGTAAAGATATTTACAAGGTAGTCTTTTTTCTATGTGAAGACTCAGATCTAACTGAAAAAATAGTATCTGAAACTTTTATAATAGCCTATAATGATTTAAAGGAAATCAATAGTGATAATGATAAAGAAGTTAAATTAAAACTTTTAAATACAGCAACTAATATTTCTAAAAACCATTTACAAGGCGATAAAATATCATCACGTAAAGTTATTGCAAATTCTCACCTTAATGAAGGCTTACTATATGCCGATGAATATGAAGGAAACATACGCTCTGTTCTATCCAATGTAGATACTGAGACAAAAGAAATCTTTATTCATTATTTTTATGATGAAATGTCTTATAGTGAAATCGCTAATAAACTGGATATGAATGTAGAGATTGTGAAATATAAAATTGCTGGCTTAGATGAAATGCTACGTAAACAGTTACAAGATTATATACAACTGGTTAAGGAGTATTAGGAATGAAAGATACTAAATTTAGTAAGGATATTGTCGATGACTATGAGATAAAAGAGATACTATTGAAAAAAATTATTAAAGAAGAGCTAGATGAGATAGATACACCTGATCTAAGTAAATTATTTGATGTTATATCAAAGAAAATAAGTGAGGATAGAAATTAATCCTCACTTTTCTTAATGCCAAAATGTTTATAACCACTATTGGTTATGACCCTACCTCGTGCAGTTCGTTGCACAAACCCTAATTGTATTAGATAAGGTTCATTCACATCTTCAACTGTTCCAGCATCTTCACCAATGGTAGCTGCTAGTGTATCGAGACCAACAGGACCTCCACTATAATGTTCGATAATTGTCATCATAATTTTTCTATCTACTTGATCAAGCCCTGCTTTGTCTACTTCCATGGCATCTAAAGCCAGATTAGCTATGTCTTCTGTTATTTTACCATCAAACATGACTTGCGCATAATCGCGTACTCGCTTTAATAAGCGATTGGCTAGACGCGGCGTACCTCTTGAACGTTTCCCAATCTCAATAGCTGCTTCTTCATCAATCTCAGTTCCAAGTACTGATGTAGACCGTTTAACAATCTGAGATAACTCCTCTGTAGCATAAAATTCTAAACGTTGTATAACACCAAATCGATCTCTTAAGGGTGACGATAAGAGCCCTGCCCTGGTCGTCGCTCCAATTAAAGTAAAACGGGGTAAATCTAATCGTATGGATTTAGCACTTGGTCCTTTACCAATAACAATATCGATACAATAATCTTCCATTGCTGGATATAAGATTTCTTCCACCTGTCGATTTAAACGGTGTATCTCATCAATAAATAAGATATCGCCTTCATTTAAATTATTAAGAATGGCTGCCATATCTCCTGGCTTTTCAATTGCTGGCCCTGTAGTTACTTTAATGTTAACACCCATTTCATTGGAAATGATTGTTGCTAATGTTGTCTTCCCCAGACCAGGTGGACCATAGAGTAATACATGATCTAAAGCTTCTTTTCTAAGTTTGGCTGCTCGAATAAAAACAGACAGTATTTCTTTCACTTTAGATTGACCGATATATTGATCTAAGTACTGAGGACGTAAAGATCTTTCAATATCTTGCTCATCATCCACCAAGTTAACGTCTATTAACCTATTTTCCATATCTTTCACACCTTCATTAAATAGAAGCCAACTTTTTCAATGCTTCTTTTATGACTTCTTCTACGTGATCTTTCTGACCAACTAATGTCACAGCTTTAACAGCTTCTGCCTTACTATAACCTAAAGCTGTAAGTGCACTAATAGCTTCATTAGAATCGTAATTAGGTTCACCAATAGTCATGTTTTCGCCTACTTTACTTGGTGAAAATAGAAGCTCTTCTGTTTTGATTTTGTCTTTAAGATCAAGTATAATACGCCCAGCTGTTTTCTTACCCACTCCAGGCGCTTTACTAATTGCTTTAATATCTTCTGTGACAATAGCAACATATAGATCGCTGGGGGTTATTGTAGATAGTATGGCCAAACCACCTTTTGGTCCAATTCCATTAACCGTAATTAACTTCTTAAAAAGCTCTAACTCTTCATTTGTCAAGAAACCATATAAGTGTGCACCATCTTCTTTAATCTGCAAATATGTATAAACCAAAACCTTTTGTCCTATATTTGGTAGATTAAATATAGTCGACGAGGCAACTTGAATACTATAGCCAATTTGATTCACATCAATAACGATATGATCTTCACCAACTGTCATTAACGTTCCATTTATATACGTAATCATTTATCCAACTCCCTAGAACATTTGTTCTTAATTATTATATAGCAAAACAAGTTTCTTGACAAGTTTCCATTAGTATTTACTTAAATAGCCTATTCTTTGCCCTAATTATGTGAATAATTTGGACTTTGCATATCATAATACAAAGTTGGATGTAGATTAGCTCTTTAGTTCCTTATTTGCCCATTACCATAGATGATATATTTTGTAGATGTTAGTTCTTTTAATCCCATTGGTCCTCTAGCATGAAGTTTTTGAGTGGATATACCTATTTCAGCTCCAAATCCAAACATTTCTCCATCTGTAAATCTAGTTGACGCGTTAACATAAACTGCTGCTGCATCAATTTCTTCCAAAAAGCGTTCGGCATTGGTATAGTTTTCGGTGATAATCGATTCAGAATGCTTTGTATTGTACAAATTAATATGGTGAATCGCTTCATCTATACCATCAACAACTTTAATGGATAAAATATAATCTAAATATTCCATACCCCAATCTTCTTCTGTTGCAGGTATTAACTCCTTTACGATAGCTCTTGCTTGCTCATCCCCACGACATTCAACTTGTTCTTTAATACTTTCGTACAGCACAGTAATAAATTCTTTAGCTATGTTTTTATGGATGACAACACTTTCACAGGCATTGCAAACACCAGGACGTTGTGTTTTTGCATTCATTATGATATCTAATGCGTTAGATATATCTGCGGATTCATCGACAAATATGTGACAATTACCTACTCCTGTTTCGATAACAGGTACCGTTGAGTTTTGAATGACTGTCTGAATTAGTCCAGCTCCTCCACGAGGAATTAATAAATCTAAATAATCATTCATTTTCATCATTTCTAAGGCTGTTTCTCTGCTTGTATCTTCTAGTAACTGAACTGCTTCCTTTGGGAGACCATTATTAGTTAATGCTAGTTGTAATAGTCTAACGAGAGCTTTATTGGAATTGATAGCATCAGAGCCACCGCGTAAAAGAATAGCATTTCCTGTTTTAAAGCAAAGACCAAAAGTGTCAACTGTAACGTTTGGGCGTGACTCATAAATCATGCCGATAACCCCTATGGGTACTCTCTTTTGCCCTATTCTTAAGCCATTAGGTCTTTTTTTCATCCAAATAACCTCATTGACAGGGTCATCTAATCGAATGATCTTTCTTAACCCTTCTGCTATACTTTTTATTCTTTCTTCTGAAAGTTGTAAGCGATCAATCAATGATGACTTAATACCCTTTTCTTTAGCTAATGCAACATCCTTACTATTCTCCTCCAATATTTCCTTATAATAAAGTTCCAGTAAATTCCCTGCCTCCATAAGAACTTTGTTTTTTAAGTCGGTACTTAGATAACCAATTTGGCTGCTTATTTCCTTTGCCAATCTCCCTTTCAATAATAATTCCTTCATTGGATTTCCTCCTCATATATAGATTTTACTTCAACCCGAATGATTCATAATAAATATTAACGATATGTGCTGATTTTGGATTCTAAGGTGTTTAAAGGTTCAAAAGCAGTGTATAACGTAGATGAATTATTGTGAATAATTCGGATTCAATATTTAAATTATTTAGAAATGATTTTTTCTTCAGTTATAATATAATCCATGGCTACATCATGTTCTCGTATCTCAATAGGATCAACTAACTGGCAACTATAAGCTAGAGCTATCTTAGTTGTACTAAATTGACCTAAATAACGATCATAATAGCCACCACCATAACCTATACGACTTAGGTTATGATCAAAAGCAACACCTGGAACAATGATAACCGAACTATTTGTTGGTCGTATTTCCTCTAATCCTAAAACAGGTTCTAGAACCTTAAAATTTCCTTCTTCAAGATCATTGAAGTTATTAATGCGGAAGAATGACATAATTCCCTTATCAATTACTCTAGGTACCGCCACGGTAATCCCTTTTTGGAAAGCGTAATTCAAAATGGGTTTTGTATCCACTTCTTCTGGAAGAGATACATAAGAAAATAAACTATCTATTTCTCTATACTCAAGCAATAGTAGCAATTTTTTAAAAATTAATTCATTAAAAGCTTCACGATTCATAGGATGAAGATCTTTTCTTTTCTTTTTACTCAAGCTTCTTAACATGTCATAATCCATATGGTCATCTCCTTAGAAGAATGTAAAAATAAAAGTAGCTACGCTACGTCTTCCTATACGGAAGTTTATGCGTTAGGAAAGTTACCTGACATCAATTAAAGGATTCTGTTAAATTGATTGAATTATTGGACTTTCCTATAAGATAAGAATAGGCTTCCAAAAGAAGCCTATTTATGCTCACTGAATCTGTTGGTAAAAATATTGAATATCATCAAGAACCTGATTATAGACAATACCAAAAATTATTGCAAAACATATTGTCACGAGTAACAACACTAAGCTTAAGACAATTATTGATTTACCAAATTGCCTAGTATCACAATCCCTCTGCTTTATATAATAAACCCCTGTCATCAATCCTATGATCTGCCCTACGAAAGGTATTAAGCAAATTATACATGTACAGAAAACCTTCCATTGATTACTTACAGTAGTGAAGTCTTGATTTTTAGGTACAATTTTTTCTTTAATGTTTGATGATGTAAAAGTACTTTTTGTTTCATTTTTAATGCGGTATGTGCCAAGTTGATCACCTAGCCCACAATGAGGGCATGATGCTAATTCTTCATTATACTGTTTACCGCATCGTGTACAAATTTTCATTTAATCACCTCATTGTTTAAGTGAGCGGACATTACCTTCTTCGTCTTGAATTTTTACTGTATTCATTGTAGACTTAAAGTTTTTTCTGATAAGTCCAATGTATTCTTGACGAAGTGTTTTTTGTTCCTCCTTTTCGCTTTCAGTCAGACCTTCAGCTTTTTGCTTTTTATAAAGTTCATTGATACGGTCTATCTTTTTTTGTTCCATTACATGTTCCTCCTAATGATTTACTTCGCCTCAAGTTCTAGATAATTAGATTAAACCTGAAGACTTAATCATTATCTAATATGATACATTTTTTAGTTATTTTTAGAAATACTACTTTTAAAGAGGTGTTCATATGAGGCTAAAAAAAATATTGATTTTTTGTTTATTATTTATTTTAGTATTATTTAGTACAAGTTGTCAACAAGATAAGCAAAAAGAATTGATTTCATTAACTTCATACAATTCTCTTATTTCCTTGAATGACCTTTCTGTGGAAATCAGTGACTTACTAAGTAATATTGAAAAGAAAGATTATATTAAAGCAGCAGATATTGTTCTAACCATCCATGAAACCTGGGATCAACTCTATCCTTATATTTATATTTCAGGCTTAACTGATGATATGTCAACGTCATTTTCAAAAGACTTAAATGCAGTTTCAGAGATTATATTCTCTTATTCTACTGAGAGTAAAAAAAGAGAAGCTGAAATTGAGGCTACAAAAGCGCTCATTTACTTAGATAGTATTACAAGTGAAAAAGAGATTATTCAAATGCAAGAGAATATGCAAAATGAAAATCCTTCAGATTCCAATGAAAAGACCTCAGAGAATCAAAGTAATGATAAAAATGATATGGAGATGATGGATAAAAATAAACTGTCTTACCAAAACAGTAGCCTCAAGGAAGAAAACCGTTATCAACAGTTGAATAAAATTATATTACCTGAAGAAGTGTTAGCCAAAACATATCCAGAAATAACATTTGATGAAACAGATGCGTATGCTTATGCAGCTGCAGTACAATTAACTAAACACTTAGCAGACTTTTATTATATTATTAATGAATCGGATGAGGCTCAGTTGATTTACATGAAATACCTTTTTCAAGATATTGAGGCAAGTGCTCATAGTAGCGATTGGACACGGATGAATCAAGATATTGTTGACTTAACAACCCTATGGACTGAATTACGTCAGGTTACTGGAGATGATACCTCTGAGTTAGTCATTAAGTTAGATCAAAATATCTATGAAATAACTGAGATAAGTCAGTCTAGGAATGTAGAGATAATTAAAGTTAAATGTAAAATTGGCATCAAAAATGTAGAGGAATTATTAAATAAATAACGTGTAAGGAGCTAGCACATGAATAGGTATGCTGGCTCCTTAATTACTTAAATGAAAAGTGTTCCTATCTTCTCCCCCTTCATAATCTCATGAAGTACTTTCATGTCACAAGCATTTGCAATAATCATCTTAATACCATTATCAGTAGCAATCTTGGCAGCATTTATTTTAGTATACATACCACCTGTACCGAAGTCAGAACCTGACCCGCCAGCAATGGACCAGATATGTTCATCAATGGATTCAACACAGTCAATAAATTCTGCATCTGAGTTAGCTCTCGGATCATCTGAGTATAATCCATCAATATCTGAAAGCAGGATTAATAAGTCTGCACCTACTAATTTTGAAACAATGGCAGACAATGTATCATTATCACCAAACTCTATTTCATACGTGGCAACCGTATCATTTTCATTGACAATGGGTATAACCCCCATTTCAAATAGTGCTTCAAAGGTGTTTTTTGCATTCTCTGTACGTTCAGGACATTCAAAAGCATCCTTTGTTAAAAGTATTTGACCAACACTCTGATTATAATCTGAAAAACATTGTTTATACATTTGCATCAAGACAGCTTGCCCAACTGCAGCTATAGCTTGTTTCTCTGGTAAATTATCTGGTTTCTTTAAATCTAAGTAGCTTCTACCAGCCGCTATAGCTCCTGATGACACTAGTACTATATCTTTTCCCCGATTTTTTAAATCCACTAGTTGTCTTGCCAATTGATCTATCTTATTTAAATTCATTTTCCCAGTTTCATGAGTTAATGATGAAGAACCAATCTTTACAACAATCCTATTACATAAAGCAAGATCCTTTCGAATACTTTCCATTTCTAATCCCTCTTTCCCTTTAGCACGCTAAAGCATTTATATAAATATACCCTATCTGCATTATAATTGCAACTACAAAAGTAATTTTTCGTGCTAGAATAGGCATTAACTTATGCATGATTAGAAGTAATACAGGTCATACTACTAATGTGTATACAGTAGATTTTAAGGAGGTATATTATGCGTATCACCCATGTTAAAAGAGATGGTCAAGGTACAATCCAAGAAGTAATGTTTGATGACGGAAAAGTTCTTGACAAAACATCAGCTATTCAACTAGCTGAAAATGGTTTAATTGACGGTGTCGAAGTACGACCTAGCAAATCAGGGTCAAGATATCTCCGCTCAATACCAGATGAAACTACAGATAATAACTTAGATAATTTACCACAATTTTAATAGGAGAGAATCCTTTATCGGGATTCTCTCCTATTCCAGTTAACAAGTAGTTTATCTAGCAGCATTAAGTCCTGCGACATAGCCACTTGACCAAGCCCATTGTAGATTAAAACCACCGCAATCTCCATCAATATCTAATATCTCGCCTGTTAAATAAAGTCCTTTAACATATTTTGATTCCAGTGTAGATGGGTTAACCTCGTTAGTTAATATTCCGCCAGCCGTTACTTGAGCATTCATCCAAGATTGAGTACCTGTTGCTTTTAGAGTCAGTTCTTTAATAACTTTTATAAGTCTTTCTCTTTCCTTTTTTGAAAGCTCACTACATTTTTTTTGTAAATCAATGTTAGCAACTTTGACCAATACACGACATAGACGTTTATTCATAAGACCTTGTAAACTTTCTTCTACTGTTTTGTTTGGCATATTGTGATACCTAAATAAGAGTAAATCTCTTAACTCCTCATGGGTATATTCAGGAATCATATCAACAGATAAATGAGTAGACTCCTTCTTATCTATACTCTCTCCAACTTTTCGACTTAATTGAAGAATTGGTGGACCTGATATACCGTAGTCTGTAAATAAAATTTCTCCTTGTTCTTCTCGTAGACACTTGCCATTTGAAAGGACTCTACAACAACCAATTAATTTAACACCTTTCAAAGCTTTTAGAAAATCTGCTTCTAATCGTATCTGTACCAAAGCAGGAAAAATATTAGTCTTATGGTGGCCAAGCCTTTCGACCAAATCATAAGCACCATTTGTACCTAGGTTTGGAGCTGCCTTGCCGCCAACTGCTACGATAACTTTATCACTATAAAAGGTCTTATTATCTTTCGTTGATATTTTAAATCCCTTTTTATTCCTATTAATTTTAGTTACCTCTGCATCACATATTTCTTCAATTTGAAGGCGACCTAACTCATACCGAAGTAAATCTAGAACAGATGATGCTTGATCTGAATAGGGATAAAGCTTACCGCTACTCTCTTCTTTTATATGGACTCCGATTTCTTCAAAAAAATTGATAGTCTTATCTACTGTAAATTGATTGAACGCACTCAATATAAACTTTTTATTCTTCCCATGGTAATACTGGCTATCTGCAAATCGATTACTAATATTACAACGCCCATTCCCTGTTGCCAAAATCTTTTTGCCAACACGAGATAGTTTTTCAAGAAGTACAACAGAAGCCCCTTCTCGAGCTGCAATAATTGCCGCCATTAATCCCGATGCTCCTCCGCCTACAACAATAACTTTACTCATAGACTACTCCCTTCAATATGTTCCCATATTTAATAAGTTAAGCTTTAAACATGATTCCATGTCCAACATTATGGACAATAATTCTTCGCAATATACTCTGCTATTTTTATACCATCCATAGCTGCTGACATGATCCCACCAGCATATCCTGCTCCTTCTCCCATGGGATAAAGCCCAAGAATATTACTTTGAAAACTTTCATCTCTGAGGATTCTTATAGGTGATGAACTCCTTGATTCCACACCTGTCAGAACAGCGTCATATCTTCCATATCCCGCGATTTTTTTATCAAAGGCAGTTATCCCCTCTTTTAGACTATCCAGAACATATTCTGGTAGACAAGTATTGAGATGAGTTAGAGTTACTCCATTTGAAAAACTGGGATTAACATCGCCAAGAGTTGAAGATGCTTGATCTTTCATTAAATCTCCCACTAACTGAATTGGGGCTTTGTAGGATTCTCCTCCTGCCATAAAAGCTTTCTTCTCCCAAATCCTTTGAAATTCAACACCTGCTAAAGGGTCCTTTGAAGGAAAATCATGTGGTGTTATAGTAACTAACAGAGCGCTATTTGCATTCACAAGATCTCGCTTATAATAACTCATACCGTTAGTAACCACTGTTTTCTCCTCAGAAGCCGATCCTACGACTTCGCCACCAGGACACATACAAAAACTGTATACACCTCGCCCATTTGAGCATTGATGTTTAAGTTTGTAATCTGCTGCTCCTAAGCGAGGATGATTAGCATAGATGCCGTATTGAACTTTATCAATCATTTCCTGTGGATGTTCAATACGTACTCCAATGGCGAAGGACTTTGCTTCCATCATAACCCCTCTATCTTTCATCATTTGAAAGGTATCTCTAGCACTGTGACCAATTCCTATAATCAGATGCTCTGTAGCTAACACTTCCTCTTCGTTGATAATAATACCTTTTATACGATTACCCTCTATGATCATATCGGTCATCTGACTATTAAAACGAACTTGTCCTCCTAGAGCTATGATTTCTTCTCTTATGTTTTTAACAACATCTCTTAAGAGGTCAGTACCTATATGAGGTTTATTCACATATAGGATTTCTTCAGGAGCACCATGCTTAACGAATTCTTCAAGAACCTTACGTCCTCTTTTATTTTTATCCTTTACGAGTGTATTTAACTTCCCATCAGAAAAGGTACCTGCTCCCCCTTCTCCATATTGCACATTAGAGCGCGTGTTGAGTACCCCATGTTGCCAGAATAATTGTACATCTTTTACACGCTCATCAACGTCCTTACCTCTTTCAATCAGTATTGGGCAGTAACCTAACTGTGCTAACGTTAATGCATTCAGCAGACCCGATGGACCTGCACCAATAACAACTGGGGCATGCTTTAACTTCTCTGTTCCTTCTATTAACAGTTCATAAAATTGTTCTTTAAGTACCACTAAGTTCTTAATCTTTTTCTTTTGATAGTATTCTTCATTAGATACATACACATCTATATGATAAACATAGCTCAATTGATCTTTTTTCCTTGCATCTAAAGATCTGCGATAAATCTTATATCGCATGTCAGTTTGTTTATTTATTCGAAGTAACTTTCTAATCTTATTCTCTAAATCTTCTACTGTATGATCAATAGGTAATTTAACTTGTTGTAATCTAATCATAATCTTTTACCTCCCTAACAGGTACACATCAAACACTAATAATATTAACATACTCTCCTATAACATACCACTATAAATTAATACAGAGTAGAACTAGTAAGAATTTAAGACTAAGCTTGGTTAGACATAAGTACAGCACATGATTGATTACTTAATCATGTGCTGTACTATAAGAAATTTTTCAAAATCTAACTTGTATAATCTTGTAATAATTTAATCATTTTTTCTTTATTAACTGTCATACCTTTATTTAATTTTTCCTGCTCTTCTGGTGGTAATGTACTAACAGGCGTACTTGTAGTTTCCCTTACTGTGCCATCTAAATTTAACACGCCAATATAGCCGTTGATATTCTTGATAATATATTTTTCTTCCTCTTTATTGGTATCATTCTCAACTCGTTCAAAGACAATTTTTTGACTTGTAAACACAATCATCTGCCAATCTGGGAATTTAGCTTCCACTTGTTCCTTAGTCATACCTATCATATCAAAGGTTGGTGGGACACTTTCTTCTTTTTGACTATTATCCAACGTATAGTAAGTTCGGAAAATGATTTCCGTTGACGATTTTACGCGATCATAATCTGTAGTAACTTCTTCATACTGTTCACGATCATCTACATGAGGTTCTGAATTAATAACTACTGGATCTTCAATAGGATCTTCCTTACTTTCTACAGCTGTTTTTGGAAGGGGTAGATTTTCATCCTCTGGCCTGGCATTCTTTAATCCATAATTATAAAAAAGCATAAAGCATAATGCGAAAATAATGATGCATAACAGCAAAACTAAATATATATATAATCCACTTCTTCTCTTTCTGGTTTTCATCACCAAAATCCTCCTAATGAGTCTTTGGTAATATTATCAACAAATTTTGCCTTATTTATACATTAGGGAAACCTTTAATCAAAGCTTACACTTTCTAGTTAACGTAAAAAACTAAGTCCACTCATATGACTTAGTTTTCCATGTTCTATTCTTTACTTTATTTTTAAAATGTCAGCCAACTTATCACCATATGGTATTAATGTCAATTCTTCACGGTTTATTCCCTTAATAAGTAGTAAAACTACAAAGTATGATCCAGCACCTATTCCAATACCTATGAGACTAGAAATACTTACTGAACTTGTTAATGCCATAGCACCTCTATATGCTAACCAGCTGAGAATCCCCATAACAACACATGATATAATCGGTTTTATTAACAAATGACTCCAGTTAAATCGTACATCAGAAAAACGATAGATAGAGCGAATATTTAATACTGTCAACAAGATGGAAAAGACGATTGAAGAGTATATTAAACCTTCTGCACTTAAACCCATTCCAAAAAGAAAAACAATATTTAATATTATTTTTATTGACCCAGCTATGAGCATATTTTTAACCGGTTCTTTAACCTGATGCATTCCTTGTAATACTGCATTAGTAATTTGAAATATGGAGAAGAAATATACAATAGATGAACCAATTCTAAAATAATTAGTAGCTATTGCTAATTGACCTGGTTCAAAATCACCACTTCCATATACGGTTAAAAGAATAGGTTCAGCTAATACCGTTAATCCTACAGCAGCTGGTAACGCAATAATTGTGATAATTTTTATTACTTTGTTCATCTTAATCTTAGCTATATTAAAGTCTTTTCTAACCATGGAAGCAGCGATACTCGGTATAGTAGCTGCAGATAAAGCAGTAGCTATAGCAATAGGGAAATTAGTTAAAAGCATAAACTTCCCTGTATATAATCCCCATATTTCTTTAATGTTTTCGGCACCATGATAAGCCATTCCCCATGGAAACATTGCTGTGTCTAACAGATTAACAATACTACTTAATGCCGCTACGATTGTTATAGGTACTATCACATAGAGTATTTCCTTTAGTATTTCTTTATTCGATAACTGAGATTTTGTACTATTAGCTTTATGCTTCTTTTCTTTTTTCCTATAATTAAAAAATAAATACGCAAGAAAAACAATAGCAAAAAATGCTCCTAATGTTGTACCTAGAGTTGCTCCTGCTGCTCCTAAATCAACACTCATGTCTACTAATAAATAGGCTAAAAATAAACCACCGAGTGCATTAAGAATTTGCTCAATAATCTGTGATATAGCTGTTGGAACCATAGTATGGTGCCCTTGAAAATACCCCCGCATAATAAATAAGAAAGGCATAAGAGCTAATGTTGGTGACAGCGCTCTTAAAGTATTGGCTACTTCAGGTGTATTAAAAATTAGTGCAATATAATCTGCTCCAAACCACATAAATAGGCTAGTAACAAATGATAAAACGATGGTTAAGAATGACGTAACTTTTAAAACTTGATCTGCTTCATCATATTTTCCTAAGGCATTTTTCTCTGAAATGATCTTTGATAAAGCCATAGGAACACCATATGCTGAGACAATTAATAATACATTATATATACTAAACCCTTGATTATAATATGCATATCCTTCGTTACCTATTATATCTTGTAAAGGTATCTTAAATATAAACCCTATAAATTTTGTTATTATACCAGCAATTGCTAATATTGCTCCTTGCTTAACTAAATTGCTACCCTTATTCTGTCGTTCCTTCATAATGACCTCCTAGTTTTCCTATGTTACTCAAAGGAAACCTCTGTCCCAAGAGGTAAAACACAAATCCACGTGTTCCCTTTATTAATCTTTAGTCGATTACCATTTTCATCATAATATTGTGTTGGATCGTATTGTCCAGTTTTTTCCCAAGTAATCTCTTTCTTCATACCATCTGATATGTAAACACCTTTACCATTACCAATAGAATCCATATCCAAGCGGCCTTCAGTATCGCCTGGTCTTTGGTAAATGTTGGTGTACTGCAAAATAATATTCTTAGTTGTTAAGATCTCACCAGTATTGGCATCTATATGTTCTTCATTGAAATGATAACGTTTATAAACCTCTTCTTCTTCATTATAGACAAATTCACCAGTAATATAATAAGAATATGGAATAGATACTTTTAAAGCTTGTCCCGTTCCCTGGAAAACTTCATCACCTTCATTAAAATCAAAGGCCATATCGTGATCTTCCTTTTTCTCTTTACGATACCCCACCGTCTCCCAAGCAGCCATAATTTTTTCGCCATTTGTGTAGACATTATGAGGTGCTACTCGACTGTTATCTCGCCAGCACATAATCGTATCCAAATAAGATAATCCGTTAAGGTTTGCAACGCCTAATTGAGCATGAACGTTCATAATAGCCGGATCCTCTCCATAGTGAACATATATAGCATCTTGATCCAATGCAAAATCTAAAAAGTACCTTCTAGCACTTCGTACTGGACCAAGTTTTTCTACGCTTTCAATATCCTGAAAAACAGAAATTAGACGAGTTATACCACCTTCAGCCAAAGTCTCATAAATGATATCTGCTTGTGATATACCGCTTTGAGGTAAAGCAGAGTACAAATTATTGATAGTAACAGCTACTGGACGATGTTCAATGGCTTCCTCCCTTACAGGTAATCCAGTTAGAGGATTAACAGCCATTCCTTCTGGGAGCACTTCTTCCTCTTCTTCAACTACATCTTCACTGTCAACTTCTTCCTGAACCTCTTCACTTTGTTCATCACTTTCTTGGTTCATATCAACTGGATTGCTTTCTTCCAATCCTATTGTTAATTCTTCTTCTATTAAATTAACAGACTCAACAACCTCTGCATCACCATTACAGCCAACTAGTGTTAGGCATAAAATTAGCATTATGATCGATATAGTTTTGTATCTCATCTTGGTCCTCCTCATCGAATAAGTTTTTTGTCTGATTGATTGATTTAAAAAATAAATAATTGATAAAGCACAATGACACAAAGGACGCCAAATATACCTCCTGCTATTACTTCGTAAAGAGTATGAATTTTGCCTTCACATCGACTCTGTGCAACCATAAAGGCCAATAAATATCCTAAAAGAATAACAGCTGTGTTTGCTGCTAAAAAAAGAACAATCGTTGCAGCTGCAAAGGCAATAGCACTATGTCCACTTGGAAAACCTCCACTAAACAGTGATGATGTTCTCCCCCTCTTAATTTTAAACAATATTGTTAGGATAAAAACGATTCCTAAGCTAATAACCGCTAACTCGGTGGGTAAAAATCCTATGACTTCATCTTTCTTTTGAAGAATGTTATCAAATTCATCATAAAAAATAAAGAGCCCCACGATGGATGCTGTGATTGCAGTAATAAACACTGCGCCAGCAGCGACATCTTTAGCCAGCTTTGCTAACGGGTTATATCGCTCCCCACAAACTAAGTCGATAACTGCCTCGATAGATGTATTAATCAACTCTGCTGTTATCACCATAGCAGATATTATTAAAATAATAATGAATTCCATTACAGTTACCTTAAAAATAAAACAAAGAAGAAGTACGATGACTTCTGCAATAAGGTGTATCTTTAAATTTCTTTCTCGTTTAACAGCTTCAACTATTCCTTGAAGCGCATAGTTGAAGCTGTCTAAAGTATTACGACTTTTCATCTTTCTATACCAACTTTACTCATAACTTCTTTCTGTTTTGTTATCATAGTCTGCTCCTCATCTTCAGTTAAGTGATCGTAACCTAATAAATGAAGCATACTGTGAGCAACTAGAAAACATACTTCTCTAGTAAAAGAATGACCATATGTTTCAGATTGCTCTTTAGCCTTTTCAAGAGAAATGATGATATCACCCAGAATGATTTCATCTGTTTCTGGGTTTCTTGATCCATCATAGTCCAATTGACCATCCACAAAGGTGACCATTGGAAATGATAAAACATCTGTTGGTGTATCTTTCTGACGATGTTCTTTATTAATGACTTGTATATCGTCAGTACTTACATAGGTTAAACTGATTTCCACATTGCGGGGTACGTTTTCAATGTCTAAAACCGTATCCATTACTTTTCTAATCTGAACTTCAATTTGATCCATATCAAAATCAGTTTCGTTTTCTATATACAATGTCATTGTCTAACCTCATTTCTTTTTACGATTATCATTTTTATGATGCTTATGAGTATTACTCTTTTTACTTTCATATTTATCATATGCATTTACAATTCTTTGTACTAATGGATGTCTTACAACATCTTTATTGGTAAGATTAGCAAAGCCGATCCCCTCGACATTTTTTAATATTTTACTAGACTCTTTAAGACCAGAACGTTTACCTTCTCCTAAGTCTACCTGAGTTACGTCACCTGTTATAACAGCTTTAGAACCAAATCCAATACGGGTTAAGAACATTTTCATTTGCGCCGGCGTAGTATTTTGTGCTTCATCCAAGACAATAAAAGAGTTGTCCAGTGTACGTCCACGCATATATGCTAGTGGTGCAACTTCTATGGTACCACGTTCCATATTCTTCATAAAAGTTTCTGCACCCATAATTTCATAAAGAGCGTCGTAAAGTGGTCTTAAATAAGGGTCAACTTTACTCTGTAGATCACCAGGTAAAAACCCTAATTTTTCTCCAGCTTCAATGGCTGGACGGGTTAAAATGATACGATTGACTTCATTATTCTTAAAAGCTGTGATAGCCATGGCCATAGCTAAATATGTCTTACCTGTTCCTGCAGGTCCAATTCCAAAGACAACCATATTCTTCCGTATTAGATCAATGTACTTTTGTTGCCCTAAGGTTTTTGCACGAATTTGTTTGCCTTGCTTAGTAACTGCAACCACATCTTTATACAGTTCTTTAACCTTTTTTTCCTTATCCTCATGTACTAAGGTTGTTAAGTAATTGACATGCTGTAAGGATATATCATCACCTTTAGATGCTATTTCAGCAAGTTGATTGATTACCCTAACAGCTTTGTCAACTTGTGCTTCACTACCAGTTACTTTAACTTCATCACCGCGATTAGTGATTGTGACATCTAAGCCCTTTTCTATTGCTTTTATATTTTCATCAACATTACCAAATATATTTGTCATATATTGCTCTGGTATTATGATTGAGTTTCCTCTTCCTGTGTCCATTCTTCTTTCCTCTCCTTTATTGCCTCAACTTCTCCAATGGTTTCTAGTACTGTAATTCTGACTTCACAATCAATTGCATTTTCTTTATTAGTATATACGATTTCTTGGTTGATTATCTCAACCTCTTCATTAAAGGTTTCTTCAATTAGTCTGTTTACTCGCCTATCTATGATTTCTTTAGCTTCTTCTTCTGAGTATGTTAATGTCTCTGGAACATATTCATTACAAGTACGATTATGGATTTCAAAAGGCAGTTTATAATTAAGAAAATAAAAGTCTGATACCTCTGTAGTATAATCATATTCCTCAAATGTTTTAAATGGATTTGAGAAATTTAATTTCAATTGACCCATTTTAAAAATCAATTCTTTTTTCTTTTTTCCTGTGTAATTCTTTTGTATGTAATCCCATTTTAGAGAATCATTAATAATGTAATAAACTCTCCCAATAATATCAGCATCTGCATTCACATAAGAATACCGAAATGTTTGATCATCATTTAATATCTCAAGCTCACCAGTAACCAGTAAATCACCCTTCTGAATCACGTCACCCTTTTTGACAAGTGGTCTACCAGAACGTGTAACAATATATTGAATGAGGCAGTCCTTATCTGCAACTATATTGGTCGAAGGCAATTCCTTTTCCACGATTTCAGGTGTTTCAACAGTCTCTTCTATGTTAACAAATAAACCTGTACCTCGAATTTCCATAGATATCCATGAAATTCCTGAATAGTTCTCTAAAATATGATCTTCAACTTCATCGGGATCAATTTTATACTTAAGTTGCCCAATTTTACAACCTTCAGCCTCAAGAATACCTTTAATTTGGTGCATGCTTAAATGTCGATTTCCTTCAACTTCAATGGTCCAGATGAATGATGATAAAACCCATAAGATGACTAAAGTAAGTAAAAAACCAAAAAGAAATACTCGCCTTTTTCTATAATGGTGAAAGAGAAAAGGTAGACCGATTTTTTTAACTACTTTAATTCTACAACGGGTTTTTCTTGCACAAGGCTTTAACATCTTAAATCCTTTAATACTGATAGCCATCTGCAATTTGCTACCATCTCTTTTAAGATCCCATAGATAAATACCCTTATGAGTTGCAAGATTCATAAATCTTTCAATTGAAAATCCATACACTTCTATAATAACATACCCACATAAATATTTCCATAATCTAATTAACATAATCTATCACCTAACTCCATCCTTAGTTTTTAAAAGTAACTGACCCTAGGCGTCCTTTGATGATGATATCTTCAGATGTAATGGACTTTATCGATAGACCCTTCCCAGTGACATGTAATAATCCTACGGCTGTATTAATAGTAATAGAGTCATCCGTATATGCTATAATTCCTTTATAATTTTCAATGTAAACTCCAGTCTTACCTTCCATATTGATAACGGGCATATTCAACGTTACATCTTTTGGGAGATTTAGCATCTCTACAACTTTTTCTTTTCGATTTTGTTGATCTTTATTAGTTTTTTTCTTAGCCATGAATGACGTTCACCCCCATAATGGGGATTTCATAAGAAAATCCCCCTCATAAAATGATATGCTTATGAGGGGGGGTATCATTACTCTATATTGTATATTTGTTATATTAATCACCTTAAAATCTGCCAATAAAACTGGATACAATTCCTGGAGTTAAATAGGTTTCTACTAAGGCGCCCAATCCAAAGAATGCTAGACTTACTACTAAAAGAACAGTATATTCGAAAAGAACATTTTTACTAAAGTTCTGCCCTTTACGACCTGATGTAGCCTTTAAACTGTTATCAATACTCACCTTTGCTAATATATAGATCACAGGTAAGTAGATAAGATTCTGAGGTATGTAGGATAAAAACCCAAAGAAAAAACCAGTTAAACTGAATTGTCCAGTTAAAAAGGCTACTGTAAAGCCGTATAAGAACCCCTTAATCATTACTGTCGCATAGATGACATAAAAGCCATATGCAAAAAAACCTGCAACCCATATAATAAGAACTATCTTAATTTGAGATGTAAAACTCTCAAACAAATAATCACCATAATAAATGGCTACATTATTCATATTGGTTATGGTGTCACTAACATACTTACTCAGCTCCATTTTTTCTAGTTGATCTAAGGTGTTAGCAGTTATCGTACCTATTAATAATCCTATTAAAAACATGCCAATAATCATTAAGTTCTTTTTATCGTATTGGTTCTTTCGTAAAGTTCCCTTTTTCATAAAAAAACTCCCCTGCATCTTTGGATTAGGCATCGAGCCATTATTATCATTAATCCATTATATGCATAGGGAGATTCGTTTATGATTGCTTGTACTAAGAAACTTAGCTTATAAGGTGTCTTGTTCTAACTTCATGTCCTTAACTATTTTTAATAAGGCACATATACTTTTACTATCTAGAATTTGTCCATTGTCAATCATCTCTACAATCTCATCTAAAGAAAATTTCTTTACTTCTACAAACTCATCTTCATCCAGATTTTGCTCAGATTCTATCAAATCATGTGCTGTATAGATAGCAATTCTTTCAGTACTAAACCCAACTGCTGGATAAATATCCATTAAATGCTGAATATTTCCTGCTTTATAGCCAATTTCTTCTTCTAGCTCTCTTTCAGCACAAACTTTTGGATCTTCTCCAGGTTCCAAAGTCCCTGCAGGTATTTCTAAGATATAATCACCAACAGGATGACGGTATTGCTCTACTAAATAAATATTACCTTCGTTATCGAATGGAACAATGGCAGCAGCCCCATGATGTATGACCATCTCTCTCTTTGCTTCCTGACCATTAGGAAAAGTGATGGAATCAATGACTACATCTAAAATTCTACCTTTAAAGACTTGTTGACGATCTAATTTTTTAACTTCTTTTGACATGGTTTCCTCCACAGTAACTTATTCCCCTGAATATATAGAAATATTTCCCAGGTAATTTTATACATTATCAACTGTAATGTGATTGTATTTAACCTTATACTTTTAATTCAACTTCCATACCAATAATAGCTTTATTTTGCTCAAGTATCGGGTAAATATACTCGCCTAAGAAATCATCAACTTGTTCACTAGCTCTACCAGTAAAGTTATCTGGGCTCAGAAGATCTTTGATTTCTTCTTCAGTCATTCCAAATGCATCATCTTTTAAAATTCTCTCTATTAAATCATTTGGTTTTCCGTGAAGTTTAACCTGTTTTCCTGCTTCCATGGAATGAATACGTATTCTTTCATGAAGCTCTTGACGGTCACCGCCAAGCTTTACACCTTCCATCAAAATAGTTTCTGTTGCCATGAAAGGAAGTTCACTCATAATTCTTTGTTCAATAACCTTTGGGTATACTACCAAACCATCTAATACATTAATCATTATATCTAATATGGCATCTACAGCTAAAAATGCTTCTGGAATAGCAATTCTTTTATTAGCACTATCATCTAATGTTCTCTCAAACCATTGTGTTGATGCTGTAATAGCAGGGTTTAAACTGTTACATACAACATACCTTGCAAGTGAAGAAATTCTTTCACTTCTCATCGGATTACGTTTATAAGCCATTGCAGACGAACCAATTTGATTTTTGCCAAAGGGTTCTTCTATTTCTTTTAAGTTTTGTAGCAAACGAATATCGTTACTGAACTTATAAGCTGATTGTGCGATACTGCTTAATACGTTAAGAACTTTTGAGTCGAATTTACGTGGATAGGTTTGGCCAGTTACTGGATATGTTGCTTCATAACCTAATTTTGAGGCAACTAATTGATCTAATTTCCTAACCTGATCATGATCTCCTTCAAATAAATTTAAAAAAGTGGCCTGCGTTCCTGTCGTACCTTTAACACCCCTTAATCGTTTGATGCTTAATAAATAAGTGATATCTTCATAATCAAGATAAAGATCTTCTAACCATAAACACGCTCTTTTACCTACTGTCGTTAACTGGGCTGGTTGATAGTGTGTAAATCCTAATGTGGGCATAGCTTTATACTTCTCAGCGAATTCAGTTAATTTTGACATAGCGTTTATAATTTTACCATAAATTATTTCTAAAGCTTCATACATTATGATTAAATCTGTATTATCACCTACATAGCAACTTGTTGCTCCAAGATGAATAATAGGTTTAGCTTTCTTAGCTTGTTCACCATATGCATAGACGTGTGCCATGACGTCGTGACGCACTTCTTTCTCTCTTGCCTCAGCAACATCGTAGTTGATATCTTCAACATACTTTTTAAGCTCATCTATTTGCTCTTCTGTTATATTTAACCCTAATTCCTTTTGTCCTTCTGCTAAAGTAAGCCATAGTTTACGCCATGTTTTGAACTTTTTATCAGGGCTAAATAAATATTTCATTTCCGTACTTGCATATCTTGAATTCAATGGAGATTCATAGTTTATTCTCATCCAGTCTCTTCCCTTCTAAAATTTGAACACATTAAGACCAACTTCTTCATCAAAGCGACGATCTAATTGGCCATCTATCACTTGTATAAACATTTCACAGGTTCCACTGATCACCAATTCATTTAAGTGCCCGCCATAGGCTCTATACTCCTCATCAGAAAGCGTAACATGTAAATGTAAATATGTTTCATCATTCATTGTAGATATATTCCCTGTTAAATTAGTAATTTCATATTCACCATTTAATTCTGTTTTTTGATACTGCTTTGTTTCTGTATTGAATAAACCAACTGTTGCTTTTCCAGCAGCTCCCAAAGCACTGATAACACCAAGTTGAATGTTTTCCTTTTTAGCTAATTCCATTACCTTTGATACAACTTCCTCACCACGATCAATTCGAACCACTATCATATCATTAAAACGTTTAAACTCCATACATTCACCTCATTTTTATAAAAATCGTTCGGTTTTCATCTATTATTGTAACTGAATAGGGAATTTTAGTCAAGATAACTTTCCTATGAGATGAGAAAAAGGGTGGTAACCACCACCCTTTCACAAACTCTCTTATATAGCATTGATAAATTCTTCTAATCGATCTAAACCCTTTTTGATGTTTTCTTTTGAAATCGCATAGGATAATCGTATATGATCAGCGAATCCAAAGTCAGCACATGGTATAACTGCAACACTCTTATCTTCCAATAATACTCTAGCAAATTCTTTAGCATCACTTAATGGTTGATCTTTATAAGTCTTACCCAACAATTTAGAAATATCAATAAATACATAGAAAGCTCCACTTGGTCTAACAAATGAAATATCTTTCACTTTACTTAATCTTTCTACCATGTAGTTTCTTCTATCCTCAAAATGTACTAGCATCTGACCTACACATTCTTGTGGACCAGCGATTGCTGCTAGTGCTGCCTTTTGTGCTATTGCGTTAGGATTTGAAGATGCATGACTTTGCATGTTCCCCATAATCTTTGCAATCTCAAGAGGAGCTGCTGCATAACCAATTCTCCAGCCAGTCATGGAATAACTTTTTGATACACCATTAATGATGATGGTACGTTTTATAACTTCATCTCCAAAAGATGTAATACTAATATGCTCTTTACCATCGTATAATAATTTTTCGTAGATCTCGTCTGAGATAATAAACAAATCATGTTTAACTGCAAATTCTGCAATTGACGATAATTCTTCTTTAGAATAAACCATACCTGTTGGATTACTTGGACTATTAATAAGGATAGCCTTTGTTTTAGTTGTAACCTTTGCTTCTAATTGGTCAACAGTCACTTTATAATCATTCTCTTTGCTAGCTTTTACAATAACAGGTATACCATCAGCCATTTTTACCATTTGTGGATAGCTTAACCAGAAGGGTGCTGGTATCATAACTTCATCACCAGGTCTTAAAATAGCCATAAAAGTATTTGTTAATGAATGTTTTGCTCCATTACTTACAACAATTTGACTAGGTTCATATGTAAGCCCATTATCCCTTTTAAGCTTATTACATATTGCCTTTTTAAGCTCTAAGATCCCTGTTGCAGGTGTATATTTAGTAAAACCAGATTCAATAGCATCAATGGCTGCTTGTTTAATATGCTCTGGTGTATCGAAATCTGGTTCACCCGCACCAAAACCAACTATATCAATTCCATCTGCCTTCATTTGCTTGGCTTTTGCTGTAATAGCCAGTGTTGATGAAGGCTTTATATCAGACATTTTAATAGACAAATTCATAAGATTCACTCCTATTTCATTAATTAAGTAATATTTTAAAGTATTTATCTGATATTTGCAAGCTATTTATCAAAACTATTTCATATTTTCAATATGCAACATGTTTTATCAAGGGTTGCATTATTTGAAATAATCTATTTTTGCAAGTATAAACATCAAAAATTTCATTTCTATTATTATCTAACTATTTACAATTCAGCCTTTTTGCTGATTTTGCAGTATTTCTTGCGTGCCATTTATAAAGAATACAATTTTTAATTCATCTTAAAGATTATTTTACATCAATTGACGCAATACTACTACATTTGAATCAGGTATTTCAAATTATTTCACAAGAAATTTTATGGATTACATCAACTATTACTATAGTCTACGGGTTTATAAAATTAAAAGGTGATTACATAGACTATGTAATCACCTTTCCTTATGTATGAAGTATGGTTATTATTTTGGTTCTACTATGATTTTAATGGCAGTTCTTTCTTCCCCATTAATCTGAATATCTGTAAATGCAGGTACGCAAACCAAATTAAGACCAGAGGGAGCTACATATCCTCTTGCGATAATTACTGCCTTAATTGCTTGATTTAATGCCCCGGCACCGATAGCTTGTAATTCTGCGGCCCCATCTTCGCGAATACAATTTGCTAATGCACCTGCTACAGAGTTTGGATTAGAGTTAGTCGCTACTTTTAACACTTCCATTAATAAAACCCCCTTAAAGTTTATATACTATATTTATTCTACAAAATTTTGAATATTCCTTTTTAATTTTTGATAATGAAGAAATTTTATAAAGATTTCGGAAATTCATTAACAATAATTATAGTATTCTCCTCCTATGTCATATCACTATAATCTATTCTTAAATTTACAAAAAAAGAACAAAATGTTTTTAATTGTAGCAATGATACTTTCTTCCCATTAGAAAAAGCATGGTATAAATACCATGCTTATTTTGCATATTCAATAGCTCTAGTTTCTCTTATTAAATTAACTTTAATTTGACCTGGGTATTCTAATTCATTTTCAATATTCTTTGTTACTTCTCTTGCAAGAAGTGTCATATCCGCATCGCTTACTTGCTCTGGGATGACCATCATACGTAATTCTCTACCTGCTTGAATTGCAAAGCATTTATCAACACCTTTAAATCCATTTGCAATTTCTTCAAGCTTAGTTAGTCGAGTAATATAGGTTTCTAATGTCTCTCTTCTTGCTCCAGGTCTTGCAGCTGAAATAGAATCTGCTGCTTGAACAATAACTGCAATAATACTTTCTGGCTCTACATCACCGTGATGAGCCTCAACCGCATTAATAACAATTTTAGATTCTCTAAACTTTTTACAAAGTCCTGCTCCAATAGTTACATGTGAACCTTCAACTTCATGATCCACTGCTTTACCAATATCATGTAATAGACCAGCTCTCTTAGCTAATCTTACATCAACACCAATTTCTCCAGCAATTAACCCACTTAAATGAGAAACTTCAATAGAGTGTTTAAGAACATTTTGTCCATAGCTTGTTCTATACTTCATTTTACCAAGTAATCGCATTAATTCTGGATGTAATCCATGTACACCTGTATCGAATGTAGCTGCTTCTCCTTCTTCACGAATAATGGTTTCAACTTCTTTACGAGCCTTTTCAACCATTTCTTCAATTCGTGCAGGGTGAATTCTACCATCAACTATTAATTTCTCTAATGCAATACGAGCTACTTCTCTTCGAATAGGATCAAATCCTGATAAAATTACTGCTTCAGGAGTATCATCTATGATTAAATCAATACCTGTTAATGTTTCTAGAGTACGGATATTTCTTCCTTCTCTACCGATGATTCTACCCTTCATTTCATCGTTTGGTAAACTAACTACTGAAACTGTCGTTTCAGCAACATGATCTGCTGCACATTTTTGAATTGCATTTGCAATTATCTCTTTTGCTTTTTTACCGGCTTCTTCTTTTGCTCTCGTTTCAAGTTCCTTGATTTTAAGAGCCATATCATGTTTCACTTCGTCTTCAACGGATCTAATTAAGAAGTCTTTAGCTTGATCTGTAGTAAGACCTGAAATTCTCTCTAACTCTTTTAATTGAGTCTGATGCATTTCATTGACTTTCTGCTCTTTTCCTTCAAGCTCTTCAGCTCTTTTAACAAGTTGTGCCTCTCTTTTTTCATAAGACTCAACTTTTCTATCTAAAGCCTCTTCTTTTTGAAGAAGTCTTCTTTCAAGACGCTGCATTTCGTTTCGTCGTTCTTTAACTTCTTTGTCAATATCATTCTTAATTCTAAGAGTATCTTCCTTAGCTTCTAACATTGTTTCACGTTTTTTAGCTTCTGCAGTTTTCAACGCATCATCAATGATTTGGCGTGCTCTACCTTCTGCAGAACCTATTTGCGCTTCCGCAATATTCTTACGATAGTTAACACCAAAAGCAAAGGCAAGAACTCCTACGACGAGAGCTACAACTAATGCTGTGACTAAATATCCTCCCAATGTTCCACCTCCTTATTCAATTATCATTGTTCATTCTTTATTACATATACTAACCACAAGTATAAACTTATTATCATACACAATGAGCTAAAATAATATGATAACAAGTAAATTGTATTACTTTTTACATTTGATGTCAAGTTATTATGCCGTTTTATTATGAAAAAAAACTAATAATCTACCTTATAGTACATCATTTATATGAATATCATATAACTTAAATGCTTCGTTAATCGTGCTATAACTGAAGCCTCTTCTTTGTAAATAGCCTATATGCTTAGCTTTCTTTTCAAAAGGTATTGCCTTAGAATTTCCTCTCTTAAGTAAGAGCTTATAACAATTTTCGATTTCAGCTGAATCATTTCTTTCTGATAGGACAGTTTCTATTATTTCATTCGATATTCCTTTTTGAAAAAGTAAATATCGTAGTCCCTTTTCTCCGTAAGGCTTACTACGCTCCTTACTTTCAATAAAACTTTTAGCAAATTCATGATCATCGATATAATTATAGCGACTTAAAAAGGTTATTGTAAACTCTAATACCGTGCAGTTAAAACCTTGATCTTTTAAATAGTTACGCATCTCTTTCTCAGAACGGTTCCGATAAGACAAATAATTAAAGGCTTTATTACGAGCTTTGGGTATTAGAACTTCATTGGTCAAGTGCTGATAAAGCTCCATCCTCATATCTATACCCTCAGCTATCTTGTACTGGCTAATTTCAGTTTTACTTAAAAGAAGTTCCTCCCAGTCTAAAAAATAAACTAAATAGTTATTTTTACTGAGAGGAATTATTTGTGTCACTATCATTTACTTCTCACCTTCAGAGGCTTGTCCTTCTTCAATTTCATCAATTAGCCCATAATGATGTCTTACACGAAGTTCGATTTCTTCTAATAACTCTTGATTTTCTTTAAAGAAAGCTTTAACATTCTCTCTACCTTGACCTAAACGCGTATCTCCATAAGAATACCAGGCTCCACTCTTATTGACGATATCCAAATTAGTAGCAAGATCTAGTACATCTCCTTCTTTAGATATTCCTTCGCCATACATGATATCAAAGTGTGCCTCTTTAAAAGGAGGTGCTACTTTGTTTTTAACAACTTTAACACGGGTACGATTTCCAACAAAATTATTACTTTGCTTCAAGGTTTCTATACGACGAACATCTAATCTTATAGATGAATAGAATTTAAGCGCACGGCCACCAGTTGTGGTTTCAGGATTACCAAAAGTAATACCAACTTTTTCTCTTAACTGATTGATAAAGATAACACTACATTTTGATTTATTAACAACACCAGTAAGTTTTCTTAATGCTTGAGACATCAAACGAGCTTGAAGTCCTACATGACTATCTCCCATATCCCCTTCTATCTCTGCTTTTGGTACTAATGCAGCAACAGAGTCGATAATAACCAGATCAAGAGCTCCTGAACGTACCATCGTTTCTGCTATTTCTAAAGCTTGTTCTCCATTATCCGGTTGTGATATGTAAAGGTTATCAACATCAACACCAAGCTTTCTGGCATATTCAGGATCTAAGGCATGCTCAGCATCAATGAACCCTGCTATACCACCATTTTGTTGAGCTTCAGCTACCATATGAAGTGCTACAGTTGTCTTACCACTTGACTCAGGACCATAAATTTCAACAATTCTACCACGTGGTATCCCACCTACACCTAGTGCTATATCTAAACTTAATGAACCTGATGGTATCGTTTCAACATTTAATCCTTCTAAAGAATCACCTAATTTCATAATTGATCCTTTACCAAATTGTTTCTGTATTTGAGTTATAGCCGCATCTAGAGCTTTCATTTTTTCATCCATTATAAATTCCTCCTTCATTCGCGCTTTTCTGACGCACGAACTTATGTTCTAATACTATTATAATCATTTTTTATTTATTCGTCAAGATAATAATAAAATTAATATTTTTAATAAAAAATGCATAAGCATTTTGCCTCTGGTTATAATAATAGTGATGACATTAATAAGTATTTATTAGTGTCATTGGGGAGTTTGAATTAACTTAACTCCCATTAACCTAAAGGGAAGGGATGACCTTCCCTTATTTTAGTGTAAGAAAATGGAGCATGACGTAAGTCACTTTTCTTGTTGCACAGAGTTTCATATTTATTATAGTCTAGACAAAAACTCCTTTTTTTCATATAATAATAAAGTATGTTATCGAAAGTATTTTTTGTGAAAATTGGAGTGATTAAGTGATGGCAAAATTAATTTATAAGTTTGGGTCTATGGGAGCGTCTAAAACTGCTAATTTATTAATGACCAACTATAACTATAAAACTCAAGGGTTTGGCACCCTTATTTTGAAACCAGAAATTGATACAAGAACCCATCAGGTTTTTTCTCGTATAGGCATTGAACATGAATGTTTATCATTTAGCCGTGACCAGGACTTATATAGTACAATCGAACGTCTAAATGTACATGCTGTTTTTATAGATGAATGTCAATTCTGTACATATGAACAAATTGAACAATTGGCTCATGTCGTAGATGACTTGAAAATTTATGTATTTTGCTATGGTTTAAGAACAGATTTCCAATCCCATTTATTTGAAGGTAGTAAAAGATTGTTTGAGTTAGCTGACAAGATCGAACAATTACCTTCTGTCTGCGAATGTGGTAATAAGTCTATAATGAATGAACGCTTTATTAATGGAAGGCCTACTTTTGAAGGTGAGCAAATCGAGTGTGGTGCAGAAGATAAATACATTACCAAATGCAGGAAGTGTTACTTTGAAGATCAGAGAAAATTCAAAAGTGAAACCTGTATTGATAAAGCTATATAACTAAACTAAAAGCCTCAATCCCAATAAGAGAGATTGAGGCTTTTCTATGCTGTTTAAGCCATATAAATATCTGAAAACTCCATAACAACACGATCACCAGTATTAAATTCATTGAATCCTTTATAATAGTTGGCTTCACATTGTGTCAGTGTATTAGGTAAGGCAACAAAAAATTCTGTCCCCTTCCCAAATTCACTTTCAAACCATATTCTCCCATTATGCATCTCCACTAAAGATTTTACTAAAGCTAAACCAATACCTGTACCTTCACTATTACGGTTAAAATGATTGTTAACCTGCTTAAATCGTTCAAAGATAACTTTTTGGTCATCTTCTTTTATTCCAATACCCGTATCTTTAACGGACATAACAACTTCGTTTTTATTGGCTTCGACATAGACCGTAATATTATCGCCTCTGCTAGTAAATTTAATGGCGTTAGACAATAAATTAAGGAGAATTCGCTCTATTTTTTCTGGGTCACAACCTATGATTGTCTCATCAATATCTGACTTAAATTCAAGTTGAATCTGCCTAGCTATAGCATATTCATTGATAGAAGATGTAATACTTCTTGCTAAGTCAATAATATCACAATTAACATAATTTATTTTGATATAACCCGAATCAATTCTTGTTAGATCCAGTAAATTAGAAACTAAACGAAGTAAACGGTAACAGTTAATACGCATACTATCATGAAGTCTCGTCATTTTCTTAGCTAAATCCTCATCAACAATCTTAGATAGATTCATCTCCATTAATTTTAATGCCCCTATAAGAACGTTGATTGGTGTCTTAAATTCATGTGAGACATTAGAGAAAAACTCTGTTCGCATTTTATCAAACTCTACCACTTCATTAAGTAGTCTCATATTCTCAATAAATATTTCTTTCATTTCATCCAACTTTTTATTGGCTTCAACATCATTTAAAATACAGAAAATATATTTTAAATGATTATTATCATAGACACCAATACAACTGGTTTTGATATAACTGTGTCGCCCTTCTACCTTTGCTTCCACTACTAAATCTTTGACTATTTGATTATCTAATAAGCCACCGGCAACGGCCTCTAATATATCAAAATAATCTTCTAATACCAAATCTAAAACATGCTTATTCTCTAATTTTTGCTTATCTAACTTAAAATAGTTTAGAAAAGCGTCATTAGCTTCAATGATTCTGCACTCATGAAAATCTACAACACAGATCATGTCTGGACACATATCTAATAAACCTGTAAACTTGAGTTGATTAAATGTTAATAATTCCATTCTATTTTCTAGTTTAATAACTTTGATAAAAATGACTATTTCTTCTTGATCCATAGGTATGTATCTGACTTCACATTGCACTATGCTGTTATCAACTGTCGTTAGATAGGTCCCTTCGTGTAATTGTTTTTCTTCTCTTACCTTCTTGATTCCTTCTACTAAGTAGCTTTTTAAACAAAGTGGACAATTGATGTGTATACTTTCACCTATACTTTTACCTAATTCTTCGTTCTGAACAGGTAGATTTCCAATGATACTATCTATAATAATATCATTGGCATCAATTTTGTAATACAACACTGGAAGAGCATTTGCTATTTCTTTAACATCATCAAGTTTCGACAAACTAACTGCCATGAGATTCCCCCCATCCATTTAGGCCCTATTTCTAAAATAACCCATAGCATGTGCTTTGTCAACATAAATAGATAATTTTTCTAAATATCAACTTGCATTCATTTATTTTAATGCAAATTGCTTATCAGAAGCTGCCTTCTTAAAAAATCTAAAGCATTCATAACAGCTGTAAATCTATTCTTTTGCCTATCACCAACACACATTATTTTTTTTACTTTAACATCCTCACCAATGGAGACCCCTATATATACTAATCCAATAGGTTTATTTTCCGTCCCTCCTGTAGGACCTGCAATACCAGTTATGGATACACCTACATCACTATTTGTTGCTCTTGCCACCCCTAAAGCCATTTCACAGGCTGTTTCTTCACTAACAGCCCCATGTTGTCTTAAGGTTTCACTGGAAACATTTAAATAGTTCATTTTGGCTTCGTTAGAATATGTTATAAATCCCTCTTTAAAGACTTTTGAAATCCCAGGATAATTAATTAACTGACCGCTAAGTAGACCTCCTGTACAAGACTCTGCCGTAGCAATTGTTAAATCATTCTTTATTAATATTTCTGCCACAACCGCTTCTAAGGTAGTATCACCTTCCCCATAGACATTATCGCCTAATCTCTCATAAATAGCTTCCTTAACAGGTTTTATTAATTCTTGAGCTTCTTGGGTTGATTTGGCTTTAGCAGTAATTCTTAAAGTTACCTCACCTCTCTTAGCATAGGGTGCAATTGTTGGATTGCTCTGAGCAATAATAAGATCTTTAATTTCTTCTTCCATATGCCCTTCACCGATACCACAAATGCGTAGTACTTCCGACTCTAGAATACTTTCTTGCTTCGATTTAAGGAAAGGAAGAACTCCTTTATTAAACATAGGAGCCATTTCTGACGGAGGTCCTGGTAACATGATCAGTGAGCAATGCTCTTTAGTCAAAATAAAACCAGGTGCAGTTCCATTATCGTTATATAAAGGTATGGATTCTTCAGGAATCAGCCCTTGCTTTATATTATTCTCTGATAATGTACGATGTCGCTTCTCAAAATACTCCTTAATCCAGTTCATAGCAATGGGATCTTCTTTTAAGGATACTCCAAAAACTTCTGACGCTGTTTCCTTTGAGAGATCGTCTTCTGTAGGACCTAAGCCACCTGTAGTTATAATGATATCTGATCTTGATTTAGCTTCTAATAAGACTTCTCTTAATCGTTCTGGATTATCTCCTACTACAGATTGAAAGTAGACGGATATACCTAATGCTGCCAATTCTCTTGATAAATATCTTGCATTTGTATTGAGTATATCTCCTAAAAGAATTTCTGTACCAATGGATATAATTTCTGCTATCATGCATTCACCTTCTTCATTATTTACCCCATTTATTCATGATAAACCCCTTGTCGAATAGACATAAAAGTGATTTATTGCAAATAAGTTAGGCCTTAACCCGAATTATTATGAATAATTTGGGTTGTAATAGCTTATTTTAAAAAATGCAATTTAGAAGCTTAATCTAAATCGCATTTTCATAGTTTCTTATTTAAAAGTTAGAACGTGTTTATTCTTTACCAAATAGTCCACAAGTGATACTATTGTTAAAATTACTGCTGCCCAAATAAGTACAACTTCAATAAGGTTAACAGTTGGGTTATCAATATTAAATAGTAATAAAATGATCATAAACATCTGTGTTGCTGTTTTAATCTTCCCCCACCAACTCGCTGCAATAACAATCCCTTCAGATGCAGCAACTAGCCTAAAGCCACTGATGATAAACTCACGCGCAATAATAATCATAACAACCCAAGGAGATAATTCTCCTAAAAATGTTAAGCTTACCAAAGCAGAAACAACTAAAAGCTTATCTGCTAGCGGGTCCATGAACTTACCAAATGTGGTGACCATATTACGTGACCTCGCTAAATACCCGTCAAGAAAATCCGTTAAAGATGCAATAATAAATATACCAAGAGCAATGTAGCGCCCCATTGGTTGTTCAACCATATCTGTTATAAAAAAGAAAATGAAAAAAGGTACTAAAATCATACGTAAGATTGTTAATTTGTTGGCTATATTCATTCTATTTCCTCCCCAATGAGATCATACTCATAAGATCCAACTACCTTTGCTTTAGTAAAATCACCAGACATATAAGTACGCTCTGAATTGACGAAGATATAGCCATCAATATCTGGTGAATCCATATAAGTTCGACCACAATAGACATGATCTTCTTCTGGTAATTTACCATCAATAATAGTATCTAGTTCTCTCCCTACCTGCTCTTTAGATAGCTCTTCACTAATTATCTTTTGAGCTTCCATGATGGCATTTTTACGTCTTTCTTTGATGTCATCATCAATCTGTTCTTCAAACTCTGCTGCTTTTGTTCCTTCTTCTTGAGAATAAGTAAAGACGCCTAGTCGATTAAAACGCATATCTTTGACAAATTGTAGCATATCGTTGAAGTCATCTTCTGTTTCCCCAGGGAAGCCTGTAATAAGAGTTGTACGAAGTGAAATATCCGGTACTTCCTGACGTAGTTTCCCAATAACTTTACGCAATTTTTCTTGATTACTTCTTCTAGCCATGCGTTTAAGTATGCGATCGTTTGCGTGCTGTATAGGCATATCAATATAGTTACAAACTTTGTCTAGATTTTTAATAGCTTCAATTAAGTTATCATTAATTTCTTCAGGATAACAATACATTAATCGAATCCACTTCAATTCTTCAATTTTAGAAAGTTCTTCTAATAATACATGTAGTTTCTTATCACCGTATAAGTCGATACCGTATCTTGTTGTATCTTGAGCAACGAGAATAATTTCTTTAACACCTTGTTCTACAAGTTCTCTGGCTTCTTCAACGATATCCTCTATCTTCCTACTTCTATATTTACCACGTAGTTGAGGAATAATGCAGTAAGTACAGAAGTTATCGCATCCTTCAGCTATTTTAATGTATTCAAAATAACCGGGTGTTGATATAAGTCGTTTTCTTCTACCTTCACTGGTTATATCGATGCTATCAAATCGCTGTACTTTATTTCCTTCTAAGGTTTCTTTAATGACTTCAATGATTTTTTCATAGCTTCCCGTACCTACAATGGCATCAACTTCTGGAAGTTCATTGAAGACTTCTTCTTTATAACGTTCAGCCATACAACCTGTAACGATTAAAGCTTTGCATTCTCCTGTTTCTTTGTATTCTGCAAGCTCTAATATATTTTCAATACTTTCTGCTTTAGCATCATTTATGAAACAACATGTATTGACAATGATGACATCGGCTATAGCATCGTCACTGACAACTTTATAACCTTCTTCATCAATTAATCCAAGCATTACTTCACTATCTACTAAATTCTTGTCACAACCTAAAGATGTAAATGATATTTTGATCGACAAAATGAATCCTCCCTTGAGTATATTTACTACATTATAATAGACTATTTTGGCTTATTTTTCAAGCCTAAGTGTGATTATCTAAAACAATTAACAGCGATTTATTAAAATGGGTCAAGCATAAAGGGAGTACTATTACGCTTGCAGAAAAGACGTCCATGTCTTAGACTGCAAGACTCGCCCTCCATGGCTCGCTGCTCCATAGTACACCCTACATGCTTTCTGAGTTGATTTATTGAAGTGAATTTCTTATTGAAGCTATAAGTATATAATGTGCATAACTACATTATTTATTGTATAGGACGGTTAATTACTGTCTTCAATACTAAATTACAAATCCTTCCCATGGAAAAAGCCGCTTAGACAGCGGCTTTTAATGTTCTATTCTTGATGTTTTTTGGCTGAGATGACACAGTTTTTGAGGAGCATGGCTATGGTCATTGGGCCAACACCACCTGGTACTGGTGTTATAGCTTCTGCAATGTCTTTAACATCATCGAAGTCTACATCTCCGCAGAGTTTACCGTTATCTAAGCGGTTAATACCAACATCAATGACAACAGCACCTTCTTTAACATAGTCTCTATTAATCATCTTTGCACGCCCAATGGCAGCTATAAGTATATCTGCTTTTTTACATACACCTTTTAAGTCTTTTGTCCGGGAGTGACATATAGTTATTGTACCGTTTTCAGCTAGAAGCATCATTGATATAGGTTTCCCTACAATATTACTTCGTCCTACTATAACACAGTTCTTCCCTTCGATATCTAATTCATATCTTTTAAGGAGTTCAATAATCCCTGCAGGTGTACAGGACTTAAAACATTCTCGACCTATACTAAGAGAGCCTACATTAAATGGGTGAAACCCATCTACATCTTTAAGAGGGTCAATAGCTAAGAGTACTTTTTCCTCGTCAATATGCCTTGGTAAAGGTAACTGAACAAGAATGCCATGTACATCTTGTCGCTCATTTAATTCATCAATGAGTTCCAAAAGCTCTTCTTCTGAAGTTGTCTCTGGCATTTCATATGCTAAAGAACGTATTCCTACAAAAGCACAACCCTTTTTCTTATGATTAACATAAACTTGTGATGCAGGGTCATCACCTACTAAGACTACTGCTAAAGTTGGGGCTTCCATCCCCGCCTCTATCATATCAGTTACTTGATTCTTCAGTTCCTCTTTAATCTTCTTGGAAGTTTCCTTCCCGTTAATTAACATGGACATAAGCTTCCCCCTTAGAATAAACCTATCACTTGACCTTCATCATTAATGTCAATCTGCTCAGCAGCTGGTCTTTTTGGTAACCCTGGCATGGTCATAACGTTTCCAGTTATGATAACAATAAAACCAGCACCTGCAGAAACTTTAACTTCTCTAACCGAAATTTCAAAGCCCTTTGGTCGACCTAATAACTTAGGATTATCAGATAAAGAATATTGAGTTTTAGCAATACAGATTGGTAATCGGTCTAAACCTAATTCCTCTAATCTCTTGATTTGCTTCATAGCAGCTGGTAAAATATTGACACCCTCTGCACCATATATCTCTTTTGCTACAGCATTAATTTTATCTTGAATAGAAGCTTCATCATCGTATATAAACTGGAAATTAGATGGTTTATTTTCTAGTGTAGCTACAACTTTCTCAGCTAATTCAATACCACCTTTTCCTCCTTCAGCCCATACCCGTGATACGGCAAACTCACAACCTAAAGCTTCACACTTTTCTTTAACAAAAGCTACTTCTGCATCTGTATCTGTTGGGAACTCATTTAACGTAACAACTACTGGAACACCAAATTTATGAAGGTTATCAATGTGCGCTTCTAGGTTGACAAAACCTCTTTCAACCGCTTCAACATTTTCTTCACTTAACATGTCTTTTTTGATGCCACCATTATATTTTAATGCTCTTACCGTTGCAACAAGTACAATAGCATCAGGTTTTAAACCTGCTTTACGGCATTTGATGTCTAAGAATTTCTCTGCTCCTAAATCAGCCCCAAAACCAGCTTCCGTTATAACGATATCCGCTAACTTTAACGCTGTATTAGTTGCCCTAACACTGTTACAACCATGAGCAATATTTGCAAACGGACCACCATGCATCAAACAAGGTGTGTTTTCTAAAGTCTGAACAATATTTGGCTTAAGAGCATCTTTAAGTAATACTGTCATTGCACCTTCAGCTTTAATATCTCTCGCTGTAACAGGTTTTCCATCATAAGTATATCCAATAATAATATCACCAAGACGTTTTTTTAGATCCTCTAAATCCTTTGCCAAACAAAGAATTGCCATTACTTCTGATGCAACAGAGATCATGAACCCATCTTCTCTTGGCACTCCTTGTGTTCGGCCACCTAGACCCACGACAATTTGTCTAAGGGCACGGTCATTCATATCAACAACTCTTTTCCAAGTTATCTGTCTAGGATCTAGACCACAAGTATTACCTTGTTGAAGATGATTGTCAATCATTGCTGATAATAAATTATTGGCAATACTAACTGCGTGAATATCACCTGTAAAGTGGAGATTAATGTCTTCCATAGGAACAACTTGAGCATATCCTCCACCAGCAGCGCCACCTTTAATCCCCATACAAGGTCCTAAAGATGGTTCTCGTAAGGCGATAATAGCTTTCTTACCTAATTGACCCATTGCTTGCCCTAACCCAACGGTAGTTGTAGTTTTACCTTCTCCAGCAGGTGTTGGATTAATGGCTGTTACTAAAACAAGTTTGCCATCTTGATTATCCTTCACCTTATCCCATAACTCATCTGTTAATTTGGCTTTATGCTTACCATAAAGCTCTAAATCATCTTCAGAAATGTTCAATTTTGCTGCTACCTCTTTAATATGGACCATATTGGCTTCTCTTGCAATTTGAATATCAGTTTTCATTTTCATACCTCCTATAAGCATATAACAGCGGGAATGTTATTCGCTTTGTTTCATGGCTTCTAACTGATCTTTCGTTACCAGTACGCGGCGAGGTTTACTCCCCTCCTCTGGTCCTACTATACCCCTATCGTGCATATCCTCCATCAATCTTGCTGCTCGGTTGAATCCTATTCTGAAGGATCGCTGTAACATGGATATAGAAGCTTTTTGCTTATCAACAACTAGTTCAATAGCCTGTTCTAAATGTTCGTCATTTTCATCTGAGCCAGTCCCACCAATTGTAGATACACCTGCAGAAATTTCTTCCAGAACATCATCATTATAATTTACTTCAATATCTTTTTTTACATGAGACACGATGTTTTCTACTTCTTTATCAGAAATAAACGCGCCTTGGATGCGGATAGGTTTCTGTGCGCCTATTGGCATAAATAACATATCACCTTTACCAAGTAATTTCTCTGCACCATTCATGTCCAGTATTGTTCGTGAATCTGTACCTGAAGATACTGCGAAAGCTAATCTTGATGGGATATTTGCTTTAATAACTCCAGTGATGACATCAACAGAAGGTCGTTGAGTTGCAATAACCAAATGGATACCTGCAGCTCTTGCCATTTGTGCTAATCGACAAATAGCCTCTTCAACATCCTTAGGCGAAACCATCATTAAATCAGCCAACTCATCAATGACAATGACAATCTGAGGCATTTTTTCATAGTTACAATCTGCAGCCCCTTCAATAGCCTTATTAAATCCTTTAACATCACGTACACTTAATTCTGCAAACTTTTTGTATCGAGATGTCATCTCACTAACAGCCCAATTAAGAGCCCCTGCTGCTTTTTTAGGATCATTTACTACAGGTATGAGCAAGTGAGGAATACCATTGTACACGCTAAGCTCAACTACTTTTGGATCAATTAAAATAAGTTTTACATCCTTCGGATGCGATTTATATAGAATACTCGTAATAAGAGTATTTATACACACACTCTTACCTGAGCCAGTAGCTCCGGCAACTAATAAATGAGGCATTTTTGCAATATCAGCAACAACAACACTACCGTCAATATCTTTCCCTAATCCAAAGGCAACATCTGAAGGGAATTTATTAAACTTTAAACTATCGATAACTTCTCTTAAGAAGACCGTTTGCTTATCTTTATTGGCAACCTCAATACCGACAACACCTTTTCCAGGTACCGGTGCTTCGATACGAACACCCGATGCAGCTAAATTAAGAGCAATATCATCAGCAAGATTAGCTATTTTGCTCACCTTAACACCTTCACCAGGTTGTAACTCATATCGTGTTACAGTAGGTCCCTTATTAACTTGCACCACCTTTGCTTTAACACCAAAACTTTCAAGGGAGCGCTCAAGCTTTCTAGCATTATGCAATAATTCATTTCTTGAATCCATGGTAGAAGTTTGTGGATTCTTATTCAAAAGGTTAACCGGTGGGTAATCATAAACAATATTTGTTGAATTAATCGTAATATCAGTAGGTTGTACTGGAGCTTTTTCAACCTTTTTAGGTTTATTTTCTACAACAACGGGCATGTCAACTACCGTTAACTGTTCACTGTCACCAAAAGGCTCAACAGTCAGATCTTCCACATTCTTCTTTTCTTCTAGTTCATTTGTCTGTTTATAAGCATGGTCATTTGTCACTACATTACTTACTTCTTTGGTTTGTGCTTTTTCTTCAGCTTCTATACCTTTAACGATAACTTCTCTCTGTTTTTTAGTCTTCTTCTTTTCTTCTTGATTTTTCTTACTCTCTTCAACGCGTGCACTTACGCCTTGATGTATCTTTTCGCCCAAATAAGATACTACCTTAAAGAATGATTTTTCCGTCAGCAATATGATATAGATGAGACTCAAAGCTAATATAATTAAGCTGGAACCCCAGAAACCTAATAGATTGACCATTAAATCTCCTAAAAGTCCACCAATTAATCCACCGTTTTGCCAACTTGCTATCTCAAAATACTCTGTAAATTTATCTACCGGAATAGCTGCTTCACTACTTTTATGAATAATATGTGCTCCTGTTGAAAGCACGATAAGAAAAAAGGATGTTACTATGTATTTAACTTTTATTTTACCTTGAAATTTATCAAATAATATAATAGCTGTTAATGTTACAATATATACGGGTAAAATATATGCTGAAAACCCAAGTAATCCAACGAAGAGTTGCTTAATTAAGGTCCCCACAACACCTGCACCATCAACAGTATATACACTAACTGCAATGATAATTGAAAGGACAAATGCAGCAATCATTATAATTTCATTTTTTAGTTTCTGATTCATTACACTTTTGCTTTTTTTCTTACTACTACTGCTACTACTGCTTTTCTTTTTAGGCATATCACCACTCCTGAATCTTTCGTATCAAACTGATGGAAATGCAAGCATTCCCACCAAATTTTTATCCCTATTAATTTATCTAACACTTTTCAAATTAGTTAATGGTTAGATTATTCTCACTGTTCACTATCGAACAAATAAATCCCATACAATTGCTGCTAATCCAGCTGCATAACAATAATATGCAAAATAATGAAATTTATTTTTCTTAAGCATCACTAATAATGTTTTAATGCAAATAAAACCTACAATTGCTGATGCAATTAGCCCTGATAGATAAGCAGCACCATTTGTTTGTATATCTACCATAGATAAATCAAAAAACTTTAATAAAGCTGCGCCTCCTACAGCTGGTAGGAAACATAAGAATGAAAAGCGGATAGCAAATTCCTTATCAAAGCCTCGTAATAAACCTCCGAAAATTGTTGAACCAGATCGTGTTATTCCTGGTGTTATGGCAACACTTTGAAATAAACCAATGATGAAGGCGTCTCCATATGTAGCTTTTCGGACTTGCTTCTTACCTTTCCCAACTTTATCCGTATAAAGTAAGATAGTTGCTGTAACAAGTAGAGCTATACCAACAGTAAACAGTTGCATAAGATGAGCTGTCAATAGGTCTTCTAGTATAAGTCCTGCAAAAGCTGTTGGAATGGAAGCAACAATAACCATTACGGTTAATTTTCTATCCTCTGTACGTACTAAAGAAATTTTTTCTTTTGAGCTTGTAATCGTCTGAACCATTAGCTTGATGCAATCAAAAACAAGACCTATACCTTCTCGTATCAACATGATAACATCTTTAAAGTACACAGCAATGACTGCAAGTAAAGTTCCTACGTGAAGAATAACTTCGAAAGTAACTGTCCCATCCATGTCCATTCCCAAGATTTCTTGGAAAATTACTAGATGTCCTGAACTACTTATAGGTAAAAATTCTGTTATCCCTTGTACGATTCCTAAAATTATTGCTTGAATTATTGACATGATTAAAACTCCCATTCTATTAAACAACTATGTATGGCTAGAAGGTAACATGCACCTCTAGAAGAAACATATAAGGTGCTAGCAAGAAGCTAACACCAGTAAGTCAAAAATATTATATCATTTTTTTCTAGTTTTGTACACTTAATTAATGGGAGAGTTTTATAAACTTTAAATTCATTCTTCAATATATGATCCCGGCTGAAAATTTTTGTCTAGATAGGCATTAAGGGAAGAACTTACAAGTCGATTAATAACTTTTCGCCCTTCCAAATCCTGATAATATTCCAACATGACTCCATTAACCATCATGGTTTTATACTCCATTTGATGAGATGGGATATAGTCTTCGAATGTAATGGGATAAATACTATACATCATGATGTTCATCACCTTTGTCTTTTTCTAAATCTATGAGTTCATTTAGTTTTTCCATAGCATCTTTTAGTCCGCCTAGTTCATCAATTAATCCTTCTTTAACGGCTTCTTCACCTACAACAATGGTCCCAACATCTTTAGCTAGCATTCCAGTATCTAGCATCAACTCTCGGAATCGTTCATTGGATATTTTAGAATTTCTCACAACAAAGTCTACAATTCGTTCTTGCATCTTTTCAAAGTATTCAAAGGTTTGTGCTACACCAATAACCAATCCGTTCATACGTATTGGATGAATGGTCATTGTTGCGCTCGGAGCAACAAAGGAGTATTTTGCTGATACAGCTAATGGAACACCAATTGAATGTCCACCACCTAGAACCAAGGATACTGTTGGCTTCCCTAGAGAAGCGATCATTTCAGCAATAGCTAATCCAGCTTCTACATCTCCTCCAACAGTATTGATGAGAATGAGAACACCTTCTATTTTAGGATTATCTTCTATCGCTGCTAGCTGTGGTAAAATATGTTCATACTTTGTGGTTTTGTTTTGTGGAGGTAGTGTCATATGTCCCTCTATTTGTCCAATTATAGTCAGGCAGTGTAAGTTATCTTTTCCTTCTGGAACATTAGTAGTACCCAACTTCTCTATATTTTCAGCTTCTTTACTATTTTCTTTATTTTCCTTTTCATTGGTAATATCTAACCTTTCTTCATCCATAAAAAAACTCCTCTCTGCTAACTAGTTATTAGTATTTACAAAGAGGAACTATTTATACTGCTATGCTAAGTCAAAGGTTCTATGTAAAACGGATACGGCTCTTTCAAGATCTTTGCTATGAATCAAACATGCAATCGTAGTAAGTGAGTCAGCAGTTTGAAGTAATGGAATCTTTTCTTTTTGTAAAGATGTTATAATTCTTGCCATAACACCAGGAACTCCTGTCATTCTTTCACCAATTATAGTAACTTTTGAGCAATCTTCTATTGTTTCATAAGTAATTTTGTTTTGCTCTAAAACTTCTGAAACAATCCAGACTTGCTTTTTATCTACTGTAAAGACTTTTCTAGAAGGAAAAATATTAATAATATCGATGCTTACCCCTTTATCGGCTAAGAGTGGGAATATAAAAGCATCGTCACTTGGTCCTTCTTCTATGATGAATTGAACACGATCATTCAGATGAGCTATACTGGTAATCAATTTACATTCATTCCCTTCTAAGACAATACTACCAGGTTTGGGGCAATGAATTATAGCTGTACCTTCTGCATTACTAAATGTATTTTTTATATAAAGCGGAATACCCGAACGTCTCGCAACTTCAACAGCTCTAGGATGTATAACCTTTGCACCACTATCCGCCATCTGAAATACCTCGCTATAAGAAATAGCATCAATAACAGTGGCCTCTCTACAAACTCTTGGGTCAGCTGTCATGATCCCATCAACATCGGTATAAATATGGGTCTCATCTGCACTAATGGCTTCAGCAAGTATGGCAGCTGTTGTATCACTGCCTCCTCTTCCCAAAGTTGTAATATTACCAAATTCACTCATCCCTTGAAATCCAGCAATAACCGGAATAATATCATCACTTAGAGCATTTACAATACGTTGAGGATTAACCCTTAAAATATTAGCATCATTATAGGTTTCATTTGTTAGGATACCCGCCTGAGCCCCTGTTAAAACACATGCATTATACCCTCTCCTCATTAGTCCATTAACAACTACTGAAGCAGAAATCAATTCTCCACATGACATCAATAAGTCCATTTCTCTTGGCTTTAAATCCGTTCCCAAACTAATGAGAGTATCTGTAGCGTATGGGCTGCCTTTTCTTCCCATAGCCGAAACAGTTATGACAACCTTATTACCTGCATCTTTTTCTTTTATAATTTTATCAAGAACTCGTTCACGACTTTCATCAGAAGCTACTGAAGTCCCCCCAAATTTCTGAACAATTATACTCATACTAACCTCCTAATTCCTACTCTAGAAATCTATCTATATTAGTTACTTATTATTTTTCATAAATAACCCGAATTATTCACATAAACATTGAAGATATGTGCTGATTTTGGATTCATAAGTGTTCTTACAATTTAAGATTACATCCGGAGAGTTCATCTTTAAATTGCAAGGATGCTTAGAGGTTCAAAAACGGTGCATAGCATTAATGAATTATAGTGAATAATTAGAGTTCAATATTATTAGTCCTCTATTATCATATCATAAAGACGGAATGGATGGAAAGAAAAAGTTAGATCCTATATGAAAATCTACTGAGACCTCAAGTACAATTCTTGAGGTCTTACTTTTATCTTATAGGAAAGTCGTATAATTCAATCAATTAATCTGAAATCGTTTAATTGATGCTAAGGAACTTTCCTAACGACACAAACTTCTAAAGAAGGCGTAGCGGAGCTACTTTTTTTTATACTGAATGATAACGGGTTGTAACTGTTCACCTTCTAATGCCGATTCTATTGTAGGAATGACCAATTCTAAATCAGCTGACATAGAATTAGGTTTCCTATTAGGATTATCTTGACCCAGGGGTACAAAATAGACATTCTTAGTATTCATGAGAACACCAATATTTTTCATATTTAAACCTAGTGCATCATTAGTTGAGAGAGATATCACAACAGGCTTTTCATTTCTTAACATGGATTTTCCTGCCATGACAACAGATGTATCTGTTATGGCATTAGCCAATTTAGCTAATGTATTTCCTGTGCACGGTGCTATAACAAGTACATCTAACAATCCTTTAGGACCTATAGGCTCCACGTCTACAATGGTCTTTAAAACTGGACGTCCAGTTAACTCCTCTAATTCAATAGCCAAATCACATCCCTTTCCAAATCTAGTATCAAATTCCACGGCATGATGGGATATAATGACTGTAATTTCAGCCCCTAAATCCATTAATTGCTTGATATATTTTTTAACTTTATGGTAGGTACAACAAGATGCACAGATAGCTACTCCAATTCTCTTCCCCTTAAATTCCATGTTCTACCTCCTTTTCATGAATTTTAAATACACAGAAACTGCTTATACTTTCAATCTGATTATTTATATGTCATCCAATATATTGAGTATACAGCGATATATAATTTCTGAAGCTGTTTTCGGTGCACATTTACCTGGTAACCCTAGTGCTAATATAGCTTTTATCCCTCTTTGAGTCGCAGCATCAAAATCAGTTCCACCAGGTTTAGACGCCAAGTCGATAATTAAGCAGTCCTTTTTTACATAAGCCAATCTTTCTTCATTTAAGATTGCATGTGGAATGGTATTAAAGATAATAGCATATTTTGATATATTTTCAGTAAGTTCATGAAGAGGAAGCGCATTGTACCCATAAGCTAAAATAAATTCAATATCTTTAACTTTTCTCGCTTCTACAGTTACTTTAGCACCTAGTCCTTTTAATTTTTCTGCTAATATCTTACCGCATCTACCAAATCCAAGTACTAAACATGGCGTACCAGTTAATATAAATGGTGTATTTTCCATAGCTATTTGTATAGCACCCTCAGCTGTTGGTAATGCATTAGCTATAGCGAAATCATCTCTATCTAAAATATCTATTACAGAAACATTTTCACTTACAAGATGATTTCTTAAATTCTCGGGTATCTTACATCCTATCAATAAGGTATCACAGAGTTTTTTTATCTCTTCCAACTTAATTTTTTCTTTAATCGTAGGACAGTTTAAATATATGTTATCTCTAGACAATGGGATTGGACCAATAACCATGTCAAAGGCACCAGATAAATCTGAAACTTTCGCGACAGCATCAGTTAATTCATCGTGCTCAAGACCATAAGTAAAGACTTGATTATTTAAGGATAAGTGATTGGCCAAATAGACCACTCTCAAGTCACCACCCAAAACTAGAATTTTTTTAAGCATTATATCCACCTTCTACCCCCTTATCTATTTCAAAAAGCGAAATATATTGTTTTATCATACTATAGCCTTCCATGCATCTATACTTTTAATTTATGAAAGATATGCTTGTATGAGTGCTATCTGATTAATCATATCTTTGGGAAAGAGGGCACCACAAGAAAAGTGTCTAGCGTCACCTTTCAAGTATGTGCAGGAAAGTATGGTTTCTTGCGAGCAAAACGCAGTAATTTCCTGCACTAAAAAAAGAATGGTTCCCCATTCTTTATTGACCAGTGTGCCCGAAGCCACCTTGCCCACGTTCTGTTTGTTCTAATTCATCAACAGATATAAAATTTACAGTTTCAAATTTATTAATAACCATCTGTGCAATCCTGTCACCACGGTTAATTGTAAAGGGTTGCACACCGAAATTAATCATAATAATTCCAATTTCACCACGGTAATCAGCATCGATAGTCCCAGGTGTATTGACAAGACTTATGCCATGTTTTAATGCCAGTCCACTTCTTGGACGAATCTGTGCCTCATAGCCTTCTGGCAATGCTATTTTAAAGCCAGTTGGGATAAGCTTGATTTTTCCTGGTTCAAGAATCACTTCTTCTTTCACAGCAGCAAAAATATCCATCCCAGCAGCACCACTTGACATATATCTGGGTAAGGCTATATCTTTAGCATCATCTGTTTGAGAGACAAATACTTTTATGACATCTGACATAATTCTTTTACCCTTTCTTCTTGAATATCCTTCGTCTGACCTACAATAGAGATACTAATATTATTGAAATTTAATACTTGATGGATAGTGTTATAAATATCTTCCTCAGTAACAGCATTGATTTTCTCAATAATTTCGTCTGGGGTTCGGACTCTACCAAGTAGAAGTTGTGATTTACCTAAACTAGACATCCTACTAGAGGAACTTTCTAAGCCTAAGATAATACTACTTTTTAAATGCTCTTTGGTAGTCGCAAGTTCATCCTTTGTAAACTTTGTTTCTTTAATAAGATTAACTTCATTTACAACACGCTTTAAGACCTCTTCAAACTGATTAGGATTTAAAGCTGTAAAAACTGAAAATAATCCGGCATTTAAAAAGCTAGTTGTATAAGAGTAGATGGAATAGGTTAGTCCAGCTTCTTCTCTAATCTTTTGGAATAGTCTTGAACTTACTCCACCACCAAACATGGTACTGAAGATGGATAAAGGATAAACATCTTTATGACCAAGTGGTAAGCCATTGAAAGTTAAACAAGAATGAACTTGTTCAATATCTTTATACCTAGTTGTTATCGTTGAGTGATAGGGTACGTCAAGTACTTGATTCTTTTTCGGTTGTTGATTAATCCAGGATCCAAAGGTTTCATTGAGCATTTTTAAAACCGTGTCATAATCAAAGTTACCTGCTATGCAAATAATCATATTCTCAGGAACAAACATGTTACTATAATAGTCAAGAATCTTATCCCTATTGATATTTTCTAAACTTTCCATTGTTCCTAAAATAGGCATTGATAGAGAATGTCCCTGCCACACCTTACTATGAAGTTCATCAATGACCAATTCGTCAGGAGCATCTTCATACATATTTATTTCTTCAAGGATTACACCTTTTTCTTTGTTAATATCCTGAGGTGTAAACTTAGAATTTTTCAGCATGTCATGCAGGATATCCAATGAATCATCAAAATGTTCATCAAGAGATACTGTATAAAAACACGTGTATTCTTTACTTGTAAATGCATTAATCTGACCACCAACACGGTCCATTTGTTCTGCTAACTCTTTAGCTGAACGCTTTTCAGTTCCTTTAAACATCATGTGCTCGATATAATGAGAAATACCATTGATCTCTTCACTTTCATAACGTGAACCACTTTTTATCCATATACCTAATGCAATAGAGCGTACAAATTGAATACGCTCTGATACAAAAGTCATGCCGTTATTTAATTTACTAATATTTAACATATTTTGTCCCCTCTAAGCTGGAATAGGATGTTTATTCTTCACTTTCAGGTTTTGGCATAGCATCTTTACGAGATACTTTAATTCTGCCTTGCTGATCGATTTCTGTAACTTTAACAAGAATTTCATCATCAATCTTCAATACATCTTCAACATTCTTAATATGTTCATGTGAAATTTTAGATATATGAAGCAATGCATCTTTTCCTGGAACAAGCTCAACAAAAGCACCGAATTTGGCAATTCTTACAACTTTAACTGTGTACAATTCGCCAACTTCAACCTCTTTAGCAATAACTTCAATCATTTTCATAGCTTTTCTTGCATCTGCCTCTTCAACACCACAAACAAAAACATTACCATCATCATTAATATCGATTTTAACGCCTGTTTCATCAATAATCTTATTAATTGTTTTACCACGAGGTCCAATAACTTCGCTGATTTTTTCTGGATCAATCTTTGTTGTATAAATTTTTGGTGCATAAGTTGATAAGCTTTTTCTTGGCTCCTCAATCGCTTTTAACATAACCTCATCAAGGATGTGTAAACGTGCTTCTCTAGTTTGAGCAATAGCTTTTTCGATAATTTCTCTTGTTAAACCATTAATCTTGATATCCATTTGAATAGCTGTAATTCCTTTATGAGTACCAGCTACCTTAAAGTCCATATCACCAAAGAAATCCTCTAAACCTTGAATATCTGTTAATATCAAGTAATCATCATCAGATTCACCAGTTACAAGACCAACAGAAATACCCGCTACAGGTGCTTTAATTGGTACACCAGCAGCCATTAATGATAATGTACTTGCACAGATACTACCTTGTGAAGTAGAACCATTTGAACTTAGTACTTCTGAAACAAGACGAATTGCATAAGGGAAGTCTTCTTCTGAAGGAATAACAGGTACTAAAGCTCTTTCCGCTAAAGCTCCATGGCCAATCTCACGGCGCCCTGGACCTCTTGATGGACGAGTTTCACCAACAGAATATGATGGGAAGTTATAATGATGGATATAGCGTTTAGAATTTTCTAATTCATCTAATCCATCTAAAACCTGAACCTCACCAAGTGCACCTAATGTTGTTATGGTGAGAACTTGAGTTTGTCCTCTGCTAAATAAGCCAGTCCCGTGTGTACGAGGAATAATATCTACTTCAGCTTTTAACTCACGAATTTTATCAATAGTACGACCATCAGGACGTTTTTGATCTCTTAATATCATTCGACGAACTGTTTCTTTTTGGAATTTGTAGATGCACTCACCAAGGTTATTGAGTACTTCTTCATCTTCTAACTCTTCGAAATGAGCTCTAACCTCTTCTTTAAGGGCACCCATTTGCTCTTCTCTAACTTGTTTTACATCAGTGAAAACAGCTGTTTCCATTCTCTTATCACCAATGAATGTTTTTACTTTCTCATAAGCCTCTTTAGGTACATCAGCAGATTCATAACCATGTTTAGGTTTTCCTACTTCTCTTACCATTTCTTCAATAAATTCAACAATTTTCTGATTTTCTTCATGTCCTCTAAAAATAGCTTCGATCATTAGATCTTCAGGTATCTCTTCAGCACCAGCTTCAATCATCATGACCTTTTCCTTAGTAGAAGCAACGGTTAATTGTAATTTATTTTTTTCTCTCTGAGCAACAGTCGGATTAATAACAATCTCACCATCTACATACCCAACAGATACACCACCAATTGGTCCTTTAAAAGGAATATCAGATATTGATAATGCAATCGATGAACCAATCATCGCAATGATTTCTGGACTACAATCCTGATCTACTGATAAAACTGTGTTCACGATTGAACAGTCGTTACGATAATCCTTTGGAAACAATGGTCGTATTGGACGGTCAATTACTCTTGCTGTTAAAATGGCATTTTCAGAAGGTCTACCTTCTCTTTTAATAAAACCACCTGGTATTTTACCTACAGCATATAGTTTTTCTTCATAGTCTACACTTAGTGGAAAAAAGTCAATGCCTTCTCTTGGCTTATCGGATGCAGTTGCTGTAGAAATAACAACGGTATCACCATATCTAAGCATAACTGCGCCACTAGCCTGTTCTGCATACTTTCCTACTTCAGCGGTTAATTTTCTGCCTGCTAACTCCATTTCAAAAATACGAGACATAAATTCACTCCTCTCATAACCTGTACATTTATTTATTTTATTCTTTAAGTATTGACAAATTTCTTAATCGTTGCAAAACTCAACTGAGGTAATTTCATTATGAAGTTACCTATATTAATAGTATTGACAATTTTGTAACTTTGATGATGAAAATTTTAAGTTAACTTCATCATTATATCTTATCATTGGTTGGATATACTTGCTATTTTTAAAAAATGTAAAAAATGGAGCGGAGTATTCCCCGCTCCACGTCGTTTTAATTTGATTATCTTCTTAAACCTAACTCTTTAATTAAGTTACGGTAACCTTCAATATCTTTCTTTTTAAGATATCCTAATAAACCTCTTCTTTGACCTACCATTTTTAATAAACCTCTTCTTGAATGGTGATCTTTTTTGTGCATTTTTAAATGCTCAGTTAAATGATTGATTCTCTCTGTTAATAAAGCAATTTGTACTTCTGGAGAACCTGTATCAGTAGCTGTTCTACCGAATTTTCCAATAATTTCTTGTTTTTTAGCTTTATCCATTTTTCTTCCTCCTAAATAATGAATCCCCTATCGCTAAGGAAAGGTCGGAGTCTCCTTGTCCTGGGCAGTAGGTTGATCTGATTAGTGAACATTCTAATTGTTCAACTTAACTAGTTTATCATAGACCCTTATAATTGTAAATAATTTTTTTAAAAAAAGCAAGGGTTTTGGCATAAAATATAAATAAAAAAGGAAAGATGAATAATCATCTCTCCTTTATATTACATCATATCCATGATGTTATCAATGACTTCTTCGGCTCTATTCATCATACGACGTCCTCTTTTCTTCATACGTCTTTTACCATGATGGTTATTATTGCCTTGTGTCATCACTGCGGCTGAAGCCCCGATTATTGAACCCATAACTAAACCAGTAGTAAATTTGTTCATCGTAAGACCCCTTTCGAAATAAATTTAGCATATCTTGACATAACCTATTATTTGAAAACGAGTCTACTTTTATACCTCAATAAACATTTAACTTAATCTTCCACTTTCGATTACTACTTAGATTTCCATCCATCATAATCAGCATCGTTTAAACAATTAATCGTACTTTAATAATACCCTCTATTTGTCGAAGCTTATCAGCAATACTGTCGTCAACAGATGTATCTAAATCCATTGCCGTATATGCATAAGTTCCTTTACTACGATTATTCATATCCGCTATGTTAACATTAAGATCAGCCAATACATTTGTTATCTTTCCAACCATGGCAGGTTGATTTTTGTGATGGATGGTTAAACGACAAAGTGACTTTCGCTTCCCTAAACTGCAACTTGGATAGTTAACTGAATTAGTAATATTACCATTTTCAAGATAATCTGTTAATTCATTAACAGCCATGACTGCACAATTTTCTTCTGATTCAGGTGTTGAAGCACCTAAATGTGGAATACTTATAACGCCATCTTTGCCGAGAACCTTTTCATTTGGAAAATCTGTAACATAGCAACTGACTTTTCCATCATTTATAGCAGTAATTATATCTTCATCTTTGACTAGAGCAGCTCTTGAAAAATTAAGAATTCGAACTCCAGCTTTCATTTTGCTAAATTTTTCACGATCAAACATATGCTTTGTGTCGTTTAATAAAGGTACATGTATCGTTATATAATCGCATTCAGAAAGTAATTCATCTAATTCATTGCATCTTATGATACTTCTAGATAACCCCCATGCAGATTGTACGGATATAAAGGGATCAAATCCTCTAACTTCCATGCCTAATGAAGAAGCAGCATTGGCTACCATGACACCGATAGCTCCTAGACCAACAACTCCTAGCTTTTTCCCCATAATTTCTGGTCCAGCGAAAGCACTTTTCTTTTTTTCTACTAATCCTGGTATACTTTCCTCTTGGTCCTTTATTTCTTCTACCCATGTAATGCCATCAACTACTTTACGGGATGCTAATAAGAGACCAGTCAACACTAACTCTTTAACTGCATTAGCATTGGCTCCTGGGGTATTAAAAACAACAATACCTTCTTCAGAACATTTATCTAAAGGAATATTGTTAACCCCTGCTCCAGCTCGAGCTATAGCTAGCGTATTTCTATTTAATTCCATATCATGCATTTTTGTACTTCTTACAAGATAAGCATCAACATTCTCCGTGTCACCATCAATTTCATACTGTTGATTAAAAAGAGTCAAACCCTTTTCAGATATCTTATTAAGTGTTTTTATGTAATACATTCTCTTCCCCCTATCCGTGAGTCACTTCGAAATCTTTCATAACGTTAACTAATGCTTTTACACCTTCAACTGGCATTGCATTATAGATGCTTGCTCGCATACCACCAACGCTTCTATGCCCTTTAATATTAACCAAACCTTTTGAACCAGCTTCCTTGATGAACTGTGTATCAAGATCAGGATTCCCGGTAATAAAAGGTACATTCATTAAACTTCTATCTTCCTTTTTGACTGGTCCTTTGAATAACTTACTTTCATCGATACAATCATAGAGTAATTTCGCCTTAGCTCTATTCATCTTCTCAATAGCATCTATGCCTCCTAGTTCTTTTAACCACTCAAAAACAAGCTTACAAACATAAATACTATAGGTTGGTGGTGTATTAAACATTGAATCTTTATCAGCATGTATTTTGTATTGCAACATAGTAGGCACATTGTCGCCAGCTTTTTTTATAAGATCTTTCTTCATTATAACAATAGTTACTCCTGCTGGTCCCATATTCTTCTGTGCTCCTGCAAAGATGACGCCAAAATCATTCACATTAATTTTTTCTGCTAGTATGTTTGAAGACATATCTGCTACTAAAGGTACTCCCTCAACATTTGGTAATTGATTAAACTGTGTTCCGTAAATTGTATTATTGGTAGTGATATGAATATAGTCGGCATCTTTTGTAAAAGTTAAATCATTAAGATTGGGTATATAAGTATAATTTGCATCCTCTGAAGATGCTAGTACATTAACATTACCAAATTTCTTAGCCTCTGCAATAGCCTTTTTGGACCATGCTCCTGTATCAATGTAGTCTGCTGTACCATTTTCGCTAAGCAGATTCAAAGGTACCATGGCAAATTGTGTCGATGCCCCGCCTTGCAAAAATAGAACTTCATACTCATTAGGTATAGAAAGTAACTCTCTTAGTAAAGCTTCTGCTTCTTTAATAATTTCATCATATACTTTTGATCGATGACTCATTTCCATCACCGACATACCTGCATTTCTATAATTAAGCATTTCCTTTGATGCCTGGGTTAACACCTTTTCAGGTAAAGTCGATGGTCCTGCTGAAAAATTATAAACTCTTTCCATAATTAGCCTCCTTCATAAATTTATCATTCAAATACGAAATGCATATTTGAATTTGAAGTAATAAGTGCAGTTTCTTGCAATACATGTCCTTCCTACACACTATCTCATTGATTACTATTTGTCTGTGAAAAACATATAACATTACAATATTTATACTGTTTCAAATATCATATATAAATATCAAGATGATGTCAATAATAAATCTGAATATTTATACTATAGAATTTTAGATATTTGTATACTACATATACTTTACCACACTAAATAAATAAAGTAAATCATTAAAACAAAACCACCCCTATTACTTTTAGCCAGAATAAGTGATAAAAGACGTTGAGGATATTTACCGATTCTGGATTCATAGAACATAAAGGTGGTACCTTGAAAAATGATTTATTGTTAATTAATTTGGAGTTAGGATGATTGTAAATGAAGTGTCATAAAATAGTCTTGTTCCCTCTTTTTTTCTTGGTCTTTAACGAGTTCAACATCCATTCCTTCATATCTAGCTTCCTCTACCATATGACATAGACCTATTCCAAGATCTATTTTATTTAAAGATTGGATCATTTTCTTATAAATTTTCTTAGGTGCATCATAATACAAATGGATCTCATTTTTCCATATCTTCACTTTCCATGGTTGACTGTTAATGGCAGATGGTGCAATCTGCAACGCTTTTATAATCGTATCATAACTTACAATTCGACCATTAGATATCTCCGAAAGAGCTTTACGTTTTCTTTCTAATATACTGTTTAGAGGATTTTCTGGCTTCCCGAAAGCTATCATAATGATGTATTGTTGTTGCTGAGGAATTTGTATGATTTGCTTCACAACATGATCCTTAAAATTGCTTCCAACCCAGCATGTGCCTATTCCTTCTGTAGCCATCTTCAAAACTAACTGTTCACCCATATACCCCAGATTTTCAAGATAGTTATCCTTTTTCTCAGTAGTTACGAGTATATAATGGGGGGCATATACTTTCATATAACGATCCATGAAAGATTTGAAATACTTTGATACTTGCTCCCCTTCCTTAACCACATGAAACTTTACAGGAATATCAGGATTTAAGGATTCTAAATTCTCACTCCAAGCTTTAACTTTGGATAATAGATTCTCTCCTATTCCACCTGAATACTTTCTTATTGAAATTCTTTTTTCTATGGCATTATACATCCTAATCTCTCCCTAGATATTGTGTTAATTAAAGTATACCGTATATTGTTTACCTCGTCAACCATTCAGCTTTAATATACTCCAGAAACCATTTAAAACAATTTATACTACAAATATGGTGATCTAGCAAGTATATATCTGCAGGTAGTTCATTAAGCAAAAGAGATCTAACTTGGAGTAAGTTAGACCTCTTCTTAATAGTTATTCAGCTAATTCTTCTATGCCGGAATTATTTAAATAATCAAATACACTCTCAGATGAGTCCATAAAGATGGTCGATCCACTTAAATCTTGATAAAGCTCCATCCTCTTAATGAACTGATAGAATTCTAAGTCTTTCTGTAATGATTCTTGATAAATACGAATAGCTTCTGCGTCCGCTTCCGCTCTTATTCTGGCTGAATCTTCAATGGCTACAGCAACGATCTCAGCTTTTTGTCGATCAGTTGTGGCATTTCTTTTTTGGTATTCAGCATCCCCTTCAGCTATTAACTTTTCACTTTCTTTCTCTATTTGCTTTGACATTTTAGACTCAATACTAGTGATGTTGTCTACTGGGAAATTCTTTCTATTAATACCAATATCCACTGCCATTATTCCATAATCACGTATAAGACTTTCATTTAACTGATCCTTTTGACTATCCAGTAAATCCGTAATCTTCTCTTTTTCAAAGAACTCTTCAAAATTAAGAGAGTTTACCGAATTAACAATAGCAGAGTACACTCTATCATCCATTATCGTATGTACGTTACTTTTTGAACGTAACGTAATATTGAAAACAGCTGGGTCAACAATACGATATTGTGCATACATTTGGATAAGAATTTGTCTATCATCTTTCGTATTAATATTTTCTTCTAATGACTTATAAGTTAGATATTTAGAAGTATATTTTTCAACAGTATTAAGTATTGGAATCTTGAAATTCAATCCCTTCTGTTGAGATAGTTCAACACTACTTAAGTCATTATTACTTAAGTTCTCTTCAACAATTTCATAGTCACTGGTGTTAACAATTACTTTATCAATTTTACCAAGTTTTCTTATAACAGCTACTTCATCTTCTCTAACGATAAACGTAAACATGTTAAAAAGTATTACTACTGCAATTATAATACTACCAAAAATGATACCTTTTTTCATACGACAACCCTCCCTTAGTTAATCTCATTAACGACTTTTTCTTTTTGATCATCAACATTGTAGAAGATATTTAAATCTCCTGCTTGAGTATTATTGATAACAATGTCATTATTATTAATAACTGCTTCCATTGCTTCTAAATAATACTTTTCTTTAACAATTTCAGGGTTGTTTATATATTCGTTGTATAAAGCATCAAATTCAGCAACTGCAGCATTAGCTTCTGCTATTACATTGGCACGGTGAGCTTCAGCATCCTGCATCATCTTTTCAGCTTCCGCCTCTGCTTGAGGAATTACTGTATTCTCATACTTTTCAGCTTCTTCAAGTTTACCCTTCATGTATTGGTTAGCATTTTCTTTTTGCTTATAAGCTTCTTGAACCGTAGGCAATAACTCAACATTTTGAATATTGACTGTGGTGATCTCGATTCCTGACTGATAATCTCGCATTGTTTGCTGTAAGTCTTTCTTGATTACGGCATCAATAGCTTGCTTATTCGTTCTTGCATCTTCAAAAGTAAAGGTTTGAAAAGCATCTCTTACAGAAGCCTCAAGAACCAACTTCAGCGTACCTTCAACATCGTCTACTTTATAGAGATATTGAACTGGATCAGCAATACGGTATTGAATAATTAATTCTAATAATACGATAGAAGCATTATTATCTGCAGCATTTACAATGACTGTACCTTCTTCTAACTTAGAATTATACACTGCTTCTTGCTTTTCATTACCCTGTTGCACTGTTTGAAAACCATATTCCATTTTATGTTTACGCTGTACATCAACAATCGTGTACTGATCAATAACAGGTATAATGACATTAAGCCCTTCACTTCGTACACTCTCAAATTGTCCAAATCGAGTTACAACAGCTTGTTCCCCCGAATCTACAATAAATACTGAGTTGAACCCAATGTAAAGCAAAAATATAAGAACAATACCTGTAATGATTAGATTCTTTACTAATTTAAAGGGCACTTTAGTCTTGTCAATATCAATAACATTATCATCATGTTCGTTATTCATCTAAATCCTCCTTTATGTTCATAGATAGAGTAACTTAAAATATCCTTTCCCTTTCAAGGATATAAGAATATTTTACCACCCTAATTAAGAAAATCAAGAGTTTTTACAAATTGTTAATTATTACATTACTTATTGATGGGCTTATAGTTTTAATTTACAATTATATTAAAGTTGCTTATAAGCTAAAAATGGGCAAAGAATCTAGGGTTACTAGATTCTTTGCCATCTATTTAAAAACTCCTTGTCGAAACAAGAAGTTGTTAATATGTTTCGATGTGTTAAACATCGTTGTACCTTTATATAATATGCAACTATATAAGATATGTTACTTATTTGAATTATAATCATCTTTTATTAGATAACTCACGTATCCGTCACAAAAAAAGGATTAATTAAGTTCATTTTGTTCATTTATTATTCCTTCACTGTATTTTAGACTTAATATCCTCATTAAGGATTCATCAATTCTTTCTTCAGTAATTCTACCATTTTTAACAGCTTCGATAACACCATTATATGCTTCGGGGAAGTCTAGAGGCATTAAAAGTATATCAACACCTGCCTCAACGGCCAAAATAGCAGCTTCTGAGGATGAGTAGTAGTTACTTATTGCTCCCATCTCAAGGGCATCAGTGATAACAACTTGATCAAATCCTAAGTTTCCTCTTAAATGTTCTGTAACCATAGTAGGTGATAAACTAGCAGGCAGATTATCTTTTGTTGCATTAGGCGTCTTGATATGACCAACCATAATCATATGGACTCCAGCTTTAATACCAACTTCAAAAGGCAGCCACTCAACTTTTTCTAATCGATCTAAATCATGATCAACTTCTACCTGATCCATGTGTGAGTCAGAATTCGTATCACCGTGGCCTGGAAAATGCTTTAAAGTAGCCAATATCCCCTGCTCTTGCATACCTTTCACCTCTTCTGCAACCATCGTCCCTACTAATAAAGGATCAGTCCCAAAGGCTCGTTCTCCTATGACAGGATTATTTGGATTAGTATTAACATCTGCTACAGGAGCAAAGTCCAAGTTAAATCCTAACTCACTTAGGTATGCTCCTAATATAGAACCCGTTTCAAAGGCTTTTTGGGGGTCACCTAGACGACCTATTAAGCCACTGTTAAGAAGTCTAGGAACTTGCATAGCTGGATTATTACCAATTCGACTTACTTGCCCCCCCTCTTCATCGACAGCTATAAAGAGTGGCAATTTAGAAGTGACCTGTAAATCATCAATAAGTTCCTTGGTCTGCTCAGGTGTATGAATATTCTCAGAAAAAAGTATGACGCCACCAATATAATAGTTTAATACAGTATGAAGAACCTCTTCTGTAATGAGGGTTAAAGGCTGACCTAGCTGATCTTGTCGAAATGCAAGCATAAACATTTGTCCTACCTTTTCTTCCAGGCTCATACCATTGATTAGCTCTTCGACTTCAAGCTTAAGTAGCTCTTCCTTAGAAAAAACTTTTTCATCTGTTTCTTCAACTTCACCACTGATTTCTGTTTCATCCCACTCAAATTCACTAACTTCACTATCAGTGTGCTTGGTTGTATCTTCTTCAAATTCTAACACCTCTAAATTTGTTTCAGAGACTGACTGACAAGCCGATAGTAATGAAATAATAATCACTACCAAAATTAACTTTTTCATAATAATGCCTCCGCTATATGTAAGCTACAAAAACCAACCCCGGAATCATGATGCCCCCCTAACTTTAACCTTGGAGAACATCCTCTATAACGCTTAATTCATCCGCTGTAAATGCTAAATTTTGAACGATCTTAACGTTATCTTCTAGTTGTTCTACTCGACTAGCACCCACTAGGGCAGATGTAATCCGTTCATCACGCAAAACCCATGCTAAAGCCATTTGCGCTAAGGATTGTTGACGTTCTAATGCAATCTCATTAAGTTTACTTATTTTAGACATGACTTCATCAGTAAGATGCTCTGGTCGTAGGAAAATCCCTTTTGCTCCTGCTCTAGAATCAGCAGGGATCCCCTTTAAATAACGATTGGTTAATAGCCCTTGAGCAAGAGGACTAAAAACTATACCACCAACACCTTCTTCTCCTAAAACATCAATTAACTCATCTTCTATCCAACGATCAAACATGGAATAGCGAGGTTGATGAATGAGGCATGGTGTACCTAGTCCCTTTAATATGTTTATGGCTTTCCTCGCTTCCTTAGCACCATAATTAGAAATACCTACATATAAAGCTTTACCTTGCTTAACAATTTGATCCAAGGCTCCCATCGTTTCTTCCAATGGTGTGTCAAGATCAGGACGATGATGATAAAAGATATCAACATAATCCAACCCCATTCTCCTTAAACTTTGATCAAGACTAGAAACAAGATATTTTTTAGACCCCCAGTCACCATAAGGCCCTTGCCACATATGATATCCTGCTTTTGTAGATATTATCATCTCATCACGATAGGGTTTCATATCATCAGCGAGAATTTTACCAAAATTCTCTTCAGCAGACCCTGGTGGTGGTCCATAATTATTAGCTAAATCAAAGTGGGTTATACCCAGATCAAAAGCTCTTCTAATCATAAGACGACTATTATGATAAACCGTTACATCACCAAAGTTATGCCACAACCCCAATGATAATAAGGGTAACTTAAGTCCACTACGACCACATCTTCTATAGATCATGTTTTCATAACGGTTAGGATCAGCTACATATCTTTGAATCTCCATCGAATTCCTCCTCTTTTGTAATAGCCTTTTACTCATTATAGCATAGAATATCTTTAGTTACTTTTACAACTCTATAACAACCTGCGCTTAATACGAACTCCCTGACATTAATAAAAGGTTTTCGGTTAATAAAAGAAAAGAGAATGCCAAAGCACTCTCTAAGATTCTCATCATTTTGTATTCTTTTTAAAAACTATATAAGAGTAAATAAACAACCCTACTACTCCTATTATAATATAGGCTGTACTGGCGAAATAAAAGTTAGGTTGATTTACAAAGCCGCCGAAAATAAATAGTAACCCTGCTATAAGAAAATAATAGCCTGCCACCCGATGTGTTTTATTCCAAGTATCTTCATCTGCTATAGTCCATGGAGTTTTCACACCTACAAAATAATTATGTCGGATTTTAGGCATATAGTTTCCCATGATAATAAATAAAACACCAATACCAAAATTAACCCATATACTTGTATCAACTCCATAACCTAATGATGATGCCAAAACAATCCAATTTATATAGATAAAAAAGAGCATAATCAAAGTCATAATTAAATGATAGCTTTTGGCATGTTTTTTGTAATTTTCTCTTTTTGGATCAATCTTAGGTAAAACCTTTCCTAACCCATACATTAAGATCGGTAAACCAGCTAACAAAAGGACAAAATACTTATTATCATAACGGTCAACTTGACCATATATGTTCCAATGCATTGGAATCTGTTCAGGTAAAAATGGTAATAATAGTATATTAAATATAAAAGAAATCATTGCAATAATAAATACCCACTTCATAAGTTTCATGATTCTTCACTCCTCTCATCACCATAGTTGCTAATTTCAAAGAACCATTTTAACATATCTTGCATCGTAGTTGTATTCAAAGAATAAATAATATGTTGACCGCGCCGTTCTGTAATAACTAGATCTGCATTTTTTAATAAATTCAAGTGATGACTTATGGAAGGTTTACTAATATTAAAACGATCAGCAATTTCACCTGCAGACATATCCTTTTCCCTTAAAAATTGTAAGATCTTTCGACGTGTAGGATCTGATAGTGCTTTAAAAGCGTTATTCATAGGCAACACCTCATTTTAATATTTAGATAATTATCTAATTGTCTTAATTATAAACGTTATAAATTCAAATGTCAAGTTGACCATTGTTTTTAAACTTTCTATTTTTCATTTTTATCATAAATGTATTAAATCTATCTGAGTCATTGATAGAAATTGAAAAACGAATAAATTTCTTATACTTTTTGGGTCTAATAATCATTTCATATTCAATTTCCTCATCATTTTCTCGTATCTCTTTTATATATAAAATATCCTTGAATTGATAGATTTTATTGTTAGTAAATATACCTTTTTCAGTGAAATATACTTTAGAAACAGTATGTAAATAGATAACCAACAGGTAATACAAGAGAAGGAGTAACAATATATCCCGCGCATGATAGAAACCCTCTTCCATAATTGTTAGAATTGAAAAGATGGTCATAACGACAGCAAGCCCTAAAACAAAAGTAAATGCAATTCGCTCATGTTCACCAACAACACAAAGGCTTTTCCCATATTTCCTAAATAGAACACCATAGCGAATAAATAAAATAAGAAATGTGATTAAGACCATCATAAAGAAATAATCATATAATGTCATCAAACTCCTCCTTACCCTAATAGCTTATATGTATAATTATAACATTATGTATAACATTTAACAATACAATAGTAAGTACAATAAAGACCCGGGAACGCTAGTACCCGAGTCTTTATATTGCTGACTTTAATAGTTATTATACAATTCACCTTATTTTTTATGTGATGATTATTATTCTTCCATAATAAGGTTTTCAATTGATGCACCAGGTGCTACCATAGGGAATACCTTATCATCCGGATCAATCTCACAATTAATCAGCACCGGTCCTTGATGCTCAAGAGCTTTCTTAAGAACATCTTCTACCTCATCTTTCCCTCTCACATTGAAACCTAGCATACCAAAGGCTTCTGCAAGTTTAACAAAATCTGTACCACGATCCAGAGTCGTATGACTATAACGCCCATCATAGAATAGCGTTTGCCATTGACGCACCATCCCTAATGCATGGTTATTAATGATAACGACAATTAGTGGTAATTTATATTCAACAGCTGTAGCCAGTTCATTTAAATTCATTCTAAAACTGCCATCTCCAGCGATATTAATAACTTGTTTATCTGGCATTCCAACCTGAGCACCTATACATGCACCTAAACCATAACCCATGGTACCTAAACCACCTGAGGATAAAAATGTTCGAGGTTTTGTATATTTATAATATTGTGCAGCCCACATTTGATGTTGACCTACTTCCGTCGTAATGATAGCTTCACCATTTGTAACTTCATATATTTTTTCAATGACGTATTGAGCTTTTAAACCATGATCCCCGTACTTAAGTGGGTATTTTTCTTTAATATCACAGATTTCTCCAACCCATTCTTCTCGTTTGATTGGTTTAAGACGTTTACTAAGAGCATCTAAAACCAACTTAACATCACCAATTAAGGATTCATGAGTTAAGACATTTTTATTAATTTCAGCAGGGTCTACATCAATATGCAACACCTTTGCATTCTTAGCAAATTTCTTAACGTTACTAACAACCCTATCACTAAATCTAGCGCCTATTACGATGAGCAAATCACTTTTGGTAACACCTAAATTAGAAGCCTTTGTACCGTGCATACCAATCATCCCAGTAAAAAGCTGATGATCTCCCGGAAAACCGCCAAGCCCCATCAAACTCGATGTGATAGGAGCCTGTATTTTTTCAACAAACTCAAGTAACTCTTCAGCAGCATCAGCTTTTATAATACCACCACCAGCATAAATAAATGGCTTCTCTGAATTATTAATTAACTCAACAGCTTGATCTAACTTTAGATCACTTACTTCATCCGTGTTTCTTTGGATTACTCTTGGTTGTTTCGGTTGATAGTCTGCCTCAAGTGCCGTTATATCCTTTGGAATATCAACCAAAACTGGTCCTGGTCGCCCTTCTTTAGCTATATAGAAGGCTTCTCTGAGAGTGTCCGCTAGTTTATTGATATCCTTAACAATGTAGTTGTGCTTTGTTATAGGCATTGTTACACCAGCAATATCGACCTCTTGAAAACTATCTTTACCTAACAGTGATACAGGGACATTCCCCGTGATTGCAACCATAGGTACTGAATCCATATATGCAGTTGCAATACCTGTGACAAGATTAGTAGCACCTGGTCCAGATGTAGCAATAACTACACCAACTTTTCCTGTAGCTCTAGCATACCCATCAGCAGCATGTGATGCTCCTTGCTCATGAGAAGTTAAAATATGTTTAATCTTTTCTTTATTTTTGTATAAGGAATCGTAGATATTTAGAACTGCCCCACCAGGATAGCCAAATATAGTATCTACATTCTGTTCTTTTAAACACTCTACAACGATGTCCGCACCCTTCATTAACATCCTATCACTCCTTTCATTTTAAAACTGCACCTGTATTAGCAGAGGTTACTAACTTAGCATATCTTGCTAAATAACCTTGATTAATCTTGCATGGTAAAGGTTCAAAACTTTTACGTCTATGATCAAGCTCATTATCATCTACTTCAAGGATAATCTTTCCTTTATTAATATCGATAAAGATAGTGTCGCCTTCCTGAACTAAACCAATTGGACCTCCCTCGGCTGCCTCTGGCGAAACATGCCCGATGGATGCTCCACGAGTAGCTCCACTAAAACGACCATCCGTAATTAAGGCAACATCCTTATCTAATCCCATACCAGCAAGGGCTGATGTTGGTGCAAGCATTTCGCGCATACCAGGTCCTCCCTTAGGACCTTCATAACGTATAATTACAACATCGCCTTTCTTAATCTTGCCTCCTAAAATTGCAGCATTAACATCCTCTTCAGAATTAAACACGCGAGCCGGACCACGATGCTCTAGCATCTCAGGAGCGACAGCGGAACGCTTTACTACACAGCCTAGAGGGGCTAAGTTCCCTTTTAGAATAGCAATACCTCCAGTTTCACTGTAGGGATTTTCAATATTCCGTATAACTTGATTATTCAAATTAGTTACATTTTTTATATTTTCGCATACCGTCTTACCTGTTACAGTCGGACAATCCAAGTGAAGCAAATCTTTCTTAGCTAATTCTGCCATAACCGCTTGAACTCCACCTGCTTCGTAAAGATCTTCAATATGATGATGCCCTGCTGGACTTAACTTACACAAGTTGGGTGTACGAGAGCTAATATCATTAGCTTTCTCAAGCTCCATGGTAATACCTACTTCATTAGCAATTGCTGGTAAGTGCAGCATACTATTCGTACTACAGCCTAACGCCATGTCCACTGTAAGAGCATTTTCAAATGATTTTTCTGTCATTAAATCTCTCGGTCTTAAATCCATTTCAAAAAGCTCCATGATAGCCATCCCTGCTTTTTTTGCCAATCGAATTCTCTCAGAGTAAACTGCTGGTATGGTTCCATTGCCAGGCAATCCCAGGCCTAATACTTCCGTAAGACAGTTCATACTGTTGGCTGTAAACATACCCGAACAGGACCCACAACTTGGGCAAGCATTATTTTCATACTGACAGAGTTCACCCTCAGTCATCTTACCAGCCTTCACTGAACCAACAGCTTCAAAAACGTTGGATAAGCTAATGTTCTTATCACCAACTTTACCGGCCAGCATGGCACCACCACTTACTACAATAGTAGGAAGGTTAAGACGTCCAGCAGCCATTAACATGCCAGGAACAATCTTATCACAGTTAGGAACCATGACTAAAGCATCAAACCCATGAGCCATCACCATTGCTTCTGTTGAATCTGCAATAAGTTCTCTGGTTGCTAGTGAATAGTGCATACCAACATGCCCCATGGCGATACCATCACAGACGCCTATAGCTGGGAACTCAATAGGTGTTCCACCTGCTAATCGCACCCCTTCTTTTACAGCTTTAACTACATTATCAAGATGAATATGACCAGGAATAATTTCATTTTTTGCATTAACAATACCTATAAGAGGTCGTTCAATTTCTTCGTCTGTGTATCCCATCGCCTTAAATAGAGAACGATGTGGTGCTCGCTCTAAGCCCTTTTTTACACGATCACTCCTCATCCAATCGCCTCCTTCCTAACTATTTATAGAAATTATAAATTCTTTGCAACTAAATCTCCCATTTCTTCAGTACCAACCAGCTTCATACCATTTGATAAAATATCTCCAGTTCTAAATCCTCCATCCAAAACCTTAGTAACAGCTTCTTCAATGGCATCAGCTTCTTTTTGCAAGTTAAAAGAATAGCGTAACATCATCGCTACAGACAAAATAGTTGCTAATGGATTAGCTTTATCTTGCCCTGCAATGTCAGGAGCTGAACCGTGTACTGGCTCATATAACCCTAACTTACTTGAACCAATACTTGCAGATGGTAACATACCTATGGAACCAGTGATCATACTAGCTTCATCAGATAAGATATCGCCAAACATATTCGTAGTCAGGATGACATCAAATTGACTTGGTCGACTTACTAATTGCATTGCTGCATTATCAACATACATATGATTTAATTGTATCTCAGGATAATCTTTTGCTACTTCCTCAACAACACTTCTCCATAAACGAGAAGATTCAAGTATGTTATGCTTATCTACACTGGTAACTTTTTTATTTCTCTTCATAGCTACATCAAATGCAGCCACTGCAATTCGCCTTACTTCTTCTTTGCTATATACAAGTGTATCAAAAGCCGTCTCCCCTTCTTCATTACGACCTCTTTCACCGAAATATATACCACCTGTTAATTCTCTCATAACGACGATGTCTAATCCGCCTTCTTCTAGTAACTCAGGCTTTAATGGGCAAGCATCCTTAAGGGCATCATGCAAAACAGCTGGACGCACGTTGGCATAAAGACCTAATGCACTCCGCAATCCTAAAAGGGCTGCTTCAGGTCGTTGATTGCCACCTAAGTCATCCCATTTAGGACCACCAACAGCTCCTAATAATACGGAATCACTTTCTTTACACACCTGTAGAGTTTCTTCAGGTAAAGGCTCTCCAACAGCATCAATGGCAGCTCCACCTGCTAATGTATAGTTATATTCGAATTGATGACCAAATTTATCACCAACTGTATCTAAAACCTTAACGGCCTGTTTTACAATATCAGGCCCAATACCGTCACCAGCAACAACAGCCACTTTAAAATCCATGTTTTCACATCCTAATCTTTATCTATTTACGTCGAACTACTTTTTAATTCAAGTAATTACTTATTTAATTTAATATAATTGAGTAATCCATCTGCTTTTATGATTTCTTTGATAAACTCTGGGAATCCTTCAGCTTGATATTGCTCTTCCTTAGTTTCATTGTTAATTACACCAGTGCTAAAATCAACAGATAACTTATCTCCACTCTCTATAGCATCTACAGCCTCATCGCATTCTAATATCGGCAATCCTATATTAATTGCATTTCGATAAAAAATTCTTGCGAAAGTCTTGGCAATGACACAAGACACGCCACTTGCCTTTATAGCTATCGGAGCATGCTCACGAGAAGATCCACACCCAAAATTTTTCTCAGCTACAATAATATCTCCAACATTAACATTGTTAGCGAAATCTGCATCAATATCTTCCATACAATGCTCTGCTAATTCTTTTGGATCAGATGTATTTAAATATCTTGCCGGGATAATAACATCTGTATCTACATTGTCTCCATACTTAAAAACTGTTCCTTTTGCTTCCATGTTATTACCTCCTATACACTTTCTGGCCCTACGATTTTTCCTGCAATTGCTGATGCTGCTGCCACAGCTGGACTTGATAAATATACTTCTGATTCCGGATGCCCCATACGACCTACAAAGTTTCTGTTAGTTGTGGCTACAGCTCTTTCACCCTTTGCTAGAATACCCATATGTCCCCCTAAGCAAGGTCCACATGTTGGTGTACTAACAATAGCTCCAGCATGAATGAACGTTTCAATAAGCCCTTCATGCATAGCTTCTAAGTATATTTTCTGGGTAGCTGGGAATACGATTGTCCGAACACCTTTAGCAACTTTCTTCCCCTTTAATATCTTAGCTGCTACTCTTAAGTCTTCAATTCGACCATTTGTACAAGATCCAATGACAACTTGATCAATTTTTACTTCACCCACATTATCAATAGTACGAGTATTATCAGGTAAATGTGGAAATGCCACTGTAGATTTAATGCTATTTAAATCAATATTGTAAACCTCTTCATAAACAGCATCTTGGTCTGGTTCATAAATTTTTGGTTGACGCTCAGAATGATTCTTTACATACTCTAATGTGGTATCATCAACTAAAAATATACCGTTCTTCCCACCTGCTTCAATAGCCATATTTGCCATTGAAAACCGATCATCCATAGATAGGTTTTTTAGACCTTCGCCTACAAACTCCATGGATTTATATAACGCACCATCGACACCTATCATACCAATAATATGCAAGATAACATCTTTACCGCTAACCCATTCATTAAGTTTACCAGTCAAATTAAATTTTAATGCCTCAGGCACCTTAAACCAACACTTACCTGTAGCCATTCCTGCTGCCATATCTGTACTACCAATACCTGTGGAAAAAGCTCCTAGAGCACCATATGTACAAGTATGTGAATCTGCACCAATGACAACATCGCCAGATACAACAAGACCCTTTTCAGGTATCAATGCATGCTCTATACCCATTTCACCTATTTCAAAATAGTTTTCAATACCTTTATCATAAGCGAATTCACGAATACACTTACATTGTTCTGCAGCTTTTATATCTTTATTAGGTGTAAAATGGTCAGGTACGATTGCTACCTTACTTTTATCAAATACTTCTGTAAAACCATTTTTCTTAAATTCATTAACAGCAACTGGCGTGGTAATGTCATTACCTAGGACTAAATCTAAATCAACTTGGATTAATTGCCCTGCTTTAACAGATTCTAAACCAGCGTGGTCTGCAAGTATTTTCTGCGTCATGGTCATACCCATGATGTCTCACTTCCTTTCAAATCTATTGAACCTTACGACTATTCAATCTCTTAATAATGTTCAAAACAAACTACATATATGCTTTAATTTTTCTTTCTAATTCTCTGAGCAATTTAATTTCAATGGAATCCACTAAGGCTACTAGACTTGCTTCAATAATATCCGTCGATACACCTACTGTAGTCCATTTATCAAAACCGTCAGTTGATTCAATTAGAACTCGAACCTTTGCAGCTGTTGCAGCCTTGGTGTCTAAAACACGAACCTTATAGTCTGTTAAATGCACTTTACTTAACTCAGGATAAAATGTTTCTAGCGCGCTTCGGAGGGCTTTATCTAATGCATTGACAGGTCCATCTCCTTCAGCAGCAGTTACACAATCTTTTCCATCTACGTTAACCTTCACCATGGCATAAGCACTAAATTCAGAATCTTTTGATGGCTGTTCGCCAATGATTTTGAAATTTTCAATATGGAAGAAAGGTTTGTATTTACCTAAGTGTTTGCGAATCACTAGTTCAAATGTACTTTCAGCACCTTCGAATTGATAACCAACGTGCTCTAACTCTTTTAATCGCTCTATTATTTGCTTAGTTTCTTCAGAATCCTTGGTCAACTTAGGTGAGACTTTTCTAATTTTCTTAAGCACAGTGCTTCGTCCTGCAACTTCAGACATCAGAAATCTTCTTGAATTACCTACTAAACTCGGATCAATATGTTCAAATGAATGTGAAGCCTTGCTCACACCATCAATGTGCATACCACCTTTATGAGTAAAGGCTCTCCTGCCAACATAAGGTTCACTTTCTGTTAAGTTGATATTAGCCACTTCAGCAACATACCGAGCAGTTTCTGTTAGGTTCTCTAACGCTTCATCAGGGATACAATAATAATCTAGCTTTAACTGGAGATTGCCTATAATTGTACTAAGGTTAGCATTTCCACACCTTTCACCAAAACCAATATAAGTTCCTTGTACATGGGTTGCACCTGCTTTTACCGCCATCATAGAATTGGCTACAGCCATCCCACCATCATCATGACAATGGATACCAACTTCAATATCAAACCTCTTGCAAACTTCTGTAGTTATCGAAAAAACTTCATCAGGCATGCAACCTCCATTGGTGTCACAAAGTACAACGCTATCGGCACCACCTTTAATCGCCCATTCCAAGGACTTCATCGCATACTCTGGATTACTCTTATACCCATCAAAGAAGTGTTCTGCGTCGAAAATAACTTCTTTATGATGTTCTTTAAAGAAACCAAGAGTATCTTTAATCATTTCTAAATTCTCATCCAAAGTAGTTTTGATAATATCTGTCACATGAAAATCCCAACTTTTCCCAAATATTGTTACTGCTGGTGTCTCAGCTTTTAGCATCGATTGCACATTGAGATCATCTTCAACCTTAATACCACAACGTCTTGTGCTACCAAAAGCTGTAAGCTTAGAAACTGATAGTTCCAACTCTTTCATTCGTTTAAAGAATTCCATATCTTTGGGGTTGGAGCCCGGATTACCTGCTTCAATATAACTGACGCCAAGGGCATCAAGTGCTTTAACGATTTTTATTTTATCTTCTACAGTAAAAGAAATACTTTCTGCTTGAGCTCCATCACGTAAAGTGGAGTCAAAAATTTTAACCTGCTTTTTCACCCACTTCATCCCCCTCACCTAATTCAATAGCATTTAGCATTTTGTTAATAGCATTTAAATAAGCCTTTACACTCGCTTCCACGATATCTGTACTCAGACCTCTACCTTTAAATACTTTACCATCTTTCTGAATTTTGACCCGAACCGTACCTTGAGCATCTTTCCCCTCAGTTACAGCAGTTATTTTATAATCCATTAATTTAAAGTCAATACCAACCACTTTATCGATCGCCTTAAAGGAAGCATCAACTGGTCCATCTCCCGATGAAACTTCCTCAAATTTCTCATCTTTCTTAATAAGGCGAACACTGGCTGTAGCTGTAATGGTATTACCACTATTAATAACGAAACGATCAAACTTATAGATTTCTTCAATTGCAACTTGCCGTTGTTCAACAAGGGCTTCAATATCTTTATCTGTAACTACTTTCTTTTTATCAGCCAATTCTTTAAACTCAGAAAATGCTTTTTGAATCTCTTCTGCTGACAAATGAAAGCCTAATGCTTTAAGACGATCATCAAATGCATGGCGTCCTGAATGTTTGCCAAGCACCATTTTATTCTCAGTCAATCCAATAGATTCTGGAGTCATAATTTCATAGGTACTCTTGTTTGCTAACACCCCATGCTGATGTATACCAGATTCATGGGCAAAGGCATTGGCACCAACTATTGCTTTATTAGCCTGAACATGTTGTCCGGTGATATTTGATATCAAACGACTGGCGTGATAAATTTCTTTTGTATCAATACCGCATTCAAAGTTAAAATAATCTCGTCGAGTGTTAATCCCCATTACAAGCTCCTCAAGAGCTGCATTACCAGCACGCTCTCCGATTCCATTAATGGTACATTCTAATTGAGTAGCTCCTGCACGAGCTGCCGCTAAAGTATTGGCAACAGCTAATCCAAGATCATTATGACAATGGACAGATATATCTACCGAATCAATACCAGGTGTATTTTCTTTAACATAAGTGATTAAACGATAGTATTCATCTGGTGTCGTATAACCGACGGTGTCAGGTACATTAATAACTGTAGCACCTTCCTTAATAGCTGTATCAAATACTCGGCATAAAAAATCCCAATCACTTCTTGAAGCATCTTCAGCAGAGAATTCAATATCTGGACAATACTTTTTAGCATAGCGTACCATTTCTTTTGTTTGTTGGAGGACTTCTTCAGGAGTCTTTTTTAACTTGTATTGCATATGTATATCTGAAGTAGCTATAAAAGTGTGAATTCTAGGTTGCTTAGCATATCTTACAGCTTCCCAGGCACGATCAATGTCCTTAGGTAATGCTCTTGATAAACTAGCAACAACAGATTCCCTAACTTCTGAAGCAATTGATTTAACAGCTTCAAAATCTCCTGGAGAAGCTATAGCAAAACCTGCTTCAATGACGTCGACACCTAACACTTCAAGCTGCTTGGCAACTTTTAGCTTTTCTTTTAGGTTCATACTACAACCTGGTGATTGTTCACCATCTCTTAAAGTCGTATCAAATATCTTAATCCTTTTACCCATTTAAATCCTCCTATTCCTCATCAATCGTTCCAGATCATCTTCTTTCTTAATTCTTTACCTACTTCTTCTACCACATGTTCTTGTTCAAGACGTCTTCTTGCGTTAAAACTTGGACGGTTAGCTTTATTTTCAAGAATCCAATTCTTAGCAAATTCACCATTTTGAATCTCATGAAGAACTTTACGCATCTCATTCTTAGTATCATCCGTTACAATTCGTTGACCTACTGAGTAATCACCATACTCCGCTGTATCACTAATGGAATAACGCATGTAGGATAAACCACCTTTATTAATCAAATCAACAATTAATTTCATCTCATGTAAACATTCAAAATACGCGCTTTCTGGTTGATATCCAGCTTCAACTAAGGTCTCAAAACCAGCTTTAATTAATTCAGAAACACCACCACATAAAACTGCTTGTTCACCGAATAAGTCAGTTTCAGTTTCTTCTTTAAAGGTTGTTTCTAAAATACCAGCTCTTGCTCCACCTATACCTTTTGCATAAGCTAATGCTAAATCCTTGGTATTACCAGTGGCATCTTGATAAACTGCTATTAAGCAAGGTACTCCTTTACCTTCTTCATATTGGCTTCTTACTGTGTGACCTGGACCTTTTGGTGCAACCATGAAGACATTGATATCCTTCGGAGGTACAATTTGACCATAATGAATATTAAAACCGTGTGCAAAGATTAAAGATTGACCTGATTTCAGATTGGGTGAAATACTTTCTTCGTATAATACTGCTTGTTTTTCGTCATTTACTAAAACCATGACTAAATCAGAATCTTTTACTGCCTCTGCTGCTACTTTCACAGTTAAACCTGCTTCTTCAGCTAAAGACCAAGATTTACTTCCTTCATATAAACCTACAACTACATCAACACCTGATTCTTTTAAATTCAAAGCGTGAGCATGCCCTTGACTTCCATAACCAATTACTGCTACCTTTTTTCCCTCTAATAAACTTAAATCACAATCCTTATCATAATACATAACTGCCATTATATGACCTCCTCTAAATTTAAAACATTATTTGTACAACTACTTCCTCTATCAAGGGCCGTTAACCCTGTTCTAACAAGTGCTTTAATACCAAATTCTTTTATTAATTCAATAAAAGCATTCACCTTACTAGGTGCACCTGTTATTTCTATGATTAAAGAATCCTTTGACACATCAACAATACTAGCTCTGAATATATCGACTATTTCGATAATTGATGCTCGATTATGTTGATTGGCATTAACTTTAACCAAGGCAATCTCACGATATACCGATTCATCAGGTTTCAACTCAACGACTTTTTTCACATCAATTAATTTATTGAGTTGTTTCTTAATTTGATCGAAGATCAAATCATCTGCTTTTACAACAATCGTCATCCTAGAAAGTTCAGGATCATGAGTTTCACCTACTGTCAAACTATCAATGTTATACCCTCTTCTACTGAATAATCCAGCAACTCGACTTAAAACTCCAGAGTGGTTCGCTACCAATACTGATAACACATGCTTTTTCATATAACAGCCTCCCTTCAACACATTAAATCATTAAAGTTGTTTTTTATTATTTTAGGTGCAATGACACCTATTACTTACTAGAGTTCATTTAGATTCAATCTTTTTTTAGAATATTTAAATAATTCATCGAGGGGTATTCATACAGAAATACATTTTTATAAAGCATAAAATGGAATTATTTCTTTAATTGAAACTATAAAATTATATATAAAAAGCCTCGTCTCTACAACTTTGTAGGGACGAGGATAATCACGCGTTACCACCCTAATTGCCAAATTCATGGCCTCTCACTAGGTTCAAACAAACCCTTACCTGTAACGGGGTATACCGGAGTACTATTACTAAAATTTCACAGCATCTGCTCGGGAGTGATTTACAACATACACCGCTACTGATTCGCACCATCCATCAGTTCTCTGAAAGCAGTTTGCAAGTTGACTAGCTCCTTCATTGCATTTATCAAACAATTAATTAAGTTGATAGTATTTTAGCAATAATTTTTGTTGTTGTCAATATCTTTTATGATATTTCTCAGAAATAATTTCATATGTATGATGACTTGTCCGTTGTGCACTTTTTATACTATTATATTTGAATGCCGAATATCCCTAATATTTTAACATAAATATAATACCCTCCAGCCATAACACCAGAAGATATTAACATAGCTAAATAGAAATTTAACTGCTTTTTTAGTAAAAATGACATACAGATAAAAAATAAAATAGATGGTATTAAAGCCCAGACAACAGAATTAGATAATTCCATTACAACTTGATTATCTTTTGTATCAACGTAGAGCCACATCATGGCTAACATTGAGGTTATAGGTAACGATACAACAATTCCTCCTATGGTAGGAGATTTTTTACTAATCCAAGCTACAAAAGTTATTAATATAGCAGTAATAATTGTTTTTATAATGTTCAACAAGCAGTCAACTCCTTTTATCGTATATATTGATCCAATGCTTTTTCAAAGGCCTCCAATTGTTCCATATCACCATCTTCAACAGCCTCTTTGACACAATGGTTAAGGTGATCCGTTAAAATAAGCTTTCCAGTATTGTTTAACGCTGATTTTACAGCAGATATCTGTATAAGTACCTCATTGCAATTCCGATCATCCTCTACCATCTTTTTAATAGCTTCCATATGCCCAATTATTCTAGATAATCGATTAACAACTTTTTTCTTGTTTGGATGTTGGTGAGCCATAGTTTTCCTCCTTCCTATCCCCCCTATAGGGTTATTGTATGCTTTTTTTAAGCACCTGTCAACCGATATTAAATAGATCTATTAGATTTTAAACAGATCATTAACGAGGAGTTTAAAGTGCATTCCCAAGTACCCTTCAAATATTATAGGCTGTTATTTATAATCATAAAAACAGAAAAGCACATGATAGCAGTCTTGAAAAACCGCCACACATGCGCAATCGTTTACTTAAGCATATCTCGGTAGAGTTGAATGTGATTAACAATCTTATCTAAAATAATTTTTTTACTCTTTTGGACATAATAACGACTTTCTTCATCTAAGTAATCTTCCTCATAAGCATCAAATAAAGCATACAGATGCAATTGCTCATAATCAAAAATCAGCATAGGGTAAAGGTCTACTTGATACTGATCTTTATTATATGCATTAATAATTTGAGTATAAACACTATCTAGTTGATAGTATAAAAGATTAGCTTTTCCTTCATCATTTTGCAAAAACTTATATATATCCTTTTTCATCAACGAGAGATAATTTTTGATATGAGTACCGTTTAACCGCTTGGTCTTAATAGGTGCAGGCTTAATTAAATAACTTCTTAAATCAGGTAATTGAGAATTAATCCCTTCTTTATAATTCAATGCTTCTTCAATTCTAACAATGTGCTTCTCAATTTCATCAATAGCATTATTGGTATTTTGTATAAAGAATTGTTTGTTAATTTCTTCTTGTAATTGAGAGACGTAGTTCAACATATTGATAACAAAATCTACAGTAACTGCTATTTCGAACAATTGAATTTGATAAATTACCTTATCACAACCAAAATAGCTCTGCTGATAGTGGCTAATTAACCATAATGTATATTGCAAAATATTTTGCAAATCAGGAATATAGTTTTGGTATAGGTGATTTGCTAATTGACCATCACGTAATTTGTTTTTTATAAACTTAATCGTCAGTAAATTTCGCTTTACTTCATCTTTATATAACTCAAATTCATTGATTGTTGCTATAGTTTTAAAATCTAGCCCTAATGATTTCATGACTACCACCTCATTTACTATCAACAATAAGGAATGAGCGTATTAATAATATGATATGATTCAGTAATTTTATCATTAATATCACAAATTAAAAATCGATAAGTGCTATAACGTGATGAGTCTTCTTTATAATTATTTGGAATAAGATCTATTTTACTATGAATGGATTTAACAAGCGCAGTAGCCTTATTAAGCTCTCTTCTAATAAAATCTTTATCATCATGAGTTATTAATTCCAAACGCTCCAAAAGCTCCATAATGACAACAACATTAATTGTTATCTCATTCTTTAAGAAATCACCTGCAGAATTTTGCTTTAACAAATGCATATTCTTAAGTAACTCATCTTGTATCTTAGTCGTATCATACTGTTCAAAATGATTAATCTTCTTAACATACATGGACTCACTCCCTTATATACTCCCCCTTCTTATCAGTATATGATTGAAGGCTTGCCAAAGGATACTATGAGTATTATTGCATACAGAAAGGACATAGCTATTAGCTATGCCCTAAATATTATACAAAAGATTTAATACCTTAATTAACGAACACATTCAGCACCTTTTTGTAGTGCTTCTCTATTAATTGGGACCAAATGAGCTTTTGATTCTCCTAGTACTTTTTTGAGAGCTTCTAAAACAGATTCAACAGTAACAGTCTTTGTTAGCTCTAAGAAAGCTCCTAACATAACCATATTCGCTATTTTAGCATTTCCTAATTCAACTGCTATATCATTTGCAGGAATATAATGTACCTTAATATCATCTCTCTCAGCTTTTTTTTCAATAAGTGAACTGTTGACTATTAATAAACCATCTTTTCTAACTTCTTTTTCAAATTTATCTAAGGAAGGTAAATTTAAAGCCATAACTGTAGTAGCTTCTGTTATAATTGGTGATGCAACCATATGATCGGATACGATAACATTACAGTTAGCAGTACCTCCACGCATCTCAGGTCCATAAGAAGGTAACCAAGAAACTTCTTTGTCTTCCTTCATACCTGCATAAGTTAACATCTGGCCGATAGACATAACCCCTTGACCACCAAAACCAGCAATGATCACTTTTTCAGTCATTTTATTCTCCCTCCTTATATACACCTAATGGATAGAATGGCATCATATTTTCTTTTAACCATCCAAGTGATTCGATAGGAGTCATTCCCCAGTTAGTTGGACATGTAGAAAGGACTTCAACCATTGAGAAACCTTTTTTATTAACTTGATTCTCAAATGCTTTTTTAATAGCTTTTTTGGCTTGGCGGATATGCTTGACATCATGTACAGATACACGCTCAATATAATGTACACCTTCAAGTGTTGCTAACATTTCTGACATTTTGATCGGATAACCAGCTTGAGCTGCGTCACGACCATATGGTGATGTGGTTGTGACTTGACCTAATAAAGTCGTAGGAGCCATTTGACCACCTGTCATACCATAAATAGCGTTATTGATAAAGATAACGGTAATGTTCTCACCTCTTGCAGCAGCATGAACAATTTCAGCTGTACCGATTGAAGCTAAGTCTCCATCACCTTGATAAGTAAATACAATGTTATCTGGTAAAACACGTTTTACGCCTGTAGCAACTGCTGGAGCTCTACCATGAGCAGCTTCATGCATATCACAGTTAAAATATTCGTAGGCGAATACAGAGCATCCTACTGGCGCAACACCAACAGCTTTGTCTAAGACATTAAGTTCTTCTAAACTTTCACCAACTAATTTATGAGCAATACCATGGGTACAACCTGGACAATAATGCATGGTATTATCTGTTAATCCTTTAGTTTTTTCATATACAACAGCCATTTACATTACCTCCCCCATGATTGTTTCTAATTTCTCTAAAATACCGTCTGGAGTAGGTACCATACCGCCTGTACGTCCATAGAAATGAACTGGCTTTCTTCCTTCTACTCCTAATCTTACATCCTCAACCATCTGTCCTTTACTCATTTCTACAGTTAAAAAAGCTTTAACATGTTCTTTCTCAGCCCATTTTTGCATTTCATCATAAGGGAAAGGCCAAACCGTAATAGGACGAATCAAACCAACTTTTAAACCTTTTTCTGCTGCAGCTTCAATGACACTTTTTACAATACGAGCAGTTGTACCATATGCAGCAACGATGATATCGGCATCTTCACAATTATATGCCTCTACTCTAGTCTCATTCTTTTTAATAACTTCATATTTATCAAAGGTTCTATCAACCATTTTTTCTAATTCTTCAGGATCTATATGAAGAGAATTAATAATATTTCTTGGGCGTGAGCCATCGCAGCCTGTAGTAGCCCAATCTTTTTCAGGTAATTCTCTTTCTGATGGCTTCTCAAAGGATACCGGCTCCATCATTTGACCAAGCATACCATCACCTAGAATCATAACAGGGTTTCTATATTGATCAGCAACATCAAAAGCTTCCATAGTAAGAGATACCATCTCTTGAAGTGTTGAAGGCGCATAAACTACTAAATGATAATCGCCATGTCCGCCACCTCTAGTAGCTTGGAAATAATCGGACTGTGCTGGTTGGATTCCCCCTAAACCAGGACCTCCACGAACGATATTAACAATAACACATGGTAACTCTGCACCAGCTATATAGGAAATTCCTTCTGCCTTTAGACTGATCCCCGGGCTTGATGAAGATGTCATAACTCTAGCACCAGCACCAGCAGCACCATATACCATATTGATTGCAGAAACTTCAGATTCAGCCTGAAGAAATGTTCCACCTACTTTAGGTAATTTCTTAGCCATATATGCGGGAATTTCATTTTGTGGTGTAATAGGATATCCAAAGAAAAAATTACACCCTGCCTGAATAGCTGCCTCAGCTATGGCTTCATTCCCTTTCATTAACACTTTTTCCATACCTACACTCCTCCTTGAATTAACTCTACTTTTCAACCGTAATTACTGCATCTGGGCAAATGGTAGCACAAAAAGCACAACCAATGCATTTATCCATTTCATCAACTGTGGCAGGATGATACCCTTTTACATTGATCTTATCTTTTGCCATAAGTACTATTTTCTTAGGACAGGCTGTTGTACATAACCCACAACCTTTACATCTGTCTACATCAAATATTACCTTCGCCATTTTAAAACCCCTTTCGTAAAAATATTACTCTTCCCATAGTGGTTTCATATACCTTTTAATTGGAAAAGCTGAATCTCTTAACCTTTCTGGTAGTTCTTTTATGAATTTTTGCTCTAAACAAGTATAAGTAACAGGCAAATTTAAGATCGTGGCAATCTCTTCAACTTTTTCTTGGCCTGTTAAGATATTTTGAATCGTTGTTTCATAGGATAGGTTCGTGTTATTAACCACATCTGTCAATGTAAGTCTTGATTGTGCTTCAATTTTCTTTGCTAAACCTACTACTTCTGAAATATCACTTGCAAATGGTCGGCAAGTATTGATAACGAAATACATGTGATAGTCCTTGTCTTTAAAATTAGGATAATACTGTCCTAATGCCCTTGCACCATCTTCATCTCCACCAACATCAAAGATCACATGTGTATCTTCTCTTTCAAATGCACTGTAAACAGATGCTGGTAATGAAGGTACATCCACATTGGTTGTAGCAAAATTTGGGCAGATCATTTCTACCCCTTGTTCTTCAAGCATTTTTTTAACTTCTGTCGAACGAAAAAAAGGATTGACAATATCTAAGTCCACTAGAACTGTTTTTTTCCCTTTTTTGGCTAATTGCAAACTATAATTAATGGCAAATTCGGTTTTTCCACTGCCAAAGTGCCCTGTAACAATTGATATATCTAAGTTTCTAGGCATTTTATCATACCCCAATCTAAGTAAGAATTTATTATAATCATTTCCAAAATCCTTAATTCAATAATATCATAAACGATTTATTATTCCAAGATAACGCCAAAAACAATATAAATTTTTCTCCCATTCTTTTTCAACAATATAAATTTTTCGTTTAAGGAATGAAAAACAAGCCTTTTATCTTTCATTATACAGTTATAACAACAGGAAAACTTTCATAAACATATATTCGTTAAATACTTAACCATATATACGCTATAAAGTACTATCCCTTTATATATTTTAACCAATATATACTTTGATTGTCAAACTAAATGTTGAAATTCGGAAAAATGCCATCTAAAAAAAGCCACCGATCAACATTCAGTGGTTTTTTTAGTAGTATTGCTACATTTTAGTCTTTGTGCTTGCTCTTCTTTTTCTGAATTCCGCTTCTTTTTCTACTCTTTTGTGAGCCTTGTTGTGGTATTTCACCAGTCCCTATGTTACCTGGCTGACTAGCTTTTTCAATTTTTTGATGGGACATATACGACACTCCTTTTTATGAACTAAAAGACATTACAGTATTTCATTTACTTACGCGTACTTTAGTATATCCCATAGTACCAAAATTATGTCGAATACTAATCACATTAACTTATTTCATGAATTAAGCCCTATTCTACTGTCTTCCCTATAGTTTTTTCTAAACCAACTAAATCATGTACTGGTTCTTGACAAGCATCCTTTGTACACACATAAGCTGTTGTTTGTCCCTCTTTTTCTTCATAATGATCAAGATAAGGAATCTTCTTGCGAATTTCTTCATTCTCATTCAATATGAGTAATGTAAATGGTGTAAACTGTTCATTCATGTATCCAATCATAGACTGACATGTCTCATCACATTTGTAACCCGAAATAATGACTCTATTAAATAACTGTTCACTGTACATTTTTGATAATAATAAAAAACCATGTGCATAAGGCACCTTATTAATATCCGAGCTAAAGGCTTCGATTATCCCCATTGCCTTTTCTTCATATTCTTTCTTATCTAATAATCGACTTAATCGAATGAGTACATAGCATGCAACAGAATTACCTGAAGGCATAGCACCGTCATAAACTTCTTTAGGGCGAACAATCATGGTTTCACTTTTTTCACCATACATAAATAAGCCGCCTTGCTCATAATCCCAGAAATTGTCCAGCATTTTATCTGCATAGTCAACTGCGAGATTTAAGAAATTAATATTAAATGTAGCCTCATAAAGCTCTAATAATCCCCATACAAGATTCGTGTATCCGGTTAAAAATCCATGATGTTTTGCTTCTCCTTCTCGATAACGGGTATATAAATCTCCTTCTTCAGTTTTAAGTTTCTTTTCTACAAACCAAAAAGCACGCTCAGCTGATTTGATCAGGTCATTATCCTTCAATACTCTACCTGCTTTAGCCATTGCAGCAATCATAAGACCGTTCCATGAGGTAAGGATTTTATCATCCTTATGAGGTTTTACTCGGCGTTCACGGTGCATGAGTAGACGCTTATTCATTTCTTGTAATCGACTATTCAAACCTTTATCTTCAGCAAGTTCTCCCATCTCTATCCCTAATAGATTTGGGATATTCCTACTTTCGAAGTTACCTTCATCCGTTATATTATAATAATTGATATATATTCGACTATCTTCAGGACCTAATATGTCTTCAATCTCTTTTTTATCCCATAAATAATAGGTTCCTTCTGCACCTTCACTATCTGCATCTTCAGCAGAGTGATAACCGCCCTCTTCATCTGTCATATCTCGGATAATATATGTGGCAGTCCTCTCCACAAGCTCTCTATATAAATCTTTCTTTGTAATTAAATAAGCTTCTGAATAAGTCATCATCAATAACGCATTATCGTAAAGCATCTTCTCAAAATGCGGCACCAACCACTGTCTATCTGTGGAATAGCGTGCAAATCCAAAGCCCACATGATCAAACAGACCACCTTTATACATACCTTCTAGTGTTTTTTCTACCATTTCTAAGGCATTTTCTTCTCCCGTCAGTTCATAGTACCTCAACAAATACATGAGTTGATGAGGTGATGGGAATTTCGGTGCATCACCAAACCCACCATACACTCGATCAAAATTATTTTCAAAATACCGATATGCATCATCGTAAAGTTCTTGCTTTAATTCTTCTTTACGATGAACCTCCATCCTTTGCAATATATCAATACTCTTGTCGCTTGCTGCTATAACTTTTTCTTTATTACTTTTCCATTGATCAGCTATGGCTTCTAACAGTTCCATGAACCCCATAACACCATATCTTTTCTCTTTAGGGAAGTAGGTCCCTGCATAGACAGGTTTTTTATCAGGAGTAAGAAAAACTGTAAGAGGCCATCCGCCATGCCCAGTGACGACTTGACAGTAATTCATGTAGATAGAGTCAATATCAGGTCTCTCTTCTCGGTCAACCTTTATCGAAATATAATGGGCATTGAGATATTCAGCTACTTCATCATCTTCAAATGATTCTTCTTCCATAACGTGACACCAATGACATGTGCTATAACCAATACTTAGGAAAACTAACTTATCTTCTTCTTTTGCTTTTGTAAAGGCTTCATCTGACCAGGAATACCAGTCTACAGGGTTATAAGCATGTTGTAGAAGATATGGACTTTTTTCATTAATCAGTCTATTAGATTTTTTATCGGCTTTCATGCTATCATCTCCATATTTTTTTCATAGTCAATAATATATTACCCAAAAAAATAATGAGGTATTATAAATAGTATACCTCAATAACGATTATGTGAGTTAAACTAAGAGAAATTTTTGTTTTTGGAGCATGAGCTTTCCTATTTTCGCATAATTATATAAAAAGTTTATTTAGGAGTGTTTTTATGGATAAGTACAGGATTATGACCTTTGACGGCGGAGGCATTAGGGGTGTGCTGACAGCAACTCTTCTAAAAAGATTAAAAGATGAACCTGAACTTTCTGAGTTTATAAATATGACTAAGCTTTTTGCCGGCACCTCTACTGGATCTATCATTGCCTTAGGCCTAGCTTATGGTCTTTCACCAGAAGATCTTGTAGATTTTTATGTCCTTTATGGTAAATACATTTTTACCCCTCGTTATCATAATTATTATAGGCCTAAGTATGATAATAAACACCTCAAAGAAGTACTCAGTATGGTATTTCCTAAAAATTTACGCCTATCAGATTTATCTCACAAAGTGCTGGTACCTTCATTTAGGGTTACAGGTTCTTATTCGAAACCTCATTGGGGTCCTGTCTTTTATAACAATTTACCCGGTTCTACAAATATGGAAGCTCTAGTGATAGATGTAGCCCTTGCTAGTAATGCGGCACCCACCTTTTTCCCTTCTTACAAACACCATATTGATGGGGCAACTATAGCAAACAATCCTAGTACAGCAGCTATAGCTGCTGCAAGAGGTGAACAGAGAAATATAGGAGCCCTTGATGACATGTATCTTTTATCAATCGGTACCGGAATATACCCTCAGCAAATTACCGCTGATACAACTAAATGGGGAGCTAGTCAGTGGGCTTTTTATCCCAAACCACCCTACCCTCTATTACAACTCTTGTTCAATAACGACATACCTGTTAACGAATTTTATAGTTCCCAGCTTTTAAGAGAGCAGTATTGTCGCTTAGATTTAGAAATTCCAAAAAAAATTGGACCGATACCCCTGGATGCGTACTCTAAAACACCTACCTTGATATCTCTAGCTAATGATTTAGACTTGGAAATGACAATTAAGTGGATTAAGAATAATTGGTTTTAATGTTAAGAAGATCAGAGTATGGTTACATTTTTTCATATTATCTTCTTATTTATTCTGTGAGACAAGAAATAAATATACATATGACATGTTTCAAGAAAAATAGTACTAAATAAATAGTTTCTCCATGTATCTTTAACAGTGGATTAGATAGTATGCATATAAATAGAAAAGGGATAACGTAATAGCTTGTACGTACTAAAAGAGTCATTATTGGCTCTTACTTTATTATCCGATACTTTAGTATAATGACCTAATGACATGTGCTATAACCACTACTTAAGAAAACTTGCTTATCTTCAGCTTTTGTTTTTTAAAGGCTTCATCTGACCAGGAATACCAGTCTACTGGGTTATAAGTATGTTGTAGAAGGGACTTTTTTTAACAAAGATGTTTCTTCTATTTTTCCTGAACTAATGCAGCCATTCTCCCGTTGCTGGTAGTCGCTTTAACTTCATTAGCTCCAGATGGAGATGTAGCTTCAACTTGTATTGGGTTTACTAAAACAAAATATTCAATGCATCTAGAACAGCAGGTAAGACATTCACAGAAGTCAAACCCAAAGGAAGTCGTTTCAGAACGAGTCCCTCCCACACTCAACGTAGTAAGCTTTTGAAACAACCAAACACCCAACGATAATGGCTCTCTACCGTCACATGAACTAAATAACTCATATCTTAATCTGACAATCCCACTGACTCCCATTTCTGATGCTATTTCAAACTTAACCGCACTTGAAAATTCAATATTCACTATAGGATGGCATAGCTTGCTAGCATCTATAGTTACGTTAGCTATCTGAAATGGCTGATTATTAGATAATGGAGTAAATGTCCTACTTCCATTTCCTTCACCACATTCAAGTAGAGTTTTTTTCTCTCTAATTGAATAATCTATAACGTCACAGTGTTCCAACTATAAAACCTCCTTTATTTTTTCAAGACTTATTTACCTTTCTTATGTTAATACGAACTTTACTAGACATGGATTAATCACTAGAAGATTGTGCTATTGCAGTTATTCTAGCATTATCAATTGTTACTGGTATACCTGAGAATAGAAGCGGTCTCACAACGACAAAATACTGGCAGCAACCAGGATATTTTACACAATCACAAAAGTTAAAGTTAAATGCTATTTTCTCAACAGAAGTATCAGTTGATCCACCAGTATCTCTTCTCTCAAATACCCAATTCCCAAGTAGCACAGGTGCTTCATTATCGCATACCCTGAATAATTCAAAACGAAATTGGTTTTCAATACCAGAACCACCTGAGAAAAAAGAAATTATACTAGAAAAATCAATTAGAACTTTAGGTTTTATTAAATGAGATAGGTCAATTGTAACATGGGCTATTTGTGCCTGCGGGTCATTCTGAAGCAAAAACTCTATACCACTGCCCTGCCCACATGCTAATATGATACCTTTTGATTTATTTGTACTACAGGTTTCATAGTCTTCATGTCTGTCCTTATTTATCATGCATTAAAGCCTCCTTTTTATCATTGATTGACTTACCTTTGCAAAGATTATGCCTAATCATTATTTAACTAATTTCTTGAAGATTGAGCTAAGGCTGTTATTTGACCATTAAAGACAATTGCACTGGCACCGGATATTTCAATGGGAGTAACAGTTATAAAATAGTCACAACATCTCTGAGAAGTCATGCAATCACAAGTTATAAAACCAAAAGTATCCTCTGTACTTGCATTGACTGCTAGGTCGCCATTAATCTTTTCATACACCTGTAAGTTACATGATATAGGGCTGCCTTCTCCGCATCCCTTAAACAGTTCATACTTCAAACGAATTGTTGCGTCAGGTTCTCCTTCAAATCTTACTGAACTTGAAAATTTTATCAGTACATTTGGTTTCTTTAAAGAGGTAGTATCAATTGTTACACGGGCTATTTGAAAAGGAGTGTCATCAGATGAAGCAAAGATTCTCCTTCCAGTCCCCCTGCCACACTCCAGTAGTATGCTTTTTGCTGTTTGGTGCTGTGGTTTACATTCAGAGAATTCTCTATCTGTTTTACAGCATTCATTGTCATTATTACCATTAAAATATGTCACTTTTATTCCTCCCTTTTAAGTTTTCGTTCTATATGACTCATGTATATTCTAAAAAATTATACCTAATAATTTCAGCACTTTGACAACATGGACAATCCATTTACACTATATTATATGTCCTATATTGAATCAGTGATAACTTTAAGGAAGTCATTTATGCAAAAAAAATATGCCAAGTATATAATGCAAAAAAATAATGAGGTGTTAATGACTATATACCTCATTGTTTGACTATTGACTTTCTATTTAATACACCATTATACTTCTTGACCTAATGCTGCTATCCCACCATTACCGACCGTTACTGTAGCGGCTTCGATTATAACCGGTGTGACTGTCACATAATACTCATAATAGCCTGAACAAGTTACGTAATCACAAAACGTAAAATTTATTGCTTTTGTAGATTTCTCAATATTTCTTGATCTGAATGTCGTCACAGGCCATGTCCCCACCGTTATTGGTCTTCCATTATCACTTACTCTATATAAATCATATCGTAATTGAACAGTCCTAGATCCATCAAGTATTCTATTAATACTTATGGTACTTGAAAACTCAATATTTACCATAGGCTTGATTAAGCATGAGGCATCTAAGGTCACATGCGCTAATTGAAAGTGAGGATCTTCTGATGAAGTAAACGTTCTAATTCCTGTCCCTTGACCACATGCGAGTAATATTTTTTTAGGTTTTGGACTCTTCGTATTGGTGCGGCTATCATTGCAACTATCATCTAGGCTTTTGTAATTAACTTTTTCAACAGAATCTCCAGATGATTGGTTAAGAGCAACTATCCTAGCATCGTCAACCGTTAAGTCATCAAAAACATTTCCAATAGTTATGTCAATAGGCTCAACCGTTATAAAATAGTCGTAAAAATCTGAAGGCGCACTATGCTCACAGTAAATAAAATCAAAGCTCTCAGTAAATTCTACAGCATCGCCAACTCCTGTTCTTTCAAATACCCAGGTTCCACATGATATAGGTTCTCCATTCCTACAACTTCTCAATAATTCAAATTGAAGTAGGAGATTATTTACTGAAAAGCCCGTTTTAATATTAATCGAAAAATTTATTATAGATTTAGGCTTATATAAGCAGGTAGTATCTGTGCTAATATGAGCTACTTCAACTGGTGGTTGAGGTTCATTCTCTCTAAAAACTACACTTCCGTTTCCTTGCCCGCATACAAGTAAAATTTCCTTAAGATCTTGATGTGGATGTTTAGACTTATCATCAATTTTCTTGTCAACTAGTTTATAATTCTCTTTATTAGAATCACTTAAATTTTGAGATAATGCAGCTATTCTCCCATTACTAACCGTTGCCGTTGCGTTAATTATTTCAACAGGTGTTACAGCTACAAAATAGTCACAGTATCTAGGATAATTCATGCATTCACAAAAGGTAAAACTAAATGATTCTTGTTGGTTCTCAATGGCCCCGGATTCAAAATTAACTTTTTCAAACAACCAAGTACCTAAAGATATGGGTTCTTGGTCATCATCTAATCTAAACAATTCGTATAGCAATTGAACTGTTGCCACAGCATCTAACCTTTCTACCCTAACTTGACTAGAAAATCTTATTAATACCTCAGGTCTTTTTAGACAAGTGGTATCGAGGGTGACATGAACTAATTGAAATGATGTATCACTGTTAGATGTAAAGGTTCTGCTTCCAGCTCCCTCTCCACATTCTAGAATTATTTTACTTGGTCTAGGGTGTTCACAAACTTTAGGATTACTACGATTTTTAGAGTGTTTATGTCTTTTTTTTGCCACTTTATTTCTCCCCATCTCCAAAACTTAAACATCTTATAATTCAATTTTTACTACAGTATATGTTGTTTAATTTAATCAGTGATGGTTTGCTATCGCAACAAGTACCATATCAAGATATAAAAGTTCACGGCTATATAGAGTTGATTTCAAAAAAGCTTTTAGAATCTTCTTAGGATAAGTAACTACCTTATCTTCTTATTCTTCGATTCTTGTGAAGATATCATTTAAGTGATAAACTATAAAGTAAATCACCTAACACCATTACTAATGAACCATGAGTAAAATAATTTATGGAGGTAATTGAAACATGGAAGACAATAATACTTTACAAATGGATTCCTACAGTGAAAATCAAAGTTTAAGAACCGCTCTCCAAACATATCCTCAATTATCTGGACAAGTCACAACATTTTATAGTAGCGGAGGAGCTGAAAGAGCTAAAAACTTAAAGAATTTCATAGAAGAAATGATGAATGACTACAAACAGTACTTTCCCGTCCAATTCGATTTACATATGATGATTCTTAAAGAAGATGACTTAAGGAAATTTTGTGATGTTCCTTACGGTTTACCATGGATCGATACAGATAACAAACCTTGGCTCATCTGCATGCCATTTGAACAAGCAGGGGTAATTGTAGGAGGGGCACTTGCATTGAGTCAACAAAACCAAGTTCCTCAACAGGTAAATGATAAATTAAATGATTTAGGAGTATCCTATGAAACAGCATCACGTCTTTATGTTGATCTTATTGGATTTCATGAAGTTGGACACGCCTTCTGTGCAGCACTAGGATTAGAAAATTTAAATCCATGGTTTGCAGAATTTATGGCCACATATTTCTGTTATGGATTTATTAAAGAAAAATACCCCCTATATGCTACTATTTGGTATGAATTTACCAATATCATTTTTAAAGATATTAGTTGTTTCCAATACAAGACCCTTGAGGAATTAGATAATCATTATGATGAAGTTGGGTTCAAAGATCCAGCTAATTATGATTGGTATCAGAAACAATTCAGTAAAATGGTAGATGAAATCTATAAAACCGAAGGCATTGATTTCATACACAATGTTATAAAATTGTTTAAAGATAAAAATCCCTCTACGATAGAAACAAGGACGTTATTACAAAAGAATTACCCTCAATTTGAGAATTGGTTTAATAATTATTAAATAAAGGTCAGGCTTAGAATTCTATAATTCTTGCCTGACCCTTGCTATTTTAATGTTGCAATTATGCCTGCGTGATCTGATGGCCAAAGACCTATAGACGTACGATCTTTCTGTAAATTTCCAACAGTAGCTATGTTAAGTACTTTGAAGTCATTTCTTATGAAAATAAAGTCAATTCGTTCACTTAATGTGGATATTGCATTAAGTAAATCTCTAGCTTGAAAAGCTGTAAATCCAGAACATTTACCGACAATATTCCATGCATCAATAAATCCTGAGTCAATAAATAACTCATAGGTTGGGTTATCATTTCCATCTGCATCAGTGTTGAAGTCACCCATTAGGATTAAGGGAAGATTAGTAGCACAAGCATTCTTTAGTAATTCATTAGCTTGTGCAAGACGCACTTCTGTTGAATCACCTTCTAAATGGGTATTAACTAATCTAAACATTTCCTTATCTATGCTAACATCAACTGAAGACCATCCCCTAAGAACTGTAAAAGGTTGCCCTCCAATAGGAACAACTAAATTAATGCTAAAATTCCTTTCTTGAATATGGGTAAATTTCATTCTAGTATCAGATTTAGCAAGTATAACATCCCTATCCAATAACCCAATAACCTCCCCAGTGCTACTGGGTAATTGATCTCTAAAATTTTTATTGACAGCGATAACATTATATTCTAAGCCAAGCTTTTTTAGATCCCAAAGAAGAATTCTTAAAAAGTTTATAGCACTATTAGCTTGCATTGATTGTACTGTCCATAACGCTACCTCATGTAAGCCAATTAGGTCCGGTCTTGTTTTATAGATTTGAATAGCAATGGATTTTGCCCTTGAAAAAAAATCAGTCTGCTGAACTTGATCAAAAACCTCTGACATTACTTCTGGTATTTGCTCTGGAGTTGTGCCTATGAGTGGGCTAAGATCCGCTCCAAAGTAAATATTCCATGTCATAACTTTGATACAACTTTTTCGGAGTTTTCTTAGAAGCATAAGAGCTTGTCTCCTTTTTATTTTATTATATGTGGTGAATATCGCTTAAGTGTACAATAATAGGAAAGCTTCTCACACTTTGATAGGCATATACAAAAAAAGAAACCAGCTCCCAAAAACCAGTTTCATCTTTTTGTATCTTATAGTCTCTTTTCAATTCTGTATGCCACAGACCTATTTCACTTCAATAATTGTAGTAGATAGAGGTTGGATTCTAGATGTACTCTCTTCAGCGACATTCCTATAGAGAATATCTTCTACCTTCAAATCTACTTCCTCATGTAGTAGAATATCTTGAACTTCTTCTGATAAATTATGAAGGACAACGATACTCTGATTTTTTGATGTCATTTGATAAGCTATGACTTCTGGTCGGTCTGTGTGTAATGGACTGAAACGTCCTGCATACAGTGCTTCATTATTTAGTCGCAGATCAATCATTTCTCTATAGTGATTGTACAGCGAATCTTCATCCAGCTGTTGCTCTTCAGCCGATACCGTTTCGTTATTATATGTTAACGGCTCCCAACTCGTTTGATAATCTGATTCTTCTCCCCAAATGAAAGGTTCTCTTATTTGCTCATCTGGTTTATTCCCCAACATACCAATTTCTTCACCATAATAGATATAAGGTGTTCCTTGCAATGTTAAATAAATGGATGCAGCAAGTTTAGCTTGCTTCACATTGTTACCCAATCTCCCCATCACTCTGTTCTGATCATGATTGGACAAGAATGGCGCATCAATATATTCACTACTTGTTGTCTCAAAAGTCTGTAAAGCTGAATATAAATCATCAACAAATTTATTATTCTTGCCACTCTTATCTGTACCTGTGTTGATCATTGGAATAAGATAGTCTTCACCAACTGAAAAATTAAATAGCATATCAAAACTCTCATAGTATGGTGCAATTCCTTTTGGATCAGTCCATACTTCTCCAACTAAAATGACCTCATCGTTTATTCCTTGGCAGTAGGTTTTAAATTCATTCCACCAATCCAGAGTTGCCTGCCTAATATTAGTACCGTTAGGTTCCTCACCAGGAGCAAAGATATGCATAGCAGCATCACATCTAAAACCATCTACACCTAATTCTAACCAAAACTTAGCAATGTCTTTTACATCATTTCTTACTGCTTCACTATTATAATTTAGATCCGGCATCTGATCCCAAAACAAAGCATAATAATAATCTTCTTTATTCTTAATCCAGACTGGGTGACCCCAGACTCTAGTCTTTAGGTTAATATCCCCTTTTTCCAAAGATGCCCAATTGTAATAATCCTTATAGGAGCTATCTGTTGTTGACGAAGCTTCCTTGAACCATGGGTGCTTCGATGATGTGTGATTGATGACTAGATCCATTATTACAGATATATCACGTTTATGAGCTTCATCTATCAATCGTTGAACATCTTCAACTGTACCGTATTCCGGGTCCACATCATAATAATTCGTTACATCATACTTATGATAACTTGGTGATGGATTAAATGGTGTTAGCCACAATCCAGTAACCCCTAATTCATCTAGATAGTCTAAGTTTTCTGTTATACCGTTGATATCACCGATACCATCACCATTACTGTCAGCAAAGGAGCGTACAAATATCTCATAATAGACACCTTCACTTTTTTCTACCTCTTGTTCTAAAACGCCGCAACTACTTAATCCTATTATAAAAGCTGTGCATAAAAGCACAGCCATTATTTTCTTTCTCAAAGAACCACTCCTAACTCTTTACCGCTCCAGCTCCTAGAGCTTCTGTCATGAATTTTTGACTTAACATGAAGAAAATAGTAAATGGAATAGCTACCAATGTACAACCAGCGGCAAACTGACTAAAAGCATTGTCAGCTTCACCATCAATCATTTCAAATAATCCGATAGCTAATGTCCAGTTCTTTTGAGACTTTAATACAAGTTGTGGGAAGATATAGTCCATCCATGGCGCTGTAAAAGTAGCTATTGCTAGAAAGACGATGATAGGTCTTGCAATAGGTAAGATAATTTTAAAGAAAGTAGTAAAATTACCTGCACCATCAACTTTTGCAGCAGCATCTAGTTCTCTAGGTATTGTATCAAGATACCCTTTAACAAGCCATGTATTATAAGGTATCTGACCAGCTACGTAAATAATGATAAGACCTAAATGAGTATCTAATAACCCCATCTTCCAAATAATAATATACATCGCTACCATACCAGTGAAACTAGGTATAATTTGAAGGACTAACATGGATATCATAGATATTTTTTTACCCTTAAAGCCATATCTTGAGAATACATAAGCTGATAAGGAAGTGATTGCAACAGAAAAAATCATATTAATCACTGCTATTTTAAGAGTATTTTTATACCAATGTAAATAATCCGTTTCAGTAAATAATTTTCTATATTGGTTTAAGCTAAATTGGTCAGGTATAGGATTAATACCTGTACTCTGTAAACTACTTCCTTGATTGAAGGAAGACCCTATTGTCCAAGCAATAGGATATAATACAATCAGAGCGATACCAATAAGTATAGTATAAATAACTAACTGCTTTAATCTTTTTTTCAACATTAGTATTCACCCTCCTTAAATGACTTAGTCTTAGTAAAGTTATAAATTGCAAATGGTGCAATTATGGTAAATACTAATAGTGATAACACAGCTGCCATATGATATTTCTGCATACCATTCATCAACTCAAATATCCATGTTACTAATAAATCAGTAGCTCCAGCTCCACTTCCTGGTGGGTAAACATTGTCTGGTCCACCACCTGTTAAGAAGTAAACGGCTCCAAAGTTATTGAAATTAAATGAGAAAGTCATTACCAATAAAGGTGCTGTCGCAAACATGACCATTGGCAAAGTAATCTTTCTGAATTTTTGTAGTCCTGATGCACCATCAATTTCTGCTGCTTCATATAAGTTCTTTGGTATACTAGTCAAGATACCTGTTAGTAAGAGCATAAAGTAAGGTGCCCCTATCCATAGGTTAACAAGTATAACTGAAACTTTTGCCATCATTGGATCAGATAAGAAAGGTATACTGTTCTCTATGATACCCATTGCTTTTAAGGATAAGTTAATTGGACCAAATTGACCATTCAGTAAGTTTTTCCATACAAGCAAGTTAATCATTTGTGGTATAGCATATGGTAAAATATATATCGTTCTAAACCCTTTAGTAAACTTAATGTCTTTATCATAAAGCATAAGTGCTATAAGGAGGCCCACAAAGAAGTTTAAGAATGTGGCAATAAAGGCCCATATAACGTTCCATGTGAAGACACCAACAAATGCTTCTTTCCAGTTTGGAAGTGAAAACATGTCTATAAAGTTTTGTATACCTACCCAATCAACAAGATTTTTAGGCGGCATATGATAAGGCATAGAATAATTTGTAAACGCTAATAAACAACTGAATAACAAAGGAAAGAACACGAAAAATATAATCATTAATGCTACAGGTGATAAAACAAAGTATGGAAACATATCATTAATAACACCTTTTAATGAATAATCAATATCAATAAAATACTGATCAGTTGCTAACCTTTTATTGATCTTATAAACATCTAGAACGCTATATAAGTATATTGCTAAAATGACAAGCACAACTAAGAAAATAATAAGACCTTCTGCCATTAAGAAAATGGAATGGTCATTATTTTTCATGATCTTCTCACCTGTTACAGTACCTAATGTTACTAGACCATAAATCGCTTTTGCAATGGAATTAAAATTGATAAGTGCAAATATTTCAATAAATATGAAAATAATCCCTTTAAAAAATAATATATGATATAATTCCAAAGCATTCTTTTTTGCTGCTTTAGGACTTTGAGACTTCATCTTTTTAGCCTGAAAGCCCAATAAAATATGACCTAAGCCCATAAACAGTATTGAAAATATAGTCGCTAAACTGATATTCTTTTTCTGAGAACTGGTCTTACCTTTTACAGACATCTCAACACCTCTTTAATTAATATGTGTTTACCTTTGTATTACTAGCTTTAGAGGGTGGCTAAATTAAGCCGCCCTCTAAAAAAGATTAACTCTATATTATTCGTACATAGCTAACATAGCTTCTTTAGCAGCTTCTAATTCTGCTTCAGGCTCAGCACCTTCCCAGATGTTTGTATAAACACTACCCATTACTGTCCAGTATGAACCCATTTCTGGAATAGCTGGCATTGGCTTAGCATATTTTGCTTGTGCCATTACACCTGCAATGAACTCGTCTTCAACTTGATAATCAGTTCTTACAGGAATTTGATGAGTAATTTCAAATCTTTCTTTAGTCATTTCAAGATCAGCACAGAAATTAGCAAATAACATAGCAGCATTAGGATACTCTGTATAAGAACTTACATATAATCCACGTACACCAGAGAAACTTTCTGGGTGTTCACCGTTTGGTAATACAGGTAATTCAACGATTCCAAAGTTTGTTCCAGCATCTTTACAGTCTTGAATAGCCCAAGGACCATTAATCATGTATGGGAACTGACCAGAATTGAAACCTTGCATCATAACATCATAAGAGATGTCAGCTGCAGCAATATCCATAATATCAGTTCTAATTGAATGTAAGAATTTCATAGCTTCAACACCATTTTCATTATCAAAGCCTAATTGCTCTCTATCTTCACCTGACTCGCCAAATAATTTACTACCATAACCACCTAAGAACATGTAATCATAGTAAGCATTTGCTGCTTCAAACATAAGAGCAAATTTATTTTCACTTGGGTTATTATATTCTTTAGCAAATTCTTTAAGTTCATCCCAAGTTTTCACTGGTTCGTCAACGATGTCTTTGTTATAGAATAATGCATATGTTTCAATGGATACTGGGTAACCATAAGTCTCACCTTTATAAGTTACAGCAGTTACAGCTGCAGGTACAAATGTTTCAGCATAATTTGCATTGAATTCAGTGTTAGGAATAATTAAACCAGATTCAACTAATTCTCCTAAGTGGTCATGAGGTGCTGCAAAAACGTCAGCTCCAACACCAGCAGGTCCGTCTAAAGCTAATTTACCTTTAGCATCTGTATGACCAACAGGTTCGTAATTAATCGTTACATCAGGATAAATTTTATTGAATTCTTCGATAGCACGTTCCATGAAGTCACCTTCAGGACCTTCACTTTCCCAAACAAGTAATTCTGCACCATCTTCTGGTTGTAATCCTTCAGGAGCTTCAGCTTCTTCTTTATCAGTTGTCTCATTTGACTCTGTTTTTACTTCTTCAGAAGTGTCACCCTTTTCTTCATCACTAGCACAAGCTGCCAATAAACTCATACTCATGATAAGTACTAAAAACATAGCTAATACTTTTCTTAATTTCATGTTTCTTCCTCCCTAAATTTAAAAAATTAATATTAAAACATTTGTATGAATAAGGTAAAACAAGATACGCTGCTAGTCTATGTACCTCCCTACCACACTATAAAGCATACAAAACGCAATCGGTTGCATGCTGTTAGTCACATTGTATCATGCAACCCCTTGCATGTCAAGAGCACTTTGTGCAATATATATAATCTATTTATTACTCGATTCCTGCTTGATTAATAAATTATTTCATTTTGCCACCTATAATATAATGTTTCATGTAGAATTTAAACCTTTTTCGAAATATATATAAAAATTTTTCACTTTATACTTTGATAATTTTCTATGAGTGCAATTCTTTAACAGAAAAAGTATCTATGCTATTACTTAGTTGAGATCTTTTCTTGGTGGAAGTTTCCTAAAAATGAATAATAGTAAGAAAAAGGACTCTCATAAGAGAATCCTCACAAACTTATAAAACTTGTATTACTTTTTTCTTTTTCTAAATAAAATAATCCATAACGCGACAGTTATTAATAGAGTCATGAAAATATTGATATATAATCCATAACTAAAAATTGTAGAAAGCCAATGAATACCTGCCACGATTCCAATAATTAATGTTCCTAAAATGAAACTTTTACTATCACCTTTTTGTATATCCATTTCCATACTGAAAGGATGTGTATTAATTGATATTCTAAATAATAACATGGTTATAATCAAAAGGTTTAGGAACATTAAAGCTAGATGTCCAAATATAGTAAAATTATAGATGAATAAAAATATCACGCTCAAACCTACATATACAGGTACAATATAGTTAGACATAGCAGATTTATATAATGCTCTTCTTATCGCATTAATGTCTTGTATAGGTAAAGACTTGTATACCCAAGCCCCTTTATAGTTTTCACTATAAAGAAAATTGGTGAACAAAAAGCTCATCATCCAAAAAGAAAAATAAATGAACATAAAAGCTTTAGAGGATTCACTAACATCAAAGCCACTGTTAATCATAAAGATAAATGGAAATCCTAAAGCCATTACTAACTGTGGTATGATTCTTAACTTAAGTTTTCTTTCATGCTTCATTAAGGCTATAAAGAACTTAAAAAAGGTACGTTCTTCTTTCGATGGGCATAGAAGCAATTGCAGCATAGTATTTAGTCGCTCTTTTATAGGGCTGTGTTTTTTAACTCCCCCTACCTGTTCCATCTTATTTAAGTAGCCTTCAAAATAAGGCATAACATACTTTACATGAACAATGATAGCTGTTATTGGAACAAGTATACCCAGCATAGCTAAAACCACTAAACTAGTAGATACCTGATTCTCGACAAAAATTCTAAAATAAGAAGCAAACCAAGCAGATGGTATTAAATAGGTCCACCATTTTGGTTCAAATACCATATCAAAATCAATAATGGTATACATCCTACTCATCAATTGATAACCAAAGATCATGACGATAGTAAGAACAATCTGAAAATAATTAATGATATCTTTTAGTTTTTCTCCATCAAAAAACTTCAAAATTAAAAAGTAAAGTAATGTTGTCAAAAACATGACAAATAGCAAACCCAATACCAATGTAACTATAAATAGTAAACCATATATGAGCCCATACTTGAAAGTACCACCAATTAAAGGAGCTATGGACATGATAAACAATAGTATTCCCACATAATAAATGATGTGCAGTATCTTAGCAAGTGAAATTACACTTGGCTCAATTGGTTTAGTCAATAAAACTGATTTGTCTTTTTGGTCAAGTAATACTGATGAAAAATCTGCGATTAAACTTGACATTAACATAAAAATTATGATACCAAGGCATACATTCATCTGAAAAAATAAATCTATATCTGGTATGATAAATATGAGCAACATAAAACCCATTAAACCATGGGTTAATAAAGATTTAGAAAAAAAACTTCTACTATCTTTTTTTCTATTAGTTGTCATTGTTGTCTGTCTTCTTGCATCCATGGTAAGTTTTAATTGTAATATTTGTCTTAATGACTTATAACATATCCCTTGCTTTTCAAATAAACCTTGGAAACGGTCCAGTACTCTTAGATAAAAGTAATCATTCATACTCTAATCCTCCTTTAGTACTGTCACAAACTGTTCTGCCACAGATTCTTGATTATCAAAACCCGTTAACTGGTTAAATATTTCTTCCAAAGAACCATCTAAGTTTTTCTTACTTAATTCTTCAAATGACCCGTCGGCTGCTATTATACCTTCGTTCAATAGTATAATTCGATGACTAATCTTCTCAACCACGTCCATAATATGTGATGAATAGAAGATAGTCTTCCCCTTCGAAGCAAGATGATCTAGAATTTCTTTAACAATCATTACACTATTAGCGTCAAGTCCACTTAAAGGCTCATCTAAAAAAAGGATATCTGGATCATGGATTAAACTTGCAATAATCAAAACCTTTTGTCTCATTCCTTTAGAAAAGCTTGATATCCTAGCATGTAACTGTTCCTTAATTCCGAATAATTCCATTAGTTGAGCAGCTTTTACCTCAACTTTCTCAGTATCCAATCCATAGATTTCACCTAAGAAAGATAAGTATTCAAAAGCTGTTAAGTTATCATAAATCTCACCATTCTCTGGCACATAACCAATTCTTCTTTTATACTCTACTTGATTTTTTATGTTGTCACCTAAAATGGTTACTTCCCCACTATAATCTTCGATAATCCCCAACATGATTTTTACAGTAGTACTCTTTCCTGCTCCATTAGGACCTATATAACCAATTATTTGACCAGGATATACATCTAAATCGATACCTTTTAACACTTCTGGACCTGATCCATAACTCATTCTTAAATTTTTCATAGTTATGACTGGCATTTTTTCCATCTTCTCACCCCTCTTGGGTAATATAACATATTTATATACCTACTTCAAGAATATCTACCTTAAATTATCGTTAATTATAAAGACATTAAGAAAAGAGTTAATCACTTGGATCAACTCTCTAATTCAATGCAAAATTATATAAACTTAAACTTCTTCAGCCCAACCAAAGGTATCATCAACTTTACCAGTTTGAATGCCTGTAATCGTATCATACACTCTTTGGGATAATTGACCAATTTCATTATTATTAATTACAACATCTTCATCTTTCCACTTTAACTCTCCAATTGGTGATATAACAGCTGCAGTCCCAGTACCAAAAGCTTCTTCAAGAATTCCTGCTTTTGCAGCATCAAATACTTCTTGAATATCTATTTTTCTTTCAGTAACTTTAACACCCCAAGATTTTAGCAATTCAATTGTAGAATCTCTTGTAACACCGGGTAATATACTACCTTCTAATGAAGGTGTAATTACTTCTCCATTGATTTTGAAGAATACATTCATCGTACCAACTTCTTCAACATACTTACGATGAATTCCATCTAACCAAAGTACTTGAGCAAAACCGCCCTTCTTAGCTTTCATTTGCGCTTTTAAACTTGCAGCATAGTTACCGCCTGTCTTAGCGTAACCTACTCCTCCACGTACAGCTCTCACATACTCTTCTTCAACATAAATCCTTACAGGGTTAATCCCCTCTTTATAATAAGCACCTACTGGACTACAAATTACAAAGAATTTATAAGTACTGGAAGGTCGCACACCTAGGAAAGGATCTGTAGCAATTATAAATGGTCTAAGATAAAGTGATGTACCTTCTGCTTCTGGTATCCAATCTTTATCTACATCAACGATGGCTTTAATTGCTTGAAGCATATCATTTTCATCAATTTCAGGGATACATATTCTTTCATTTGTTATATTAGCACGTCTAATGTTTTTCATAGGTCTGAACAGCTGCACTTGACCTTCTGGTGTTTTGTACGCCTTCATCCCCTCAAACATCTCTTGTCCATAGTGAAATACCATTGCTGAAGGTTCAATCTCAAATGATCCATATGGTATAATTCTTGGGTCATGCCAACCTTTGCCTTCTGTATAGTCCATAACAAACATATGATCTGTGAAAATATTACCAAACCCTAGATTATTTGCATCTGGTTTTTGTTTTGGATGAGTAGTTTTTTGAATTGAAATGTTTAAACTCATAGATGAACCCCCTTGGAAAATTTAATCGTCTTCATACTTATCATATATTTTTGCATAAATGCATTTAAAGGTCAAGTCAAATAATGAAAATTAGTGTAATTATTCTTATTATAATAGTTTCTATTCAACAGGTTTCAGTTTAGCTGTGAAATGGCGCAGCACTTTAGGCTCATACTCAAACTCAAACCCTTTAAGCGAACTAGCATATTCTGCGACCTTAATAACACCATCAGCTATATAGTCCATATGATCATTCGTATATACTCTTCTAGGTATTGTTAATCGCATTAATTCTAATGGTGATTCTAAGTTTTCACCTGTCTCAGGATCTCTTCCTAACAAGAAGGAGCCAATTTCTACTGGTCGAATACCACTTTCTATATAGAGTGCATTACAAAATGCTTGTGCTGGGAACTGATGAAATGGTATTTGTGGACATAATTTCTTACAATCAACGAAAACTGCATGACCTCCCGTTGGATATTGAATCGGTACACCAGCTTCTCTTAATCGGTCACCAAGGTACTTTACTTGACCAATTCGATAATGTAAGTATTCATATTCCAAAGCCTCTTCTAAACCCACAGATAAAGCTTCCATATCTCTACCTGCTAATCCGCCATAAGTAGGAAAACCTTCCATAGGTACTAGACGAGAACGACACTCATTATATAGATCCTCGTTATCTTTAATACCTATTAGTCCACCCATGTTGACTATACCATCTTTTTTGGCACTCATCATTAGCCCATCTGCGTAACAGAACATCTCTTTAGCAATTTCCCTAATAGATTTATTTTGATAGCCATTTTCTCTTTCCTTAATAAAATAGGCATTTTCAGCATATCGCGCTGCGTCTAAAAATACTTGTAATCCATACTTATGCGCAATATCACTTGCAGAACGCATATTAGCCATAGAAATAGGCTGACCACCTGATGAATTACATGTTACAGTAATTATTAAACAAGATATTTTGTCAACGCCATGTTCTTTGATGAAATTTTCTAATTTTTCTAAATCAAAATCACCTTTAAAATCATCATACTTGTCTGTATCAAAAGCCTTCTCATCAATTAAATTGACTGGTCGACCTCCTGCCAAAATGACGTGACCCATGGTTGTATCAAAGTGCATATTATTTAAAACATAATCACCTTTATTTTTTATAACCAAAGGTAAGACAACTTGCTCTGCTCCACGCCCTTGATGGGTAGGTATAACATATTTGTATCCAGTAATTTCTTGAACAACTGATTCTAGTTTATAGAAAGATTTACTTCCTGCATAGGACTCATCACCAAGCATAACAGCTGCCCATTGCTTATCACTCATGGCACCTGTTCCACTATCAGTAAGTAAATCTATGTAGATATCTTGGGATCGTAATGCGAAAGGGTTATAGCCTGCTTCTACTAGCCTTTGCTCCCTTTCCTCCCGAGGAATTAGATTGATTCTCTCTACCATTTTAATTCTAAAAGGTTCTGGTATTCTCGTTGCCATTATAGACCTCCTCCTTGATCCATTGAATAGTTGAATTAAACGACTTTGTCACACATCTTCTCATGTAGAAATTCATGCTTCTAATGAATTTAAATCATCTGTTTGTTTTCTACATTATAAGAAAATTATATCATATAAAATAGATAGTTTCATAAATATTAAACTTTATCGAAATTTATTGTGCCATGAACAAATATAACAAAAATAATACCGGCAAGTTAGAATAGTCTGTTGAAATAGTATACAAAGAAAAGATGGTTCTCACCATCCTTTAATATCTTATCTAAAATAGTTAGTATTTATTTCAATTACATTGACAATTGTTCATACCATTCTTTCTCATTTTCAATAAACTCACTAAGTTCTTCATCTTCATTAATGTAATCAATAAAATCTGGATGAAGACCTACAGCTATATTAAATGCTCGTTTAGCGTCATCATATTGATTTAATCTAATTAATAAGCAACCTTTATGATAGTGTAAAAAAGATTTTCTTGGGTTATTACTAATTCCATCTTCAATAATTCTTAAAGCTTCAGTATAATTTTTCTCATTTTTATAGATTAAAGCTAAATTAAGAAAGCTATAAGGATATTTCACATTACACATAATCGCTCGCCTGTAATACTCTGTTGCTCGCTTAAAATTTTTCATTTTATTTAATACTACGCCAAGATTAAAAAGTACCATATAATGGGTCTGATCAACTTCTACTGCTTTCATAAAATACTCAAGAGCTGTTTCATTATGGTCTTGTTCTTCATAAATACTACCTAAATTCACAAGACACCAGAAGTCCTCTGAATCAATTTCTAAAGCTTTTTTGTAGTATTTAACGGCATCTTCTTTATCACCGACTAAATCACAACATGATGCCAGGAAAAAATAAGCTTCTTCATAATATTTATCTAATTCAATGGCTCTTTTATAATAATCGATGGCCTTCTTATATTCTTTAACATTATCATAGAGCATGCCAATACAGTAAAACGCTCTAGCTTCTTCAGGGTCAGCTTCTATCGCTTGATTAAATCTTACTAAAGCCTCTTCATATTGATTAAGTTCTTCATAAAGCAAGCCAAAATCTATCAAAAAGTCTGCATCATATTTACTATCTGGGTATGAGTTTGCTCTCTTAAAGAATAATAAGGCCTTCTGAAGTTGTCCTTCTTCGTAAAATTTAGAACCTAGTACTTTATTATTCGTATATTTATAGTCTAATGCCATTAAAACACCTCTCGTGAAAATCTTTTGCAAATGTTTTCTATCAGTTATATTCATATAATTGCCATTCCTACCAGTTGTCCATACTTCTATACAGTATGTTTATAATGATAACAGGTCAATTAAATATGATACAACAGTTGCAGGCTTATTGTCAACAGCTTTGCAGATGGATGAATTATGCAATTATACGGCTACTCTTACAACATTAAGCAACTTTACTTGACCTTTTTCATCTAAAACAATGTCTGCTTTACACTTTTCACCTGTTTGAGGTAAATACATATCATATCCAGCAATCTTCTTATCACTCAATAAAGTCCTCATTAACTCATTCTCTAATTTAACACCATACTTTTCTAGAACGTCTTTCCAAATAGTTAAAGAACACCCTTGCTTCCAATGATCACAATAATAAGCTTTTGTATTCTCATATACAGAACCGTACTCACATAAAGGACACTTACCAAAAGTTTTCTTCCCTGTGCTCCTTTTCTTTTTACCTGGTTGCATAGGAAAGACAATTGTAGTCTTTTCATTAGCGGCATGTCCTACAAGATAATCGACATAACGATTTATACTGTCCATAAACTTATCAGGTGCCATAGTGCCATCATGAATGCGCTTTAGACCTCGCTCCCATTTCCCAGTCATCTCAGGTGTTTTAATCTGTGGTGGTAAAGCACTTACCAATTTTATACCTTTTTCTGTAGGTATAAGTGTTTTACCTTTTCTTGTTATATAACCTACATGTATGAGTCTTTCTATTATAGAAGCGCGGGTGGCTGGTGTACCTAGTCCCATTTCCTTTAACTTCTCTTTAATGGCTTCGTCTTCAACAAACTTCCCAGCATGCTCCATGGCTGAAAGAAGACTTGCTTCAGTATAGGTCTTAGGAGGTTTTGTTTGCTTTTTATTGATAATCGCATTTTTAACCTCATAAGTCTCATCTACTTGGATAAGAGGTAATTCATCAGCCTCTTTTGGTACTTCATTAAGAAGCACTTTCTTTACTTCTTTAAAACCTAGATCACTAATATGCTTGCCCTTTGTTACAAATGACTCATCATTTACCATGGTGATGATCTCAGTAGCTTCTTCTTGATAATGAGGATAGAATGCTTCAATTAACCTTGCTGCTACTAACATATATATCTGAAACTCATCTTTATTCAAGCCTTCTAATTGGGGTGTTACATTAGTGGGTATAATTGCGTGGTGATCTGTAACTTTTTTATTATTGACAATACGTTTAGTAAATTTTAATTCCTTAATCTGCTTAAGCAATGGAGTAAATGGTTGTCTATTTAGTTTATATAGTGTTTCTCGTACTGTATCTTTCATATCATCTGTAATGTATCTACTATCCGTTCTTGGATAAGTTAATAATTTTCGTTTCTCATAAAGATCTTGGGCTATACTTAAGGTTTTTTTAGCCGAATAGCCATATTTTTTATTAGCATCTCTTTGAAGCTCAGTCAAGTCATAGAGTAAGGGAGGGGGTGTTTTTTTATTCTTCTTTTCAACTGAAGCAACAACTCCGGTTCCATAGTGTATCTTTTCCATTAATCTAGTAGCTTCTGCTTGAGTCTTTATCTTTTTATTATTATCTTTATCAATCCAAGTTCCCTTATACTCACCAAAATCAGCATCTAACTCAAAGTAATCCTCTGGTTTAAAGTTTTCGATTTCATGATGTCGTTCAACAATTATTGCAAGTGTCGGAGTCTGAACTCGCCCAATACTTAACAAAGTATTATATTTAAGGGTGAAAGCCCTACTAGCATTCATACCCACAAGCCAATCTGCCTCAGATCGACATTTTGCAGAATAATAGAGGGTATCGTATTTCTGCCCATCTTCAATATTATCAAAGCCCCTTTTTATGGCAATATCCGTCATACTTGATATCCATAAACGCTTAATAGGCTTTTTGCACTTTGCATGATGATAAATATATCTAAATATCAACTCACCTTCTCGTCCACTATCTGTACCACAAATGATATATTCAACACTCTTATCATTCATTAATTTTTTTACAATATTAAACTGAGAAGAAGTTTTACGATTAACTCTTAACTTAACTTGTGCTGGCTTAATGGGAAGATCATCTGTACGCCAAGATTTGTATTTTTCGTCATAATGATGGGGTTCTGCTAACGTAACTAAATGCCCTAAAGCCCATGTAATCATGTATTCATCTCCATCAATATAACCATTCTTTTTAGTCTTACACCCTAATACTTTTGCATAATCTCTCGCAACCGATGGTTTTTCGGCAACAACTAATACTTTACCCATATTTCACCAATCCTATTTTACATTTTTCTAATGACATCCCTCTATTATAACATATTTTTTAAGCTTATCGCAATCAATCCAATTTGATTTCTAAACCTTCTACGTGTCGTTTACTCATTATTTTATTCTTTTTTCTATTCTCCTTGGACTGAAAGATGATATCAAAATCATAATCATCCGGATAAAGCTCATTGGCTGAAATATATGGCTCCACCCTTTTTATAGGAACGTAAGTTTTCTTACCTTTAATTTGAACTCCAACTTCCCCTTTATCATTCTCCATTTCGAAAATGATACCCTGCTCATCTAAATAAGGTACTTTAACCATATCTCCAATCACTAATTCAATTTTCTTTCCATGGTTTTCTTTGATAGACACCATGGATGTTTTCTGCTTCTTAGCTCTCTTATAAGTATTTCGACGTTCTGTTGTAGATGTAATTGAAGAATAGTGTCCTTCTTCTTCATAAGTTATTTGATGGGCGCGTTCAATTAGCTTATGGTCAACACCCAATTGTAACGCAATGAGAAAGGCATTACTTTCTCCTGGTTTACCAACTGTTAATTGATATAAGGGTTTGAGAGTCTTAATATCAAATTCCATTCTTCCGTTTTCAAAACCACTATGCTCAGATGCAAAATTCTTTACCTTAGCATAGTGTGAAGTTGCTAATACAACAGCCCCTTGGTTATATAGTCGTTCCAGGACAGCTATAGCGATACCTTCCCCTTCGACGGGGTCTGTTCCTGCTCCTAATTCGTCTAATAAAATCAAAGCATACTTGTTAGCAACATCTAATATATCCATTATATTTGTCATATGAGAAGAAAAAGTACTTAAAGATTGCTCTATACTCTGGCCATCTCCGATATCAACAAAAATTTCCGAATAGATGCCAAAATTACTCCCTTCATCAACTGGAACATGGAGTCCGGATTGAATCATTAAGGTTAATAATCCTACCGTTTTTAAAGCAACAGTTTTTCCTCCTGTATTTGGACCTGTAATGACCAATGCTTTAAAATCCTTGCCCAGCTCAACATTTAAGGGTACTGCATCTTTCCCAAGGAGAGGATGGCGTCCATTGATGATCTCTGTAAATTGCTCAAGATTGAGTTTAGCCTCTCGTCCACTAATACTTTTACTATACTTTCCTTTAGCAAAAATAAAATCATAGTAGGTCATAGTCTCTATGTTTATTTTCAACTCTTTTAAATAGGACTTTACTAACATGGTCATGTAATAAAGAATTTGATAGATTTCATCTTTTTCTTCAATCTTTAAACCATCTAGCTGACTTCTAAGCTTACTGATAGGCGCTGGTTCTATGAAAACTGTTGATCCCGTAGAAGATGTCTCAACGATCGATCCTTTAATCTTTTTTTTATACTGACTTTTAACTGATATAACATATCGGCCATTTTTTTGGCTTATAAAATTATCTTGTAAATAAGGACGATAATGTGGTGATTGTAAGATCGTTTCAAGTTTGCTCTTTAAACGGCCTTCAACTACATAGATTTCCTTCCTAATGCGCTCTAAATTTGAACTAGCATTATCATTTATATTGTTACGGTAAATACAACGATCTATTTCCTGATATACATCTTCTAAATTGTACATGGAATAAGCATAATTAGATATCTGAGGTGCTATAAATTCTTTTGACCCCATAAAGTCTTTTACTTTTTGAATACCACCTATGAAAAATCCTAGATGACTAAAATCTTCTGCTGTTAATACAATATCTTTTTCAAGTTTGTCAAGAATAGAATCAATCCCAGCAAGATTCTGTATAGGTATAGAAGTTGCCGTTTGCAGTATTTCCCTCACTTCAGTAACTTCCTTCAATTGTCTCTTTATCTTTTGCTGATCTGTAGATGGTTTAAGTTTCATAATCATCTCTTTACCTAGTTCAGATATAGCAAACTCTGCTAAACTTATTTTAATTTTATTATATTCTAAAGTCTCTAATGCTTTAATATTCAATGTTAAAACCTCCGCTAAATATACTTTTCTTCAATACCGTTTTTATTTATCATAACGCAGCCTTCACATTAAATGCTTTATACAACAATTAGATATATCGATTCCTTATCTCAAATCAATTAAATCCCAGCACTTCAAATGAATTAAATAACCAAACAAAGAAAAGGTTGAAAATGCTTACACATTCTCAACCTTTATTATCATATATATACATACCCGTCCCTACATCAAGTTACACACTAAAAAAGTGTATAGATTAATAAGGAAATAAAACTCTAAACAGATATAGTGAATTTATATAATTAAATCAAAGGCATTTTGCGTTAAACATTGATAAACACAAGTCAATTATCTCAAATCAACGTGTGTACTAAAAAACGGCACAATTAATAAATCCTTCTATAGGATTATCTTACCATCTTTTAATTCAATTAATAGTTTCATTATCTAACAATGCTTAACATAAAAAACTCCTTCTACTTCTTAATTAAATAATTCATTCATATTATATGCTTTTTTATAATTGCTGTCAACACCTATTGAAAGAAAATATTATAGTAAGCAACAACAGACTACTTAAATAAGTTAAAGGGATAAATGTCTTTGGTTTCAAGGTTGTATGTGATATCCTTTTTCGTTTTAGGATGCTTAAAAGTAAGCTCTCCAGCCCACAATGCTATCTGAGTCCATTTTTTTGCTTTTACAAAAGTCTTATTATATTTATTATCTCCCCACAAAGGTATCCCTGCATGTGCCATCTGAACTCGAATCTGATGATGCCGTCCTGTAATAAGTTTTATTTCCAGTAAACTTAATATTCCTTCTTCAGTCGAGACACTCCCTAAACAATGGTAATTCAATAGAGCTTCTTTAGCACCTGATGTATCTTCTGAAACAACCTCCGACATATTGACTTTTCCAAGCTTCTTCAAATGATTGATCAGCATACCTTGTTTTTCTTGAGGCTTCCCACAAGCAACTGCGAAATAGGTCTTTTCCATTTTTTTATTCTGAACCTGTTGGGATAACTGAGAATTGGCAAACTTTGTTTTTGCATAAACCATAATTCCTCCTACAGGGCGATCAAGACGATGTATTAGTCCTACATAAGGTTTTTTCACTTGATAGGCTTGTTTTAAATATTCTTTAATTACTGTTAACAAATCCATGTCACCAGTAGGATCGCTTTGTACAGGGACTTTGGGTGGTTTTTCAACTATAATAATATGTTGATCTTCGAATAATATATTAAGGGACATTTCTCTCACCTTTCATCTGCTTTAATCTTACTTTCAATTCATTCTAAGCTTTTAGAAAACTAATGTCAAGAAATACCTCCCTGATACCATTTACTACAATATACCATATTATTCATTGTATTATTGCTTTTTTATAGTATAATGAATAAGTGAATTATTTTCACAGATATTTAAAGCGAAAGGAGATTTATATGCAAAAATCACTAAAGCATTTAGTAATTATTACCATGTTTGTTATTTTAACAGTTATCAATGTTAAAGCTGAAACGAGTTACTCACAAAATGCTAATTCCTTTTTTGAAGACGGTAGCTATTTCTTTTATGGTGCAGAAGATTCTGGTTTAATTAAAATTAATAAACATAACCATGAAAAGACTGTACTTTATAAACAATATATTAATAATATATATGATGGCAATGAAGTTATTTACTTTGATATGGTAGGAAAGAAGGGTATTTACTCCATAACCAAAGAAGGTACTGACCTCAAGAAAGTTATTGATGTACAAATACAAGATTTCATCTTTTTTGATGATTATTTTTACTACATAGCCGTCGAAGATTTAAAGATACATAAAGTAGATAAAAATGGTAAAGAACATGTAACAAGTAGTCTTAATTTTTATAATATCAATAGTCCATTTGATAGTTTAGTCGTTTATGGTAACGAACTCTATGTAAATAACCCGGATAATGCCATTTACAGTTTAAATCTTGAAACATTAGATGGCAAACAAATTATTCCTTTAAATGATTACTGCACTCATTTTTATGTTGATGATCAAAGAATATATTATACAACAGGTTATTATGTCAATGAACTTTATACTTATGATCGCTTAACAGGCAAAACTACTTTAATTGAAGATAGTGTTAATAGTTATTTTGTTTTTGATAATAAAATTTACTACAACACGGGGTCAGGGTTAAGTTCAGATCCTACTAAAACTTTTGTATATGATTTAGAGAATGATAAAAAGGATTTCTTTCCATTAAATTTAGAAGGTTATTACTTTGATACATACAAAAATTATATTCAAGTAGGTGGTGAGGTTTATCAATATGTGGATGGGAATTTCAATTTTATCCTGAATGAGATTGATGAAGCTGAATTCAGTAAAGATCTTTATGTTGACATATTAAATAAAGCCTTTAAAAAATCTCTTAATCAACCCTACATTCAGAGAGAGAGCCTTTATAAGATTGACTTTGATGATCTCCAAAGAAATCTGAAGATAGTTGAAGCTTATGATAGTAAAAGCCATCTTGGTTACTATAACACAGAAGATACTTTCTACTATAGTGGTAATCAATTCATCTCCACAGATAGTTATTGGTTTACTGACGATTGGATAATCTCTGAATACGGCTCCAATGATTTGGAGATATACACTTATTTAGGTACTTTTGATGATTATGCACCTGAAAATTATAGCCAGTGGCAGTCTGAACTATTAGATTCAATCCAAGTAGATTTTTATAATGTTTCAGAAAATGATAATTACTATATATATGAACTCAATAAACATACTACTGAAGATGTTATTTATAGTGACAATTTCAATATTTATATGCCTGATGAAGGTATTATTGATTATGATAGCTACCTCCTCATTAATAAAAACACTGGTCTAGTTGATACAATACTCTGTAAAAGTGAATTTAAACCTACAAGTTATCAAGCTAGTAAAGACCCCGTTTATCGTCCTTATAACAATGTAGAACTAGAGATTGATTTTACATATAAAGATGAGCCTATACTAACAGCTACTGATACATTAAGAGATTATATTACTAATCTAGAATCGTTTATTAAGTTATCTAATCAAAAGAATGGAAATATAGTGAACCTACCAGAAACCTTAGAAAAATATATTGAAGAAAGGAATCTTTATGAGATTTATTATTCAGCTTTTCTTAATGGTTATGATGGTACAGCAAACGAAGAACTTTACAATAACTTTTTAGTTTATTGCAAATATAATCCTGATGATCTTGAAGCTCTATACACTTTATTACAATATGAACTTAATCACAAAGATACCTATAGTTCTTTTGCTTATGGCGCTTTGATGGGAGATTGGTATTATCGTTCGGAAGCTTATAACTTACTCTACGCAGACTTTGTTTGGAAAGGTGATTTTGAAGCTTCTGATGTACTGCTTGAAAATTGGTTAGTAGATTATCCTTGTGATTCAAGAGCAATTGAAGCTATGATTGATACCTATATTTACTATGAGCAATACGAGGAAGCTATTACCTATGGAAATGATTATTGGTACTTTCTAAGTGATACTGCTCATTGGTACCTTGCTAGAGCTAGTATGGCAACATACGACATGATTAATGCTGCTGAGCATTATGAATACGCTTGGAACATTGATAATCTTGATTATTTATATGATTATATGTCCTTCTCATATTATCAGATGAATTATGAAAAGTCACTAGAATGCGCTAATGCTATCTTAGCTATTTATCCTGATGATTTTACTGCTCAGTACTTTAAAGATGATATTGAATCCAATGATTTACTACTAGATGGAGCAGCATTAGTTAATTTATTTAAAAACAACTATTTATTATATGAATCAAATAGCGAATTGAATGCTTTAGAAGAAGAACTCAAGAAAAAAGAAACTTTATTACCTGAAGAAATTCAAAAGTATTTTGACACAGTAATAAAGGAAGATGACCACTTTTCTTATCTATTTGGGATAGAAGAAGATGCAAACATACCTGAAAGCAAAGTCACAACAAAAACAGGTGATCAAGCTTTATATATTGGCCTTGATCAATTTGGCTTGAATGCCAGTGATCAAGTCATTGAAGCATTAGAAAAAGTAGATAATCCCAAAGTTACTACCTTAATCCTTGACTTCAGAAATAACCCGGGTGGTAGTACTTATGAAGCTGATCGTATTCTAGATATATTGCTACCTGACGTAATTCCGGCTACACAAATCACCAGAGATGGTTCCACAGATTCGATGTATTCTGACGAATTTGCACTCTCATTTAAAGACATTTATGTATTAATTAACAACAAGAGTGCTAGTGCCTCAGAATTAGTTACATTAAGTTTATCCGAATACTTGGATAATGTCACTGTAGTTGGTCAACAATCTTATGGCAAAGGAATCGGTCAAACAACATATACTAATTTAGAATATGGCTACGAATTGTGGTTGGTCAACTTTTGGTGGAACGTAAGACAAAAAAACATTAATGAAGTAGGTATTACACCGGATATTATCGTGGAAGGGGATACCCTTGAGGATTACTTAAAAGCTCTTCCAGTGAAAGCAACATTGCAATAGCGTTATTTAAGGTATAACAGTTATTAAAAAAAGGAGGTTGATCTATTTATATCAACCTCCTTTTAATACTAATATATTAACCTCAAAATCCTATTATTTTATAGCTTTATTCTTCTATATTTATCTCAACAGCATTTTCTATTATTTCTTGAGGTACAACAATTTCATCAATATCATTCATACGAATATCACTAATTTTTATGAGAAATTCTTGAATTTCTACTTCTTCGCTTGAACTTGTTAATTCTTTAAAAATAGCATTTATATAATCTGCTAAATCTGCTTCTAAACTTATAAGTGCACCTGTTTCTGCATCATATTTGTAAGTTAACTCTACAGCATTCAGTAACATTAAATGACTACTGTCCAAACCAACTTCTAGTAGCATATCACCTACTAATGTATCCATAAGCTCAATGCCTTCTTCATCCATATTGATAGTCATCTCAATGGTATAAACATTTCTACCATCAATAACTTCTTTATTAACTAATCTGTAATGCGCAAATGACTCTGCATCTGTAATTGTTTCCATATCTATCATTGAATTTATATCCATGACTTCATATGGTGTTCTATATTTTTCGTAGACAATTTGACCTGTTGTAGTATCTTCATATGCAACATAATTAACTAATTCATTGCCGTCCTGTAACATGTACATATCAGCATCAAGAGGTATGATAACTTCTTGTCCCAGCATAGCAATTGCTACATCCCCCTTGATAATATTTTTCATTGCTAATGGTTCTAAAATATACTCTGAATCAAAATTCATTAGCATTTCCATGTAAAAAGGTGTCCCCTGATCTACCATGTTTAAACTAAAATATGTTTCAGTAGTAAAACTAAGACTTTCTGCATTCTCATATTGAGTTTCAGCATTATTTAATAGATTACTTAAATCTTCTGTAAAATAGAAACTTCTAAGATTTAATGTTAAGGATTGTTCATGCGTCGCTAAACCTTTTGGATCAAAAGTATTGTTACCAACACCTTTTACAAGGCCATTAGCTTTTGCAATTTTAATACTCTCTTCAGACCAGAATGAAAAACTATCTTCATCGCTAAAGGTTGATTTTAAATCTTCATTAATTAATTCACGACCTAATTCAAGTTCTAACATCTTCATCGCGTTGATGTACATAACGACTATTTGTTCTCTTGTTACATTGGAGTCTGGCGCAAATAAGCCTCCACCTATTCCTTTAACTATACCCGCTTGGTAAGCCTTTTCAATATACTCATCATCAGTATCTGTAAAAGGGTTAGTTTGAGGTACTTCTAATTCTCTACCCAAAACTTTTTCTGATAAGACAACAACCAAAGTAGCAAATTCCTCTCTACTTGTGGCATCTCTAAAACCTTGACTGGTGGCTTCTGTTGCAAGACCTAATTCTTTTACCTTATTTACGTTATCTTTCGCCCAATTTGATGGTTCATCATTATTCCCAGCTACAGCTGTTGATGTTAGCATTAAGAATACTAACAAAAGCATTAAAAGTTTTTTCATCTTTGATGTCTCCTTCCATAGATGTCACCTATGATTATAACATGATAATAAAGTATTTTAATCCGCTAAAATTATCCATATTTTATAGTCATCATAGAGTACAGCGCAAGAGCTCTCCATTATAAAAAGAGGTAGTTCAACAACATGAACTACCTCTTTATACTAAACTATAATTTTTTTGTCTATAATACTTCTCTGATTACCGCTCTAACTAAAGAAACAAAATCTTGTTTAACTCTTGTAGCCGTTTCAGTAACTTCTTCATGTGATAATGGCTGATCTAAAATACCTGCCGCCATATTGGTTAAGCAAGATATACCTAACACCTTAATACCGCTGTGAACAGCAACGATTACTTCTGGAACAGTAGACATACCAACAGCATCTGCGCCTAATGTTCTAAACATTCTTATCTCTGCAGGTGTTTCATAAGAGGGTCCAGAATAACCACAATAAACACCCTCTACTACTTCAATCCCATTAGTGGAAGCAACAGTTTTAACTTTTTCTCTTAAGTCTTTGCTATAAGCATCAGACATATCAGGGAATCGAACACCAAACTCTTTAAGATTATGACCCATAAGAGGATTGGTACCCATGAAATTTAAATGATCACTGATTAACATTAAGTTGCCGGGTTTAAAGTTTCTATTAACAGCGCCCGCTGCATTAGTAACAAGTAATTTTTCTACTCCTAATAGTTTCATAACACGTACAGCAAATGTCACTTCATTCATATGATAGCCTTCATAGAAATGAAATCTTCCTTGCATAGCAATAACTTGTTTCCCCTCGAATTCTCCAATTACAAAACGTCCTGCGTGACCTTCAACAGTGGAAACTGGAAAATGTGGAATATTGCTGTAATCTATTAGTGTTGCATTATCAATTTCGTCAGCTAAGTCACCTAAACCTGAACCTAAGATCATACCAATCCCAGGCTCATCATTGATTAGCTCTTTCATGTATTTAACTGCATCTTCTATCTTATGTTGTAACATATTTACACCTCTAAGTTGTATATTATCATACTTCATTATAAGATATATCTCTACTTAATATCTTCTAAGAAACTTTCTCCAATAGCTATTTTCTCCACATCAAAGATTTCAGCAATTGTTTGACCGATATCTGCAAAAGTCTTACGAGTACCTAAGTTAATACCTTCTTTGATTGATTTACCATAAATCAAAAGAGGAACATACTCTCTTGAGTGATCTGTACTTGGAGTTGTAGGATCACAACCGTGGTCAGCGTTGATGAAAAGAATATCATTCTCAGTCATTTGATCAGTAATCTCTTTAAGTCGTGTATCAAATGCTTCAAGACCCTTTGCATATTCAACATAGTTATTTCTATGACCCCATTTAGAATCGAAATCAACAAGGTTTGTGAAGATTAAACCTTTCTCTTGTTTCTTCATATATTCTAGAGTTTGATCTACACCATCCATATTATCTTTTGTATGAATAGCGTCTGTAATACCTTTGTTAGCAAAAATATCTTCAATTTTACCAACACCTGTTACTTGATGACCAGCCGCTTTCATGTAATCTAAAACTGTATCAATTGGTGGCTGAAGTGAGAAATCTCTTCTGTTAGCCGTTCTTTGCCAGTTGCCTTCTTCACCAATAAAAGGACGGGCAATGACTCTTGCTACAGCATGCTCATCATTTAACATTTCTCTTGCTATTTCACATATTCTATAAAGCTCATCAATTGGAACAACATCTTCATGAGCAGCAATTTGAAATACACTGTCCGCAGATGTGTATACGATAAGATTTCCAGTACTAACATGTTCAGTACCTAGTTCATCTAAAATCGCTGTACCGGAAGCAGGTTTATTACCTAACACTTTTCTATTTGTTTTCGCTTCAAACTCTTCTATAATATCTGCTGGAAAGCCATTTGGATAAGATGGGAACGGTTCCGTAGAATGGATACCAACCATTTCCCAATGACCTGTTGTTGTGTCTTTTCCATTTGAAATTTCACCCAAACGCGCGAAACACCCTTTTGGTGCATCTGTACGATCTAAGTTTTTCATACCATCAATATTACCTAATCCTAAATGAATCATATTTGGAATATTTAATCCACCAACTGCTTTTGCAGTATTTCCTATAGTATTGCTGCCCATATCGCCAAATTGGTCAGCATCTGGTAATTCGCCCATACCAACACTATCTAAAATGACCCATATTACTCTATTGATCATCATTAACATCTCCTTTCAATTTCTAATAAATTAGTTAGATATCTCTTAATGCATAGGTTTATTGTATGTCAGTTTAAAAATTCTTATTATAACTATTTTGTAATTGCATAGGTTTTACAATTATAATTATAGTTAAATTGTTCTAATTGCACAATAGTTTTTTGTAAAATATTTTTTTAATTTTTTATTGACAAAAATAACCTATGGTCGTATAATATACTTGTATCTAATATTTATTATTTGTTAATAATGATTCAATTTGAATCACTGATATTTTGAGGAGGAAATTAAAATGAAAAAATTTATATGTACAATCTGCGGCTATGTTCATGAGGGTGAAACAGCTCCAGAGAAATGTCCACAATGTAATGCTCCAGCTTCAAAATTTGTTGAGCAACAATCTAATGAAGGATTAGCTTGGGCTGACGAACATCGTATCGGCGTTGCTAAAGATGTAGACCCTGAAGTTGTTGAAGGTTTAAAACAAAACTTCATGGGTGAATGTACTGAGGTTGGTATGTACTTAGCAATGAGCCGACAAGCTGATCGTGAAGGTTACCCTGAAGTTGCTGAAGCATATAAGCGTATTGCTTTTGAAGAAGCAGAACATGCTGCTAAGTTTGCTGAATTATTAGGTGAAGTAGTTGCAGCCGATACACAAAAGAACTTACAAATGCGCGTGGATGCTGAGCATGGTGCTTGCCAAGGTAAATTAGACTTAGCTAAAAAAGCTAAGCAACTAGGTTACGATGCTATTCATGACACAGTTCATGAAATGTGTAAAGATGAAGCTCGCCATGGTGCAGCATTCCAAGGTTTATTAAAGAGATTTTTTGGATAAATAATAATTCCAATCCTTATATAACTAAGTAACCCCTATTCTCATGAATAAGGGGTTATTTTACTTCTTCAAATATAGTCATCTGATGACGTCTTAAACTCTTCATCTCTTTAGCTTTAATAACCTCACTACCGTCTAACTCTCCTATAAGTAAAGGTGATTTTACATGATGTTTTTGAATATTATCATTCATAGATTGTTGACTATAGTTAGCATAACAATATATGCATCTATGTTTACAGGAATTATAGGCACCAATATCTATACTACTCACGCATCCACAATCCGATCTTTGGTTTTTATCTTTTGATACCTTTATAGCACAACCAATTATTCTTTCAATTAGCTTGTCATCAATGCACTTACCATGTTGAATATTAAGCTCATCAAGGTTAATCTTTTCAGAGCAAGTTTCCAAATGCATACTATTACTCTCTGCTATATGGCTTAAATTCTGAGCTAAGAATGTCATCTCTTTATCAGCCATAAAGTGTACTTCTGCACGCTTTAAATTGTTCTTATTCTTTTGATAGCTATCAATAAAACTAATGATACACTTTTCTGTGTACCCACTTAGTTTCTTACATATGTACTCAAAATTATGAATATGATGCGTTACATCGTATCGAGTATTAATGAGTATTGGATCATAACGCCAGATCACTCGATGCCTTCCAATCTTTTTGCTGATCTTTTTAAAAGTATGGATCATTTCTTCCCTAGCCGGAACAAAAGGTTCTATATCTTTGCCGTACCCATTTAGAGTAAACTGAAAATAATATTTGTATCCTCTACTGTCTAATTCATCTAAATGGTTGATCATCGCCTTTGGATTCTTTGACCAAAACACAATACAATCAATCACATGAGGATTTAAAGAAATCCGATGCATTTGCTTAGGATTAAAAGGATTCTTTGTAACCACAAAACCTTCTCGTATTCTATTCATAAACCAATCACTATAAAAGGCTGGAATGTCTGTTCTTCGACTTACACTCAAAATCATCTTCAGTTCCCTCATTTACTCAATTATTTTAAGCCTATAATTATTATACCGTAAAAGTTTGTAAAAGTCTTATTTTTATAACACAATACATCTTTAAAGAACTTCCTGTCTATATTTACATTTGACATCACTACTCACCATCAATATAATTGATATTGATTTTTCATTATTTAAGTAGTTAGGGGTATTATTATGATTATTCGTTATTTCATAGAGAGGATTATTATAGTCTTCATTAGAACTTTTTTTAGGTCAGACAATAAACAATTATTAACAATTTCAATTGGCTTTGTAGAATTCATAAGCAAAAATATCATTTTTATTTCCATTATACTATTGATACAATATTATTTAACTGAAGGGCAACTTAAGGTTATCAATTTGATTATCGCTTTAATTACATCCCTCCTTATCTATATAATTGACTACAAGAGACGTTATTCTAGTCCCGATCATATCATTAAAGACATACATAATCTAGTTCATTATAATAAATATGACAAAGCCTTAAGAAAAATTGATAAACATTTTAGTAGCTCTTATCTGGAATTTTTACAGAAAAATAATAACTACAATTATAAATATTCATGGATAAAATATTATTCTGCAATTTGCTTACATAGTTGCGATGATAAAAAAGAGATTCTTGATTCCATACAACGATTTACTGAACTGAAGACTTTATTTAAGAAAGATGAGAATCCACTAGTCTTTTCTGATATACATCTAAACTTAGCAGATTTGTATCGTAAATTATATGAATTAAATACAATCAACACTGATTCACTATCAAATTATAATAATGAACTTGATCAAGCAAAATTACTATTGGAAGAACTATATGATAGCAGGAAATACAAGTCGATATTGATAATCGGCTCCCTTTACCTAGACTTATATAGAAAAACAGAAGTAGAAATTCATCTAAAAACGAGCATTAACTTATTAGAAGCTTTTTATGACGGCTCAGGTAAATTAAAGAATAAAGGATTCGCTGAAACTGAAAAGCAAAAACTCTATAAAAATCTAGCCAGTGCGTATCGTGAGTTATATGAGTTAAAAAATACTAATAACACCAAACAGAAGTTAATAGATTTCTATAGTACATTAAAAGATGTCTATGACTCCTCATTAAATAGAAAAAGTAACTTTTTCCCAACTTCCTACTACACTCAATGTACTGAACTAGCAACCATCTATTATTATTTGTGGCAATTAACTGATAAACCAGAATATAACTCAAGGGCTGAAAAAATCTTTTCTACAATTGAAGAAAGTATCGTTTACAAATATAACTCAGATTTTAGAGAGTGTTTCAAAATTACTAAAAATAAAATAAGCAATTTAAAGATTAATTAATAGCTTAGCAAAAGATCCATCACAATAATTGTTTAGGATCTTTTTTTTATCATTGAAGTTCTTGAAAAGTCTTAAATAAGTCTAATTCACCATATCCCCATTCTCGGTTTGGGTAACTAACGTTAGGTCTTCTTCTGGCACCACGTGATAAATATGCTTTTGTAGCTATTGTGTTAATAGATGGATCGTTACCTTTAACAATTCCCCACTCCAGCAATAATGCACTTGCACCAGCTGTTATAGCACTGCTTACACTAGTTCCTGATAAAACACCATATTGGTTTTTGGGATATGGACCTACAACATTAGTCCCAGGTGCAACAATGTCTGGCTTGATTCTCTCATCCCTTGTATAACCTCTTCCTGATTGTAAATAAATACTATTTATAACTTCGTTATAAGCACCTACAGTTATGGTTCCTGGATTAGTTGATGGAAGAACAATAGTAGTATAAGGGTCAGGTTTTAGAAAAATTGTATTCCTCTCTATGAAATCATTTGTAGGTAGATAAATATCGAATTCTCCATTGATAATTAAATCCCCATAAACGACTAAATTCCATATACCAGGTAAGGGGTTAATCACAAAAACCGCTATGGATTCTTCAGCTGATCTTGCATCTAATAAATCATAATGAATACGAACGAGTGATGCTTCCAAGGGAAACTCTTTTTCTTGCCACTCATTTGACCTAATGGGAAATCTCCCAGTGCTGTTACCACTTGGAGAGATTAATTCTAAACTTACCTTGTCTGGAAGAGGTACATATACATTAAAGAAAAGACCTTTTTCATTTTCAGCAATGTTGAGTTCTATTTCCATTCTATTTTCATCTTCTTCGAAACTACCATGGTAATGACGTGAAGCATTTGCTTCATTACCCGCTGCAGTGATGACAACTACCCCAATAGAGTCTCCTTGTTTAGCCATATATTCTTCTATTTCGCTTGTTCCATTATGAGGTCCATCTGAAGAGGATATTGCAAAAAGAACGACTATGGGTTTCCCATCTGATTTCTCCAATACATAGTTGAATCCTTGAAAAATATCATTTGTTTGAAAAGCTATAGCACCTTCTTTTATTTGAAAAAAATCTTTGATACACTTTTTTGCTTGTTTTAGTTTAACAACGATTAGGTCTGAATCAGGAGCTGCACCTTGGAAATTCTCCCTTGGTTTTGGTCTTCCAGCTGCTACCCCCGCCAAAAAAGTTCCATGACCTATTTCATCTACTGTAGGAACAATTGATAAAGGATCATCAGAACTAATTGCTTCATTTATTTGCTGATTAGTAAATTCAGTGCCATATAGGAACCCTTCTGGCGGCGTTCCCTCTTGAGTTTGGTCCCATATACTTAATATTTTACTTGTATTATCTTCATATCTAAATGCTTCATGAAGGTAATCTATTCCCGTATCAATTATAGCTATTATGACGCCATTACCTGAGACATCAAGGCTAGTACTTTTTAGGACACTTCCTATACCAGCTGCTTCAATACTACTCATACTTGTTAATCCATATAAGTTTGGCAATAATCGGTACTCACTATCGAGATAGAATTCTTCGCATTGATCGGGGTCAACTTTTATATGAAACATTCCCCAGTCTTCAAATATCCTTTGTACACATTCTGCACCAGCTTCTTTTGCCGCTTCTTCAATATTACCTCTTAATTGATGATACAAATCCACATAATCTTCTGAGGTTATAATTTCATGACAATTCAATTCTTCATTATTATTTTCTTGTCTCAATTTATCCCTCCTTTTATAAGAGGTGTTTTCCATTCATTAGCTTAAGCTCTCTACATAAAATCTATGATAGATCATACCTAATGTATTACAATTAACAGTAAAAACCTCATGAAGTTAAAATAACTTCATGAAGTTTTTATTATTTCTTATGTTCATAATTCAATTGCCAAACCACGTTGTACTTGTCTTTTAATAAAGCAAACGTAGCACCCCAGAATGTCTCTTGAAGTTCCATTCTGATTTCACTATCCTTCTCAAGTTTTTTATAAGCTTCTTTGATGTCTTCTTCTCTATCAAACTCAAAAGAAATAGTACAGTTATCTCCAAAGTCCACTTTTTGCATAATATCTGAAAAATAAAGAGAGTAGTTCTCATTAAAATCAATTCTTGCATGTAACAATTTATCCGAGTCATCTGCTTTTTGCTTGAATGTAACTTTTCCTCCAAAGATATTCATGTAATAATCTAGTGCTTCAGCACAACCTTCAACAAATACATAGGGTGTTATTTTCATCTTATTACTCCTTTCTATTTATCCAAAGTATATCCAATAATACGAACTCTTTTGCAATGCATCTCTAAGACTGAATAATCATTTTCTTCAAAGTATTAAGTCATCTATAATGAATTTCAATCCCCTTTCCATCTCAGAATAATGATCAGCAACCCACCTAAAAGCTTGTAAATTAATCATAACATCTTCACGATTCCCATCTTCAATATGATGAGCTAAAAGTATCAGTTGTATTAAACTAATTAAATAGGGTATAGCTTTCAGTTCGAAGGCTGTCAAGAAGATTGATTTATTATATGCTTTAAAAAGTTGAATAAGCATGTTTAACCATTCTTGTCTATAAATCGAATAAAAACTATCATTCAAAAAACCTATACAGCAATAGCATGGATCATATATTCTGGGACCAATGGCCATTAAATCATAATCAATTATGCCAGTTAATTGACCTTCCTCAAATAATAAATTACCCAGATGTAAATCTCTATGAATAATTTGTTGAGGGAGATTTAATAGATCATTTTCTAAATCCTTAAACCAAGACCTCTTCAGTTGCTTAAAACTCTCGAGATCAACTAAGTGACATTCTTCTATTATCGGCATAGCCCAAATTAATAGTTTATCCAAGATGTTAATCTTTTCATATTCACCTTCATAAGGATAGCTGGCTAATACATTATGGTATTCTGCAATAGCTTTACCAATAATCGACGAATAGTCAAAATTCTCTCTTGAATAAAAATCTTCAGGTTCATCTCCCTGAATCTTTGGATAGATACAATAGGTTTTATTGTTCCAGGTTATGTAACATTCTCCTCTACTCCCCTTTACAGGTACAGCTACAGGGATATGATTTTTTTGAAGAAAATATAATAGTTTTGTTTCTCTTAACATATTCTCATATGATTTTTTTTCTTTGATGAAATAAACTTTGTTTGTTGCTGTAACGATTTTTTTAACTTTACCTGTATATGAATCAACAGTTGTCATTTCAATTTCGTTTTCTTTGAGAAATTCATTGATAACCTTCTCCATATGCTCGCCTCTTTCATCTCATTCATATCCTGTACGAAGATTAGAATGTAATCATATGTGTCACTAATTCTATTGTACTAACGTATAATATGTGATAACATGATTATATCTTAATTTTCCTATACTATCAATTTATAGGTAAAAAACATTTATTTTTTCATTTTAAGATGGATTTTATGTGAGGTGAAAGAAAAATGTACACATTATCACTTCCTTTAATAGGTTGGGTCGTGAGCATTTTTATTGTGTTATTATGTTTTATCGTAGCCACTCTTACCTTTAACACTTATCGTTCAGTACGTATTGCTACTAGCTTATTATTCTTTTTTATGCTTGCCACGTTAATCATATCACCACTTATGACCGGTATTAAGTTGGATAATAAAAGCATTAATATTTATGGTCACAATGGTTTTTTATATGATTACATTGAATATGCCGATATTGTTACTTGCGAGACTATTTCCTTAGAAGATAAAAAAATTTTTAAATCTTTTCGGAAAATTATTGGTAAAAATATTAACGAGTATAGAGTAGGTTATTTTGAATTGAAAAATGGACTTATGGTCAAAGTTATGATCAATTCAGACGATGCATTATTGCTAACAACCTCTGACGGTGAATACTATTTACTAGGACCAGATGAGTTTAATACTTTTGTTTCTGAAGTTAAATCAGGAATAATAAGAGTTAATGAATACGCTCATTGAAAAAACCCTTAAATGTTTTCACACTTAAGGGTTTTTTGCTTATCACAGCACTCTTACTTTTCGATTTCTATATTGACATTATAGTTGGGTTTTAAATTCTCATCTATGTTATGAAGTTGTATATCGATGATGACTATTATTTCATTGTTTTTATTTGTAGCTACTTGGGATATTTGGGTGACTACTCCTTCATAACTCTTAGTTTTATCGTAAACTGGAATAACATTCACCGTTGCACCTTCTTCAACTAAACCCACAAACTCCTCGGGTACTTCTCCTTTAACATAAATACTACTTTTATCTATTAATGATACAATAGGGCTTCCTTGATTAACAACTTGACCTTCTTCACAGTATACTTTTTCTATTAAGCCTTCATTAAAACTATTGATGATAAATGTATCCTTTAAATCACTGTTATTCTTCAACTGATTTGTAATTTTTTCCATTTTAAGTTTTGATTCTGTCAGTTGAACTTCCTCAAGATCAGATAAGATCTTTTCATTCTCAATTAATTTAGTCTTTAGTTCCGCTATTTGACTGTTAACAGTTGCAATGCACAGATCTAAGTTAGATTTCTCCATCAAGATCTGTTTCTCTAAGTTATACAAATTCTGCTTTTCATTATCGTAATCATCTTGGGATATAAATCCTTCTTGATATAATTTATCTGATTCTTCTAAATCACTCTTGGCTTCTTCATAATTACTATTAGCTATATCATAACTTATTTGCTTTGCTTCAATTTCTGGTAATGAACGATTATATAATCCATTTTCTTTCTTCTGCAACTGACTTGATAAATTATCATTGATAATTTTTTGATTGACTATTTGATCTTCTATAACCTTAATGTTGTTTTCCAAGCTCTTATAATCATCCAGTTGCCCTAACAGGTCTAACTCCATTATTTTTTCTTCTGCTCCTACCTGTTGCCCTTCGTCTATGATCAGGTCATTTATTCGAACAGGGAATTGTAATGTTATTAATTTCTTTTCAGCCGCTTCTACAGTACCAAAAATTTCAATTGTATCACGTTCATCAACTTCTTCTACTTGATTCGATTTTTCACCATTACTTTGATCATCACTTGCACCTTCTACTTTTTCGGAGCAACCTGTGCCACTTACTACTAACCCAACTATTAATAATAAACTAATTAACTTTTTCATCTTTAAAGATCACTCCATCCTTGATATTAATAATTCTACTTCCATATAACGCTGCTCTATGAGAATGCGTCACTTGAACAATTGTTTTATTATGCTCTTTATTTATTTTTTGAAATAGCTCCATAATATTAGTACCAGAGTGACTATCTAAATTACCAATGGGTTCATCTGCTAGTATAATATCTGGATCATTCATTAACGCCCTGGCAATGGCAACTCTTTGTTGCTGACCACCAGATAATTCTCTAGGGGTATGTTTTTTTCTATCGCCTAGTTCAACTATTCCAAGAACCTCTTCAAGTTTATCTTTATAGTTTTTCTTCTTCCCTCCGTCAAGAAGAACAGGAAGCATAACATTCTCCTCCACATTGAAGTTCGGTACTAGGTTATAAAACTGAAAAACAAAGCCGATATCTCTTCTTCTCATCTCGCTTTCTTGCTTATCACTTAACTGATGTATATCTTGCTCTTTAATAAAAACATTTCCTTCTGTAGGTTGATCTAATCCACCAATCAAATATAATAATGTACTTTTACCAGATCCACTTGGACCCATAATAGATATAAACTCTCCTTTTTTGATCTTCATATCAATACCCTTTAGAACTTCTACTTTAACATCCCCGATGCCAAAATGTTTATGTACATCCTTTACTACAATATCTATATTCATAACAACCTCTCTTTCTCTGAATAAGAAGATTTATTCATACTTAATAGCTTCAACAATATTGATCCTAGTAGACTTTCTTAGAGGAATCAATGATCCAAGAATGGATACAATAATTGCTCCAATGAACAATTGCATAAACATGTTGGGATCATAGTACATCTCCATAAATCCCATAATAACTCGAAGTAAAATTACTGAGATTTGTAGCGCTACGACAGAACCAATAAGTCCAACTAATGCTCCGATTACCCCTACAGAAATAGCTTCTAATAGGACTAGCTGTTTTGTCTGCTTCTTACTCAAACCTACTGAATTCATAACTGCAAATATCCTTTGCCTTGAAATCAAATTTAGCATGAAGTTATTGAACATACCAACTATTCCTATTAGACAAGCAACAATACTAAATACTTTAAACATCATAAACATATTATCATTGCTTTGTCTGTTCATTTCCCCTAGTTCTTTAACTGTATTGGTATCGATATATCTATTTCTAAACTTTACTTTTAGTTGGTCATTCACATCTACAGGCTCATAGCCAGGATCAGTTCTTACAAAATAAGATACCATATTATTGAGATAGTAATCTCTTTTTATAAAGTGCAACGATGGATATATTGTCGTACCATTATTCATCATAGCATTAGTAAAGGCAACAATCTCATACATTTTATCACCACTGTCCGTCTCAAAAGTTATGTAATCACCCTTTTCTAGTTTATATCTATCTTTTAAAACCTCTGTTACTATGACACACCTTTTTTCTTTGAACAATTGAGTTACTTCATCGATATCCTCATCTATCTCATTATAAACAAAGTCAAAATACTCATCTGGTTCTATACCGAATAGGGAGATATTGCCTACTTCTTCTGTATTAACACTATATACTGTTTTCACGGTACATGTATCACTTACTCCTTTCACAGAACGAACAAGCTGCTCCGTATTACGATTATCTCCTGATACACGCATCCACACTTCAAAATCCATTTTTGCATAAAAATTGGACACTAATTCGGCTACACTAAATGATAACCCATTAATTAAAATCAATGACATGATCCCTATAGTCAATAAGGTTATATTATTAATTATATTTTTATTCTCTCTTACATTTTTAATAGCTATAAAACCAATATTACCAAATAATCTTTCAAATAGCGGCTCCAATAAAAAGCAAATCTTTAGAACCAAATAGGGCATTGCTATGGCAATGAGGAAAAAGATTAACACTAGACTTAATCCAGAAATCATTCGAAAGTCCTTTGGTACAATAAAAGGAAGCATTGAAAATAAAATAATACATACTAAGGCAATTTTAGATTTTAAGTATTTATTGCGCTTCATTTTCTCTGTTGTTCCAAGTATGATATCCTTAACTGGTATCTTAACAACTCTTATAACTGGATTTAAAGAGCCTATTAAAACTAACGTAACCGCGAATCCTATTGTCCATAAGATTTGGATATTATTATAAACTAAAGTGATTTCAGCCGAGTCTTTTGTCCATGGATTATAGGACATAAAATATGCCATAATATACAGTATGCCTATACCTAGGAAAAAACCAAGTACTCCCCCTATGACACCATAAATGATACTTTCTAATAACAATATAAATGTTGTTTTTTTCTTAGTGGCTCCAATACTTCTAAAGGTTCCTATGACTTTTAATTTTTCGTACATAATTACCTTAAAAGATGTATAGATAATGAATACACTAATAATAATAACAATCAATAGTAATAATCCAAACATACCTGTAAACATGGATAAGAAACTTTCAATTTCCTGAATGTCAACACTTTTTCTTATGACATAATTTTTATATGTCGCATCAAGTTTCTCTTTGACAATATTACTTTCTACACCATCTTTATTGATTAAATAAAGCATATTTGATTTACCATTCATATTATAGATCTGATTTAAATACTCTTTTTGAATGAGTATAGTTGCATTATTAGGATTATTTTTATCTGGTTTGAATCGGTAGGTTGGCGCTACGATATATCCAATATTAAACTTATATTTACTGCCTCGGATTTCTAAATCAATGCTATCTCCTAGATTCAAATCAAATTTTTCACTAAACATTGCACTAATCATGATACTTTTTCTTGTTAAATCTTCGTCTTCTAACTGATCAAGTATGGTTAAATCATAAAGTTTCTTATAATCCTCAATAGTCATCCCTAAAATGTTCAAATTGACTTGATCATAGGGTGTATATTTATATACACCATTTTTACTAATGATCCCTATACTAGTATCGATTTCTTCAACATCATAGGCGGCTTTTTCATTCAAGAAGCTTTTTGAATCTTTACTCATGTAAATCAGAAAATCAGACTTGCCTACATTATCCCTATATTGATTTTCAAATACTTTTCCTAGTGTACCTGAGATACAAGTGGTAGCCAAGAAAAGCGCAGCTGTTAATGTCAGAGACAAAATAATGAGCAAAGTCCGTCCTTTTTTCTCTTTTATAGATAATAAAGCGAATTTTAGTAGAATCAATGAAACACCCCTCAGTTTTCCATAATATACATGTTATTTATTAATCATACCAATCATACACTATTCTGCATCAGAATACAATATTATTCCTTTTAATTAAGTTATTTTTAATAAAATTGGAAATCTGAATAGAGCACCCTTGCATAGAAAAAGGCAGGTCTATTGAATGACCTGCCTCATTATAAGCAATTAAAAACCCTTAAGTTTACACTTAAGGGTCCTAAATACATTATCTGTATTTTCTTTTTCTCGCCGCTTCAGACTTTTTCTTTCTCTTCACACTAGGCTTCTCATAGTGTTCTCTTTTACGAATTTCTTGTAAAATACCTGCTTTCGCACAATTTTTTTTAAAACGACGAAGTGCGCTATCTAAAGATTCATTGTCTTTAATTACTACGTTTGACATGCCACTCCACCCTCCCCTCTAGCTGAGAATTGTGCTTATAACACTCCCAAACAACCGAGGGTAAAATTTTCTTAAGCACTATATACAATTATACCACAATTCATAAATTCGTCAATATCTTTAAAGCAAAAAATTATTATTAATTTTATCCTTTTTCTATTCTAAATATTACTATAAAACTTTTCCAACTTATGTGAAAGTTCAATATGTTTTCTTTGTTGCTATAATTGAACCCCTTTTACATTGTATGCATTTTTCATTAGCATGGTTAATCAATCTTGATTACATATTGATTTATATCAATCTCAGGGTCTGCATCCATATTACTGATGAAATGCTCTATCGTCCATTGTTGGACTTCTATTAGGCGATTATAATCTTTTTGAGTAAGACCATAATCATTATCACCCTTGTCATATGAGTCTAGAGATTTATCAACAGGTATAGTTCGTATCATATCGTCAGTCCATTGAACCCAGGTGGGTATAAGACCAACCTTTGTTACAACCGCTTCTTCATCCCCATCTTTTTCGATAGTCATATTAATGATGATTCCTACATCTTTTGGTACTGGATCTGCAGTTGTATAAATTTGAGAAGATAGGAAATTGCCTAATGAATAAAAAACTAGGCCTTTTTTTGTAGTACCATCCTCAAGTTCAACTTCTACGTTCTCCATAGGTTGTAGAACATGTGGGTGTGTCCCCACAATAACGTCTGCACCTGCTCTTATTAATTCTTCAACCATATTTTGCTGAATTGCACCTGGGTAAATATGATATTCATTTCCGAAGTGGATATAAACATAAGTTAAATCAACTTGTTGATTCTCTTGACTGAAAGTTCTGATTTCATCATACATCTCTTGTATTTTTATGGGATCATAATTATCAAGAGTGTTGACCATATAAAGATCTTCAACATGGGGATTAATGCCATTAGTAGAGTAAGTGTAGTTAAAAAAAGCTATTTGAATACCATTAATATCTTTTATCAGTACTCTTGGGTCTTCTGGTGTTGCAAAGGTCCCAATGTGATCCATGCCGGCTTTTTCAACCTCGCTTATAGTATTTATAACACCACCATTCCAACTATCAAAACAATGATTATTAGCAGTCGTAACCATATCAAAACCAGCATCGGCAATGTTTGTTGCCAATATTTCAGGCGAATTAAAGGTTGGATAGCCTTGATATCCTTGGTAGTAATTACTATTCTCTAATCGTATCCCCTGATCCTTTCCTGATAGAGTTGTCTCAAGATTGGCAACTGCATAATCGTAAGACTTAATATATTTCTCTATCATTTCAAATGACTTTGAAAAATCAAAAGATGTTGTCCCTGGTTGATATGCTTTAACTAATTGGGAACGATGCACCATTACATCCCCAACAGACACAAGATTGATTATAGTCTTTTCTGGGACCTTACCAGTCCTTAATTCCTGATCAATATCAAGCTCCACTTCAGGCTCCACTTCAAGCTGATACTCTGACTCTTCCATTTCATTACCATCTTCAGCCACCAACTCTTTATCATCTTGCCTTAATATCTTTTCTTCATCTACATCATAATTGTCACTTGAAGTACAACCTACAAAAAATGTGCACAGACAAATTAAACCTATAAGAATTACTTTCTTCATGAAAATCCCCTCAATTATATACAACGAATTATAAGAAGAAAAGTGACTTTCGTCACTTTTCCTATACCTAGTTTCTAACTTAATTGACTTGTTAAGACTTCTTCCGCTTTTATGAATGCATCAGCAATCTTTGAAGCATCTTTACCACCTGCTTGAGCCATATTTGGACGACCACCGCCGCCACCACCGACTACACCAGCAGCTTCTCTAATGATATTACCTGCATGAGCGCCTTTATCAATTGCATCTTTTGTTGTCATAACAATTAAGCTTACTTTTCCACCTTTTGCAGATGCAAGTACAACGACACCTGTTCCTAATTGATCTTTTAACTTATCTCCCATATCACGTAATCCATTCATATCCAGTTCATCTAACTGAACAGCTAAAAACTTAACATCATGAATATTCTTTGCTTGATCAATGACATCTTTAGCTGCATTTGAACTCATTTTAGAACGTAAGCTTTCAACTTCTTTTTGTACCGCTTTTAATTCTGCCATAAGATCTTCAACTCGAGAACGAACAGCACCTTTTTTAGCTTTAACTAAAGCAGCAATCTCATTCAATTGGTTTTCTTGCTCTCTAAAGTGACTTAATGCTTTTGAACCAGTTAGAGCCTCAATACGGCGAACGCCTGCAGCAACACCTGCTTCAGATACAAGCTTGAAGACACCTACTTGAGATGTATTCCCTAAATGTGTTCCTCCACATAACTCAACACTGTAGTCATTCATGTTGACAACTCGTACTTCATCACCATATTTTTCACCGAATAAAGCCATTGCACCCATATTTCTTGCTTCATCCATGGATGTAATACAAGTTTCTATTTTAAGACCTTTAAGTACTTGTTTATTAACTTCATTCTCAACACGTTCAACTTCTTCTGGTGTTAAAGCTGTGAAATGTGTGAAGTCAAAACGTAAACGATCTGCATTAACATTAGAACCCGCCTGTTCTACATGATTACCAAGTACATGACGTAGAGCTTTTTGTAATAGATGCGTAGCACTATGATTTCTTGCAGTATCCAAGCGATTAGCTTCATCTACCACCATTGCAGCTTCTTGACCAACTTTAATGATACCATCAACTACTGTACCGATATGACCAATCTTATCAGCTATAACTTTCTTAGTTTCTTCGATGATCACGATACCTGTCTTAGTTTTTATAGTTCCCAAGTCACCAATTTGGCCACCACCCGTAGCATAGAAAGGTGTTTCATTGACTAAAACAGTAACCTTTTCACCCATTGAAGCTTCCTCTATAAGTTTTTGATCATTAGCCATCACAGTAATTTTACTTGTATGACCAAATTTATCATATCCAACAAAACTCGTGTTAACCTCTGCATCAATTTGATTATAAACTGTTTCAGCAGCCCCCATGTAGTTTGATTCAGCTCTTGCTTCTCTTGCACGAACTCTCTGCTCTTCCATCGCTGTAATAAAGCCTTCTTCATCTGCCTTATAGCCTTCTTCTTCAAGAATTTCCTTTGTTAAGTCTAATGGGAACCCATAGGTATCATATAATTTAAAGCACTTTTCGCCGATTAATACCTTTTCATCAGCGGCTTTTAGTTCTTCTATATAACCTTTTAATATAGCAAGACCTTGATCAATTGTACGGTAGAAATTTTCTTCTTCATTAGAAATTACTTTATAAATATAATCTTGCTTATCAGCTAATTCCGGGTATGCATCTTTAGATACCTCAATTACAGTAGCAGATAGCTTCGCTAAGAATTCACCATCAATCCCTAGAAGTTTACCATGACGAGCAGCTCTTCTTAGGAGACGTCTTAATACATAACCCCTACCTTCATTTGAAGGTAAAATACCATCACTGGTCATAAAGGTTACTGAACGTATATGATCCGTTATTAGACGTATTGATACATCAATACTAGCATCTGATTGATAAGTAACACCTGCAATTTGACAAACTTGATCTCTTAACGCTTTAATAGTATCCACATCAAAGATGGAGTCAACCTCTTGCATCATTGCTGCTAAACGCTCTAAACCCATACCAGTGTCGATATTAGGATTTGCTAATGGTTCGTAAGTTCCTTCTTCAGTTCTATCAAACTGAGTAAATACAAGATTCCATACTTCCATATAGCGATCACAGTCACATCCTACCTGACAATCAAGTGAACCACAACCATATTCTTCACCTCTGTCAACATGTATCTCAGAACATGGTCCACATGGTCCTGTTCCATGCTCCCAAAAGTTATCTTCTTTACCTAATCTAAAGATTCTATCTTTGGATAATCCTACTTTTTTGTGCCAAATTTCTTCTGCTTCGTCATCTTCCTTATACACAGACACATAGAGGAGTTCTTCTGGTATTTCCAATACTTCAGTGAAGAATTCCCAAGCCCATCGGATAGCCTCTTCCTTAAAGTAATCACCAAATGAGAAATTACCTAACATTTCAAAGTAAGTTCCATGTCTTGCAGTCTTTCCTACATTCTCAATATCACCAGTCCTTATACACTTTTGACAAGTAGTCATGCGCTTACTAGGTGGTATTTCTTGACCTGTAAAATAAGCTTTAAGTGGTGCCATACCTGCATTAATCAGTAATAATGAATTATCATTCTGAGGAACAAGAGAAAAACTATTCTTTCTCAAATGACCTTTGCTTTCAAAGAAGGATAGGTACTTTTCTCTTAACTCATTTAAACCCATGTACTTCATTTGATTTCCTCCCTTTTCTCAAAATAGTCTCTAGTCAATTTTACATCATTTTTCATTTGAAGAATTAACTCATCTAATGATTGGAAGCTAAGTTCATCTCTCAATCTCTTTTGAAATTCAAGGGTCACTTGCTTTCCATAGATTTGATCCTCAAAGTCAAGTATATATGTCTCCACATTGAGTTTTTGTTCAGAAGTCACTGTTGGATTGTGACCCACATTAGTAACACTCTTATAAACCTTATCACCGATAAAGGTTCTTGTTACATAAACACCTAATGCTGGATACTGTTTATGTACATTGGGTCTGATATTCATTGTTGGAAACCCAAGCTTCCTACCTAGTTGCTTACCATAAACAACTTCGCCAATGATAAAGTAAGGACGTGTTAATAACTGATTGACCTCATCTATCCGCCCATCTGCGATAAGCTTTCTAATTTCTGTACTACTGACCATATGATCTTCATGAATAATATCATCGATGACAACTAACTCATATCCATAAACTTGGCTTAATTCCCTAAGTAAATGAATATCACCTTGCCGTTTGTGTCCAAAACGATAGTTACTACCTACTATGATCATGCGTACGCGTAATTTTGCTACTAAAACTTCCTTAATAAAGGTAATAGGCTCCATCTGCGCTGTTTCTAAATTAAAGGGATACTCTACATAGTAATCCACTTCCATACTTTCAACAATACGCTTTTTCTCATCTCTTGTATAGATAATGGGTACAGGTACCATCCCTTCCAATACATGAGATGGATGAGGATAAAACGAAAAAACCAAAGATGAATAACCTTTCTCTTTAGCTCTGTCTTTACAAGTTGTAATAAGCCTCCGATGTCCAACATGAATGCCATCAAAGTTTCCTAAGGCAATTACTGTCCCTTTACTAATATGCATGTCTTCGGCAGCTTTATGAATATATTCCATAGTGCATACCCCTTATTAAAGTAATATTTTATGCGGTTTCAAGCATAATCGATTATTCTTCTTAGTAGCGATATAAAGCCCTACAAACTGACCTTTACTTGTATAGATTCTTACTATATCATCTAATAATATTGTATTACTATCTGTTTGTAGATCCTCAAAAAAAACTATATTCCCATTAAGTAGAAATTTATCTTTCGCTTCAACGACACTTACTTGCTTATAGTCTTTAAGAACATCTTCAAAACCTAAAAAAATCTGATCAAGTTGATTATTCACTTTTAGTTTTTCAATTTCACCTAGTCTGTGACTATGTGCAAGATCAAAGTGCCCACTATTAATTCGAAGTAATCCATCCATGTGTCCGCCATATCCTAGCCTATCACCTATATCATGACATAATGCTCGAATATAAGTGCCTTTTGAACAAATGATACGCAAACGTACAGCATCTGGTGGTAAATGTTCAATTAAGTCAATTCGGTATATGGTTATTGCTCTAGGCTCTCGTTCAATAACCTTACCTTCCCTTGCCAACTCATATAAACGTCTACCATTTACCTTAATTGCTGAATACATAGGTGGTACTTGCATGATTTCACCAACAAATGAATCTACTGCTTCTTTCACTGCTTCTGGATTGTAAACAAAATCGTATTCCTCTACGGTATCACCAGTATGATCTGCAGTCGTGGTAGTTTTACCAAAACGCAATGTCGTTTCATAGCCTTTAATACCTTCTGTAATCATAGAGGCAAGTTTCGTTGCTTTGCCAATACATACCGGTAACACGCCCTCTGCTTCAGGGTCTAGTGTCCCTGTATGACCAATCTTTTTTATTTTTAATATACCTCTCATTTTAGCAACTACATCATGAGAGGTATATCCTTTTTCTTTATAAACGTTAATAAAACCATTCATTAAAAGTCGCTCCTAAAACCTTCTAAAGCTTTAATTATCTCTTCTTTAGCTTGATCCACAGTTCCCTTTATTGTGCATCCAGCAGCCCTTATATGCCCGCCTCCGCCAAAACCCAAGGCTAGTTTAGCTACATCCAAGGATTTTTTTGATCTTAGACTTACTTTTATTACTCCTGGTTCTTTCTCATAAAGGAAAACAGCGCCTTCAACAGTATCAACTTGTCCTATATACTGAACAATACCATCTACATCTTCAACTGTCCCATTTTTAGCTTCAATATCCATTAACGAAAGACCCGAAATCGCAATTCGTTCATTAAAGTGAAGAGAGATTCCCTCAAGTGCTTGACCAAGTAACTGGGTTGCAGGATATGATTTTGTATAAAATAGTCCGTTAATGATATCAGAAGCATGGATTTCATGCTCTAACAACTTACTCGCTATGCTAAGTGTACTAGATTTCGTATTAGGATGTCTAAATACACCAGTATCATAGACTAAACCTGTAAATATAGCTTTAGAAATAGCTCCATCACAAATTACACCCATGAATTCTATAAAATTATAAATAATTTCACAAGTACTACTTGCATCTTTCTCTACATAATTGAAATCTGCATAAAAGTTATTAGAAGCGTGGTGATCAATATTAACTGTTCTAATACCTTGATTTAAATACTCGCTAGCAAGCCCCAATCGCCCTTCGTCACTACTGTCAAGAAAGATGGGTACAACTTCATGACCTAGAGATGGTAACTCTGTCATTACCATCTCATGACCATCAAGATAATGATACATGGGTAGGAAGCTTTCTAAATAGATAGAAGCTTCTTTCCCTAATTTTCTAAGTGCCAAGGCTAAAGCAAAAGTTGCTCCAATACAATCACCGTCCGGACTGATATGACCTGCTAAGATAAACTGATCATATTCCATCATGTAATCATAAATTTCTTTAAAATTATTCATCTTTTTCATCCTCATCCTGACTAACTGGTTCAATCTTTCGGAATAAATCAGACATGTGAACGCTGTACTCAATAGATGTGTCCATGATGAAGTTTATTTCGGGTGTATTTCTTAAGTTTAATCTCTTTGCTAATTCATGTCGTATATACTTTTCAGCATTTTTTAGTCCAGTAATCGTTTCGTTTCTCTTCTTTTCTTCTGCCAATGAACTTATATACACTTTACAAAATTTCAAATCATTGGTAGCTTCAACTTTAACAATTGTCAGCAACTTATCAACACGAGGATCTTTGATTTCATCACGAATAATATAAACAAGCTCTTTTCGTATCTCCTCATTAATTCTAATCATTCTATTGCTAACTCTTTTCATGACTTCACCTTCTATCTTGGGATCTCTTCCATAATAAAGGCTTCTACTTGATCGCCAATCTTAATGTCATTGAATTTCTCTATCATAACACCACATTCATAACCAGTGTTAACTTCTTTAACATCATCTTTAAAACGTTTTAAGGAAGCTAATAGACCTTCATGAACAACAATGCCATCGCGGACAATACGGACTTGGCTGTTTCTTAGTATCTTACCATCTGTTACATAAGCACCACCGATCGTACCTACTCCAGAAACTTTAAATGTCTCACGAATTTCTACATGACCGATTACTTTTTCTTTAAACTCAGGATCAAGCATACCTTTCATAGCGGCTTCAATATCTTCAATAGCGTTATAAATTATACGATATAGACGAATATCAACGCCTTCTGTTTCTGCTACAGATGTAGCACCTGCGTCAGGACGCACATTGAAACCAATAATAATAGCATTTGAAGCAGAAGCTAAAAGTACATCTGATTCTGTAACAGCACCAACACCGCCATGAATTGGTCGAATAACAACTTCTTCATTAGATAATTTCTCAAGACTTTGCTTAACAGCTTCCACTGAACCTTGAGTATCAGCTTTTACAACAATGTTGAGTTCTTTTACATTACCAGCTTGAATTTGATTAAATAAATCATCAAGTGATACTTTTTGTTGACTATTTTGTATTAATTTCAAACGCCCTTCTTTAACAACCATCTCAGCTAATAAACGAGCTTCTTTATCATTTTTGGTAACGAAGAAACGATCTCCTGCTATAGGTACCTCTGATAAACCTAGTATTTCTACAGGTGTAGATGGACCAGCAGTTTTAACACGTCTCCCCTTATCATCCATCATAGCACGTACACGTCCATATGCTGAACCAGCTACTATAGCATCACCTACATTGATGCTACCATTTTGAACTAGTATTGTTGCTACAGTACCTCTACCTTTATCAAGTTTAGCTTCTACAATACTACCACGAGCTAATCTATCTGGGTTGGCATTAAGCTCTTCTAACTCAGAAACAATAATAATCATTTCTAATAATTGATCAAGACCTTCTCTTGTGATAGCTGAAACAGGAACACAAATTGTATCTCCGCCCCAGTCCTCTGGCACTAATCCATGCTCAGATAACTCTTGTTTAACGCGGTCAGGATTTGCTCCTGGCTTATCCATTTTATTAATAGCAACAATTATTTGTACTTCTGCTGCTTTAGCGTGATTAATAGCTTCAATAGTTTGAGGCATTACACCATCATCAGCAGCTACTACTAGAATAGCAATATCTGTTACTTGAGCTCCACGCATACGCATTGCAGTAAAGGCTTCATGACCAGGTGTATCAAGGAATGTAATATTTTTTTCGTTGATTTTAACAACTGATGCCCCGATATGTTGTGTAATACCACCTGCTTCTTTCTCAGTGATATTTGTCTCACGAATAGCATCAAGGAGTGAAGTCTTACCATGGTCAACGTGACCCATAACAACAACAACTGGAGGTCTTTCTTTTAAATCTTCAGAAGCATCTGGTTCTTCGTTGAAGTACTCTTCAAATAAATCGACTTCTTCTTCTTTCTCAACTAAGATATCGAATTCCATAGCTATCTCTTCAGCTAATGCAAAATCTACTTCTTGGTTAAGGGTTGCCATAATACCTTTTAACATTAAGTACTTAACAATATCAGAAGATGGTTTATGAAGTCTTTCTGCTAAGTCCTTGACTACAATTCGCTCAGGAATAGCTACAACTCCAAGATCTTCAGCTGCTATTTCTTCAACAACTTCTGGTTGTCTTTCTTGGATCTTCTTATAATGCTTTTTATTTTTCTTTTTAGATGGCTTTTCAAAACCTTTAAATGGTTTGCCATAGTTATTGTTGTAAGTTTTTTTATCTTTAGATTTATCAGTAAAGCTCTTTTTAGACTTTGTGTTAGCATTTGCATTTGTCGCTGGTTTGTTATAACTATCTGTTTTAATTTTTATGTCGTTGAAACCACCTTTTTGGTTTCGATTGTTGTTGTTTCGATTGTTATAATTACCTCCGCTACGGTTATCGTTGCTACGATTATTGTAATTACCTCCGCCACGATTGTTGTAATTGCCACCGCGGTTATCGTTACTGCGGTTGTTGTAATTACCACTTCTATTATCATTATTTCGGTTGTTATAATTGCCTCCACGATTATCGTTATTGCGGTTGTTATAATTACCGCTACGGTTATCGTTATTGCGGTTGTTGTAATTGCCTCCACGATTATCATTGTTTCGGTTGTTGTAATTGCCTCCACGATTATCATTGTTTCGGTTGTTGTAATTACCTCCACGATTATCGTTATTGCGGTTATTGTAATTGCCGCTGCGGTTATCGTTATTGCGGTTGTTGTAATTACCACTGCGGTTATCATTATTGCGGTTGTTATAATTGCCGCTACGGTTATCGTTATTGCGGTTGTTATAATTGCCGCTGCGGTTATCGTTATTGCGGTTGTTATAATTGCCGCTGCGGTTATCGTTATTACGGTTGTTGTAATTACTGCTACGGTTATCGTTATTACGGTTATCGTTATTACGGTTGTTGTAATTACTGCTACGATTATCGTTATTACGGTTGCTGTAATTGCTACCGCGGTTATCGTTGTTACGGTTGTTGTAATTGCTTCCGCGGTTATCGTTGTTACGGTCGTTGTAATTACCGCTACGATTATCGTTATTACGGTTGTTGTAACTACCTACACGGTTATCATTGTTTCTATTGTTGTAATTGCTTCCACGGTTATCGTTATTACGGTTATTGTAACCACGATTATCGTTGTTTCCAGTGTTGTAATTACTGCTACGGTTATCGTTGTTGCGGTTGTTGTAATTACCACTGCGATTATCGTTATTGCGGTTGTTGTAATTACCACTGCGATTGTCATTATTGCGGTTGTTGTAATTACTGCTGCGGTTATCATTATTGCGGTTGTTATAATTGCCACTGCGATTATCGTTGTTACGGTTGTTGTAATTTCCGGTGCGATTATCGTTAGTGCGGTTGTTATAATTGCCACTACGATTATCGTTAGTTCTTTGCTCGCTACTACCAGCACTTTTTGTGGCATTATTATCAGCGTTAGTCTCGTCTTTCTTGATGCTATTGTTTAGTTTCTCTTCACTAGAGTTTTTATTCATATTTTTTTGTGGTCTACTTTCTTTATTGTTATTGTTTTTGTTAACTTTTTTCTCAGTAGTTGCTGTATGTTCTGATTTGTAATGGGCTACAACTTTATTGACTTGAGTATCTGTTAGACTACTCATATGACTGTGTACATCTATGTTAAAATCAGACAATTTTTTGATAACATCTTTGCTACTAATGTTAAGTTGTTTTGCAATTTCATAAACGCGAACCTTTGACATTTAAGACCCACCTCCATTAGTTTTTGGAAAGAGTGTCAATTTGATTAACAATATTTTTAGCAAAGCCATCATCTAGAATAACAAGAGTAGCACGAAGTCCTTTTCCAATTGCATGCCCTAACTCTTCTTTTTCTCCGTAAATTCGATAAGGCGTATTATAGAACTTACAACTTGAGATAAATTTGCTTTTTGTATTGTCTGAGGCTTCTTCAGCAATAATCATTAGTTTTGCTTTTCTACCTTTAACAGCTTTCTCACACGCAAATTCACCAGATTTTAACAACCCTGCTCTCTGACATAATCCCAAAAGGGATAAAATTTTATTATTCATTACTGCTCATCAACTCACTCTTTAATTGTTCGTAAATTTCATTAGTTACTTGACCTTTAAAAGATCTTTCAAGTCCTTTGTTTTTAATAGCTAAATTAAGACAATCTACAGAATGGCAAATATAGGCGCCTCTACCTGATTTTTTACCGGTAAAATCAATGGATATATTACCTTCTTTATCTTTTACAACACGGATAAGATCTTTTTTATTTTTCATCTCCCCACAGCCGGTGCACTTTCTCAAAGGGATCTTTCTCGTCTTCATAATATTAACCTCTACTCTTTTTTATCTTCAGCACTTGTCATGAGAATATCCATAACTAAACTGTCAATATCATCATCAAAGTTTTGGTCATTATCTTCATCGTTAACTTCTACTTCATTCTTAGTATTTTCTGGTTCAAAAACTTCCTCTAAACCTTCTTCAAGTCCAGCTTCTTCATCCCATTGAATACCTAAACTCATTGCCTGTGACTCACTTTTTATATCAATGCGATAACCAGTTAGTTTAGCTGCTAAGCGTGCATTTTGTCCTTCTTTACCGATAGCTAATGAAAGTTGGTAATCAGGTACTATAACTCTAGCACTCTTATTCTCTTCATCAACAGATACGTGGATCACCTTAGAAGGACTTAATGAAGCCGCAATAAATCTTCGTGGATCTTCATTCCATAAGACGATATCAATCTTCTCACCTTGTAACTCGTTAACAATGACATTAACTCTGTTACCATTCTGACCAACACATGCTCCAACTGCATCTACATCATATTCATTTGAATAAACAGCTATTTTAGTTCGAGAGCCCGCCTCACGTGAAATACTCTTGATCTCAACAATTCCATCATGAATCTCAGGGACTTCTCTTTCAAATAAACGTTTGATTAACTCAGGATGCGTTCTTGAAACAAATATTTGAGGTCCTTTTGTTGTCTTACGAACTTCTAATATATAAACGTTTAAACGTTTATTAAAAGAATATTCTTCATTAGGTACTTGTTCATTAGGTGTTAATGTACCTTCCACAGACCCAAGGTCAATCATAACATTCTTTCTTTCTCTTCTTTGGATGATACCAATCATGATATCTTTTTCTTTTCTACTGAAATTAGTATATACGATCTCTCTCTCAGCTTCTCTAATTTTCTGAACAACTACCTGTTTAGCTGTTTGAGCTGCAATACGACCAAAGTTACGTGGTGTAACTTCTACATCAACTACATCATCTAGTTCATAATCTATATTGACAAGTCTAGCATCTTCAAGGCTAATTTCTGTACCGTCATCAAAGACTTCATCAACAACATATTTTTCTGCAAAAACCCTTACATCACCAGTTTCACGATCCATAATAACTTTTGCATTTTGAGTAGAACCAAAGTTTTTCTTACAAGCTGTTACTAATGATGTCTCGATTGCATCAAATAAGTAGTCTTTATCAATGCCCTTTTCTTTTTCCAATTGTTCAATGGCATTCACAATTTCTGAATTCATTTTTCCATCCTCCTACATAAAGGCACAAGAGAAATTATTACATATAATTCTCTTTAGTTTATGCCTAATTACCATTAACATTAGAATATAACTGCTAATCGAATTAGCGCCATGTCTTTTCTTGAAAGCGTAACTTCTTCTCCACTTTCCATTTCAAGCACTACGTGATCATCACCTTTATAGTTAATCAGTTTAGCAATAAATTCTTTTTCACCATTTAATGGTGTGTAAAGTTTTACCTCAACTAATTTTCCTATACTACGATTAAAGTCCTTTTCTTTCTTTAAAGGTCTATCTAACCCTGGTGAACTTACTTCTAATATATAAGCACCTTCAATAGGGTCTTCCTCATCGAGTTTTTTCTCAATAGCGCGGCTTACATATTCACAATCTTCAATTGTAATGCCACCTTCTTTGTCAACGTAAATTTTAAGGTACCAGTTGGTTCCTTCTTTAACATATTCAACATCAACACATTCATATTTTGTATCTAAAATTGGTTGTAATAATTCTTCTACAACCTGCTCAATGTCTTTTCTTTTTGCCATAATATACCTCCTTTTTGACAAATACACCCATTACTATTGTCTTCTATTATGTAGACTTTATTCATGCTTAGACTTTATAACAGGCAGTCTCAAGACATAACTATGCCCGAATTATTCATAATAAACATTGAAGATATGTGCTGATTATGGATTTATAAGCGTTCTTGTAGTTTCAAAATTGCACCTGGAGGGTTCATCTTGAAATTGCAAGGATGCTTAGAGATTCAAAAGCAGTGCATAGCATTAATTAATTATTGTGAATAACTTGGGTTAAGTATAAGTTTGTTAGTAGCTAAACAAAAAACTTCCTATTCAGTTAGGAAGTTCTTACGTCAGGACTTGTAGTAACAATAGATAAGAGTGGGTTCGCACCCACTCCATAACTCTAAAACAATTATAACACGCTTCATAATACTTTTCAAGCATAATTATTAACTGTCTCATATATTTCTTATTTAAGTATGACCAAAAAAAGCATTACTTATTCCTTTTCTTTTCCTTCTGTACGTTCATTTTTAGATAGCATTTTAGATCGTGACACAAGTTTCTTACATGTATTACAGAAATAACTAACTGAACCACAACCACTTTCCTCTTCTAATTCATTTAAACAATCAGGGCAATAATATTTTTCATTTGCCATAATAATCACTCCTTTATGGATATTGGACATTATTTTATAGGACCATCTATATATTATTATATAATAATATAAGAATACCATGTAATTAGAAAAATGTGAACACCCAAGTTTCTGCCATGCCTTAGAGAGCTAACATATCATAATCATTAAATGCACGCAAAGAACTAATATAGATAGCAACGATTGTACTAAAATATCTAGATACAAATATCGCTAACATAATAGCAATTTGATATTTAATTGCAACCATTGGTAAGGACCCACCTAATATTTGACCAGTCATCATACCCGGTAGCGACACTAGGCCAAGAGTTTCTAATGATGCTAAGACAGGATTCGTTGATGCCAAAATTGCCTCTTTAAAATAGGGTTTAATAGCTTCTAATCGATTGGCGCTTAAGGATAGACTGGTTAGATATTGTTTTTCATTTTCTTTGATGCCACTATAAAATTTATTTAATCCAATAATAATCCCACTCAAACTATTACCTAATAACATACCAGAAACAGGGATAAGATACATGGCATCGAATATCTGGTCAAGTTGTATAACAAAATAATTAAAGTACGATAAAACGATAAAATTAGGTACAATGATAGCAAAGAGAATAACTAAAAAATACTTTTTTAGCACTAATGTAGAACTTTTTATGACTGAAAGTGAAGCCACAATCATCATAAAGCATACGTAAAGAATATTGATTAACCAGTGATTGAGTTCAAAAATATACTGTAGAAATAGTCCAACTAGAAGTAATTGCAGACACATTCTTATGATAGCATTCAAAGTTCTTTTTGTTATTCCTAGCTTTAATTTCATGTTAATCAGTACTATTGGAATCACCAAAATAAGCAAACTTAAAACTGAAATGAAGGATATATCAACTGTTTTCATCTTACCACCTCACTATTCTTAATTGATCCTGCTTTAACCATAAATCATCATGAGATATTATAATAACTGTATTTTTACTCTTCATAATGGTATCGATCATTCGTTCCTTTAAACTTGTGTCAAGACCAGATGTAATCTCATCCAATACCCAAGTTGGACGATTCAATAACATGCATACAATAAGACCAAGTCGCTGGCGCTCTCCACCAGATAGCTCATTAACATGATGCTCTAAACTTTTTCTTTCCAATTCAAAATGATCAAATAACTTTAATATACTATTTTCATCATAAGTAATATTGTTATTTTTATATTCATGAATCTCTTTAAGAAGATCCTTAACGGATAAGTTTCTTAAATCAACATCTTGACTAATATATGTGATATTCTTTCTAAAGTACTTAATATGAGTTTTATTGAGAACTTTACCGCTATAGATAATCTCTCCACTATCCGGTTTTATGAAGCCCAGAAGCATCTTAACCAGACTAGATTTCCCCTTACCAGAAGGAGCCAATAAAAGTATCTTTTCGCCTTCATTAATTTCTAGATTAAAATCCTGAAATATATCTTTCTTGTCAAAAGACAATTGAATGTTCTTAAATTGAATCATTACTTAACTCCTCCTTTATTTCATGGAATAGATGTGCAGCCTTTGTAGCGGCCTCATGCAGAACTTCTTCACCTAATTCAGTTGTGCTATAAAACTTAATAATCTTTCCATCGACATTTTTTTCTTCTCGCCATAGCAGCCCTTCCTTTTCCATTCGATTTAGCATGGGATACAATGACCCAGGGCTAATGCTGTATCCATGTTCATCCAATTCCTTCATCATCCACACACCGTATATAGGCTCATTCTTAGCATGATACAGAATATGAATCTGAACAAAGCCTAAGAATAGCTTCCTAAGAACTTTATTTTTCACTTATTCACCACCCTAACAAATCGGAATACGATATCGTATTCCGATATCATGTTCTGATATTATTTTAAAACAGATACAATTGATTGTCAAGTCACTTTCCAAAAAAATAAAACACCTAATTATTGGGATTCAAACTCCAAAATTAAGTGTTTACTCAACTTCTACGAACGTTGAAATTGACAGCCGTCAATATATACTACATCGTCATTTTTTATTTCTTCCATTATATTTCTTTTCAATTGGATAAATTCTACTTGTTCAAAACCGCAATCTTGATAAAACTTTAATACATACTTGTTTTTTGGAACAATATCAGCCGTTAAATATTGTATTCCTAATCTTTTTAAAGCTTCATCTAACTCTCTCATAGCATTTTTACAAATACGCTTACCATGGTATTTTTCAATAATATAGATGTCTTTTAGTACTGCCTGCTCTATACTTAAGTATTCAATATAGATATATCCTATCAATTCACCATGCCCGATAATATTATAAACATCACCTTCATCTAACCATTTGACTAATACTTGTAAAGCCTCTGTAGAATCATTCTTGGTTAAACAGTTACCGCCAGACCTTTTTCTATATTCATATGCTTCATCATAGACTTTAACTGTTTTCATCACATTTTCACAATTCATCTTTTGTAATTTCACATTCATCTTCAACCCACCTTCAAACTCTGTAACTCTTACCAGGGTATTGTCTCAATACCTGGTTCAATATACGTTGTTTGGTTATCCTCTTCATAATGGTTAACCCAGTTAATAAAACGCTGTGCTCCAACCGTAGGTGTTGTATCAGCATCAGCTGCTCCAGACCGTGTTAATAATCGTCCTGGATGTACTGCTATTACACGAATATTCATTTCCTTTAATTCTTGATCCATGCAGATGGACAACATATTTTGTGCAGCTTTGGCAACTCGATAAGAATATGAGAATTTTCTATTTTTAAATTCACCAGTTGCCATCCTTGATAAAGATCCAAGCCTAGATGATATATTGATAATCATTGGCTTTTGGGAACGTTTTAAATGCCCCTTGCAAGCTTGATATGTTCGAATAACAGCTAAGCAATGTACATTGATAACATCTTCCATTTCCTTGGTGGATAGATCATTAATAACATGGCACTTTCCAGTAACACCTGCGTTATTAATAATCATATCAATGCAGTCAACTCTTTTATCAAGAATACTGTTTATGGTTTGTATTGCTTTATCATCAGCGATGTCAGCAACTATGGGAATTATACTATCTCCAAATTCCTTTACCAAATCTGCTACGTATTCTTCTTTTCGTACAACTGCAATAACCCTATCATCACACTTTATGAACTCTTTTACTAAAGCATAACCAAAACCCCTATTAGCTCCTGTAATTAAGATATTTCTTCGCAATGGTCATCCTCCTTTAATGCTATGTTCTAGTCATCTAAGCATAGGTCCTGTCATACCATTTATCTATTTATATAGGTCGTCGGCTCATCCGTATGAGCACCTTGGACAGATAACTTATATACTTTAGAATATACAGAACATTATGCCTAATATTATATCATAATTTATGATAAGAGAAAATAAAAGAATGAGAAAAAAGTAAAGTATAGTCATATCCTAAGACACGCTATACTTTAACAACCTATTTTCTAATCTCAACTAATAAAAAATCAAATATGAACTTCCTAAAATCTTCAAAAGCATTACTATTCTTCTCAATTTTTGCCTTCATTAATGTTCCTTCAAAACTTTGAAAAATCAGGCGCCCTAGCATATCTGTCTCCAATGAATGTTGCAAATTATCTTGTTCTAGCTTTTTTGTAATAAGTTGCTCTGTAGCCAATGTTCCTTTTAATAAATGTTCACGGAAGCTTTCTTTTATATCTGCGAGTTCAAGCATCAAATTACCCAGTGGGCAACCACCTACATAATCCATCCCCTCACTTTTACAAAAGAACATATCGAAAAAGGTTTTTAACCCATCAACACTATCCTCCACTTGATTCAAAGCGTTTATAAAGTTACTAAAATGAAAATCAATCACCTGAATCGCTAAATCCTCTTTTGATTCAAAATAATGATAAAATGATCCTTTAGGGATATTGGCTGTATCTAAAATCTTCTTTATTCCAATATTATGATAACCATAGCGATGCATTAAATCAGCGGCAATCATAATAATCTCATCTTTTTTAGTCATGTAACCACCTCTCACTAGACCACTCGTCTAGTAACTAATGTAACACACTTTTAGATTCTCTTCAATAGGTTTTTTCATAGTTAAATATTTCTGATAAGCTCTAAATTCGTCTTAGACTTCCCTTCATAGTCTCTTATCATTTCTTTAATCACATGCCCATTCCAAAGTTTTTCTTCAGGTAAATTATTTATCTCATCATAGGTCAGCCACATACAGTCCTTTATATCTTTATCCATTTCTCGACTCAGTTTCTCGCCTACCTGACCAACAAAACTAAAATTAATGAGGGAATTTCCCGTCTGACTCTTATATTGATAAACACCATTCATGGTCATTATTGTAACATTACAAGCTGTTTCCTCAATAAATTCACGCTTAGCACCCTCTACTATATTTTCTCCAAGCTCTAAACGACCTCCTGGTAAATTATATAGTCCCTCCATCTCTTTTTTACCTTCCACAACAAAGAGAATTTTGCTGTCTCTTTCAGCTATAACGCTGACGCATCCGTTAATGTTCATTTACTCTCCTCCTAGTTGATTTGTTCTATTAGAGATAATCTCTTACTTGAGATCTAGTAAGTAACTTGGTAATCCTAACTCATGTAAAACCTTTAAAGCTACTTGTTGAATAGATTTATCGATATCCAGTTTATCAAATTGATCATAAATAGGCTGATGAGCATCAATGAGTGCCACTCTTGATGAACCTAAGCGAATCTTCATATAATCCACACTAGGATGTACTTTTTCTATATAAAACTCGTAACGCCGTTCTAAACTCTCGTCATCATCATCGACACGTTTTCTTTCAAAGGCTCTCTTTTTCATTTCTTCTTTTGTAATAGATAAATGTATAACCTTTATTAATGGTATTTGATATCTTAGAAAAGTACCTAATAGTTTCTCAGCAGCAACGGAAGTACGAGGATACCCATCTAAAATAAAGATGTTGTCCTGTAATTCTGGTGATGATTCAAATATTGCATCGATTAGCTTAATCGTCCACAAATCAGGAATCAATAATCCTTTCACTACACAAAACTCTAACCAGTCTAATTGACTAATCATCTCTTTAACACAATAATCATCGAGTTCCTTTTTGTATTTTTCTGCCTTCAAAACATGTTCTCTCTTATTTAAACTTAAATCAAATATAGATTTTCGGTAGCTAATGCCATAATCTGCTGAAAGCTTTTCTTTAAAGGCTTGGTCATTTCGCGCTCTATCAATGGTCATTCGTAAAATACTTCCCATTGATAAATGTCTTTCATTTGGGATACTTAAGATATTCTGAAGTGCTTTTGCTATCTCACCCTTACCACAACTGGATGGACCCGTTAAAACAATGGCACCTCGACCTTGAACATGGACTTTTTTAACCGTTATCTTGACTTCACCAGACTGAATATCCCTTGACTGCACATCCTCACCTCATTCATTTAGCAACATTATACATCCCTTCTATTATACAGCATCCACTAGTTCATTACAACTCACCGCTGTTGTGAAGAAGCCTATACTTAGTAGGCGATATACCAGTAATACGACTGAATACTTTTGATAAAGAATAAGCATCGCTATACCCTACGGAACGCGCAATATCTGAAACAGTTAAAGATTGTTGTTCCAATAGACGCTTTGCTTTAAATATTCGATATTCAATGAGGTACTGTTTTGGAGAGTAACCTTCATGAGTTTTAAATAATCTAGAGAAATAGCTACGATCAATACCTAAATGATTTGCTATGTCTTCAATGGTTATGGGATCTACATAATGAATACTCATAAATTCTATTGCTTGCCTAACATAGACTTTAGCCATGTGATCCTTATTTACTATTCTTTCTGTACCGTTTATTCTAACTAACTCAGCAAATAAAAGTTGTAGATATCCTTTAATACGTAACTGTTGTTCGATGGTTCGATTATCTAGCTTCATTATTGTTTCTAAAACTTCTAGAAGCTTAGAATCAAAATGTATAATAGGACTTTCCAAAGATACCCCTGATTTTTTAATCAAATCAACAGCTTCTCCACCATGAAACCCAATCCAAAAATAAGCCCAAGGATCTTCTTCATCAGCTTTATAAAATGTTCGTTCCCCCGGAAAAATAAAGAAACCCTGACCAGCTTCAAGACCGTAGCTATTAAGCCCATTTTTATAAAGCCCCTTTCCTGATAAAATGAAATGAATCAAATAGTGGTCTCTTACAAAGGGACCAAAACTGTAACCTCTCGTACATTGTTGATAACCTGTATGATATACTTTTAATTCGTCCTTAAGAATTTCTCCTGAACTTCTTAAATTAATGATACTCTTCATTCCAAACTCCCATATCACATTTCGACATCTTATAATCACATTTTAACATTTTCATCAATAAAATAAAAGCTTATAATATTGATATCTTCAATAATACATGAAAAATAGGAGGAATTAATATGTCACATATAGAAGCTCTACAATGTCTTGAAAACGAAGTATGGTGGGGTGGTTTAGTAGAGGATGGTATCATCATGCCTTTCGGCAATCAAGCAATTACAAGAGATTTAACTGTCAATACTACATCGAACCAAGGTATGCCTCTACTTCTCTCAAACAAGGGAAGGTATGTATGGAGTGATACAGGCTTTGCATATTCTATCGATAATCAAACATTAAAAATAGAGAGTCAATCACCAATTATTGTGGATCACAAAGGAACTCATTTGCAAGATGTATATAAGTATGTTAGTGAACAATACTTTAAGGCAGATGGCAAAATTCCATTTAAAAGATTATTCACTTCTCCTCAGTACAATACATGGATCGAATTAATGTATGATCAGGAGGAAGAAGCTATACTAGATTATGCTAAGAAGATCATCGAAAAAGGTATGCCAAAAGGTGTTCTTATGATTGATGACAATTGGCAAGAAGATTATGGGGTTTGGGAATTTAGTGGTACACGCTTTAATGATCCTAAGAAGATGGTTCAGCAGATACATGATATGGGCTTTGATGTCATGCTCTGGGTATGTCCTTTCATTAGTGCTGATAGTGCAACAGCAAGAGATCTAGCAAGTAAAAATATCTTGTTAAAAGATAAAGACGGTAACATCGCCATACGCCAATGGTGGAATGGTTATAGTGCTGTTCTAGATCTTACCAATCCTGATGCAAGAGAATGGTTCCGACAACGCTTAGATTATCTTTGTGAAGAATACGGTATAGATGGCTTTAAATTTGATGCTGGTGATGCTCGTTTCTATCGTGATGACGATCAGACTTTTATTCCTGAAGCTTCCGCCAACGATCAATGTCATTATTTTAATAACCTTGGATTAGATTTTGAACTGAATGAGTTCCGTGCTGCTTGGAAGAACGCAGGTTTAGGTTTAGCCCAACGACTTTGTGATAAAAACCATACATGGGACAACAAAGGTTTGGCTAGCTTAATACCAAATGGATTAGCTCAGGGATTATTAGGCTATAGTTTCACTTGTCCAGACATGATTGGTGGTGGAGAATATCTCAACTTTTTAGATAGTGCTATGGACTTAGATGAGGAATTAGTTGTACGCTATGCTCAATGTTCAGCTCTCTTTCCAATGATGCAGTTTTCAGCTGCACCTTGGCGCGTTCTAAGTCATGAGAACTTCCTACTCTGTAAAAATGCAGCTGAATTACATGTAAAGTATGCTGACTATATATATTCTCTAGCAGAACATGCTTCAAAAACAGGAGATCCAATCCTACGTCACATGGCTTACCAATACCCTGATGGTGGTTTTGAACATACAACATCTCAATTCATGTTAGGTAATGAGCTTCTTGTGGCTCCTGTTACAGTCAAGGGTGATATAACGAAAGAGATTCATTTCCCAGAAGGCACATGGAAAGGTGATGATGAATCTGTGGTGAATGGTCCCTGTGCCATAACCGTTGAAGCACCTCTCAATCGCTTACCATATTACCAATTAATTAAATAGATATAATTATAAATAGTCTCTAAAACATTAAGAGCCCATGAAGTCTGCTATCAGACATGGGCTCTCATTAATATAGTTATGTTACTTTTTCTTTTTATGAACGTTACGAATGGTTTTTCGTTTCTTTTTCTTTGCGTTACGTTGATCTTTAGCTTTCTGATCATTTAAGCCAGGTACTTTTTTATGCTTTGGTGGTCGTATTAAACATTTCTTATCAAAACCAATGAGATCTTGTCTACCTGCTTTAATTAACGCTTCTAAAACCAATTCATAATTGGTTGGTTTGCGGTACTGCATCAATGCTCTTTGCATTGCCTTTTCATGAGGGGATTTCGGTACATAAACTTTCTGCATATTCCTTGGATCGATACCTGTATAATACATGCACGTTGATAATGTTCCAGGTGTTGGATAAAAGTCTTGTACTTGTTCTGGTGTGTATTTGATATCCCTTAAATATTCAGCTAACTCAACAGCAGCTTTTAAGTCCGATCCTGGATGGCTGGACATCAAGTAAGGAACCACATATTGCTCTTTTCCTATCTCTTTATTCACTTTATTATATTTATCAATAAATTTCTCATAAATATCTTTAGTAGGTTTACCCATTTTGTCGAGCACTTTTGGTGAGATATGTTCTGGAGCCACTTTTAACTGACCACTAACATGATGCTCACACAACTCATAAAAAAAGGAATCGTCTGTATCGTTAATTAGATAGTCGTAACGAATGCCTGAACGTACGAATACCTTCTTTACATTAGGTATTTCCCTTAACTTTCTCAGAAGGTTGATATAATCTTTGTGATCAATTTTAAGTTGCTTACAAGGATTTGGAAATAAGCATTGGCGATTCTTACAAACACCCTTAGTTTTTTGCTTATCGCAAGCAGCATGGCGAAAATTAGCTGTTGGACCACCTACATCATGAATATATCCTTTAAAATCAGGCTCCCACACCAACTCATTTGCTTCTTTTAAGATGGATTCATGACTACGTGATTGCACTACTCTTCCTTGATGAAAAGCTAATGCACAAAAATTACAACTACCAAAGCAACCTCTATTATTAACAAGACTAAATTTAACTTCTGCAATAGCCTGAACACCACCCTGCTTTTCATAAGTTGGATGGTAGTGACGCATGTAGGGTAACCCATAAACTCGATCTAATTCTGATTGAGCTAGTGGCATACTAGGTGGATTTTGAACCACATAGCAGTAATCATATGGCTCTACAAGGGTCTTTGCAGTTATTGCATCAGTGTTATCATTTTGCTTCATAAAGCTTTCAGCGTAAGCAATTTTATCGTCTTTTATCAACTTATAGTCAGGTAATTCAATATAATCATATGCTCTTTCAATATCCTTTGTTTTATAAACAGTACCTTTTATAAAAGTGATTTCATTAACAGGAATACCGCTCTCAAGAGCTTCTACTACCTCTACAATCGTACGTTCACCCATACCATACATTAATAAATCGGCGTTAGCATCTAACAGAATAGATCTTCTAACTTTGTTATCCCAATAATCATAATGAGCTAATCGTCGTAAAGATGCTTCTAAGCCACCAATTAAGATTGGTACATCTTTGTAGGCTCTACGAGCAACGTTAGAATATACAATCACACCTCTATCAGGCTTAGAACCTAACTCTCCTCCTGGGGAATATACATCTTTTTTACGCCGCTTTTTAGCAACTGTATAGTTATTGACCATAGAATCAATATTACCTGATGTAATCAAAAAGCCTAATCTGGGTTTACCAAATCGCCTAAAATCCTCTTCAGTATCCCATCTTGGTTGTGCTAATATAGCAACCTTATAGCCATGACTTTCTAAAATCCTACTTACAATTGCTGCACCAAAGGAGGGATGGTCAACATAAGCATCACCTGTAACTAGTACAAAATCAACCTGAGACCAGCCTCTTTCCTCCATGTCTTTCTTAGAAATTGGCAGAAATTTGTTCATCATTTTCATCCTTTATCGAGCTTAATACCTCTGAGTAATTGTGTATATAATAATCTGCTATTGCAATGATACTTGTCTTTTTATCTTTGCTGTATTCATCATAAATACCACAACTGCGCATCCCAGCGCGATTTGCAGCTGTCACACCCTCTTCAATATCTTCAAAAACGATACACTCTTTTGGTTGCACCCCTAAATCTTCAGCAACCTTTAAATATATATCAGGGCTTGGCTTACCTGTTGCAACTTCACAAGATGTTCTAACAGAATCAAAATAATGGGTAATACCATGAGTCTCTAATATTAAGGTAACTAATTCTCTTGAATTACTTGTCCCAATCCCCATTTTTATCCCTTTAGCTTTTAATGCATTTAAGAGTGTTATGACATTCTCCTTTAAAGGTACTTTACTAGCATAATAATCATGAGCCATTTCAACCCAATCTTCTTTAATCTCTTCTACGGAATCTTTAATATTGAAGGTTTCTTTGAAGAAAACTGCTGTTTCAGTAAAACTCATACCATTAATATTTTCATGAAGGTCAGATAAATTATAGGTGATATTCATCTTCTCCATATAGCGTATATCAATGTCTTCCCAAATCCACATAGAATCGACTAGCGTTCCATCTAAATCAAATAAAACCGCTTTTATATCTTGAAGCATTACTACCACCTCCACTAACGATTTTTTAATAGTTCAATTTCTTCGACTTTTAAAACACGATACTCTCCAAGTTTTAATTCTGGGTCCAGCTGCAGCCTCCCCATAGCCATTCTTTTTAAGTATATCACTTTTTTATCTCTGGCTTCAAACATCTTTTTAATTTGGTGAAACTTACCTTCTTTTATGATGATCTCAACTTTGGATACCTGATCACTTTTTAGAATCTTAAGATCAGCAGGCATAGTTGTATAGTCATCATCTATGTTAACACCATTTTTGAAAGCTTCTACATCCTCTTCTGTGACAACACCTTGTATTCTAGCATAATAAATCTTTTCAACATGCTTTTTAGGTGATAATAAGTTATGTGCTAGCTCTCCATCATTTGTAATGATCAGTAGGCCTTCTGTGTCTATATCCAGACGACCTACTGGAAATAGATCCTTTCGGTGCTTAGAAGTTAAGAGATCTAAAACAGTTTTGTGCTTTGGATCTTCAGTAGCTGAAATAACACCAGCTGGTTTGTGAAGCATAAAATATTGATAATCCTCATAGGTAATAGGCTGATTTTTTAATGTGACTCTATCCTTCCCTCTTATCACACCAAACCCAGGATCTTTAATTAAATTGTCATTCACTGTAACTAAACCTTTTCGTATATTATTCTTAACTTCCTTCCGGCTGCCAAAGCCCATTGAAGCTATGAATTTATCTAATCGCATTTTACATTCCACTATTGCCATCTCCAGCTTTTAGCATATTTATTTTTAACTCTTCCCTTAATTCGTTTTCCCCATCCTAATGGGAATCCATCGACACCAACTAATACCCAGCCATCTTCACCGCTTACTTCAATGGTTTCACCCTTAAGATAACGTATAACCCTGTGATCATCTCTACACATGTTAACCGATAGTTTAACATCTTCCATACGAAGTCCCATAGCAAACGCTTGAGAAGGTTCAAAGCGGTTCTTCTTTAATTCTCCTAGTAACCAACCTTGTCGTAGTGTCCGTATCCCTTTTAAAGATGGTAAATCATATGGCAGTCTATAAACTTTATCATTAATTACTTTTAACTCATTTGGAACCTTAGCTTCCATATAAGTTTCATAGAAATCGTAAAAATCTTTTAGTTCTTTATGCGATATCTTAATATTATTGGATATCTGATTATTCTTTAACTCAGCATTTTCTTTCACCATATGTGCAATAAAATGACCTTCACCTTTAATCTTATGAGGCCATAACCTTGCTGCATAACTCAATTCATCAGGTCCATTTACCCATTCAGGCTGTCCATCATCAATCCCCCCACTTTTATGAATCGGAATTAGACAAAACTCCGGATGTTCTTCTAAAAAAGCTTTAATAGTACCTTCATTTTCTGAAGGATCAAAAGTACATGTTGAATAGAGTAATTGTCCTCCTGGTTTTAACATCTTAGCTGCCTGTAGTAATATACTTCTTTGAATCTCTGCAAAGTGCTCCACGCCGAACTCTTCCCAACTTTTAATAAGCCCTGGTTCTTTCCGAAACATTCCTTCACCCGAACAAGGTGCATCTACAAGTATTTTATCAAAATAACCTTCAAAAGCTTTAACCAATTTCTTAGGTTCTTCACTGGTTACAATAGCATTTCTAATACCAGCTAATTCAATATTTTTTACTAGTGCTCTGGTGCGACTGACGCTTATATCATTACTGACAAGTATACCTTCACCTTGCAGTTTACTTCCTAGATGAGTACTCTTTCCACCTGGAGCAGCACATAAATCTAATACTCTATCACCAGGTTTCACATCAAGTATAGCTGCTGGTGACATAGCACTAGGTTCTTGTATATAATATAATCCTGCATGATAATAAGGATCTTTTGCAGGTTGATATCCTTTTTTATAATAAAGACCTTCGTCACACCATGGTATAGGTTCACACTCAAATAGCTCCCTATTAAAATCCATAGGACTCCATTTCAAAGTATTAATTCTCAAACCATAATAACGCTCTTGATGAAACGAATCCAAATAAGCTTCATATTCCTTACCAAGAAGTTCTTGCATCTTTTCTTTATAGCTTTCAGGTAACATCAATTATCGTCTCTCCTCTTACACCTTACTACAAACATGATGAAAGACAGCCTCTATAGCTGTCATTCTTAGTGTGATTCTATCATATGCAATCTATCCATTATCAATCAGATTATCACTTATCTTAAATTTCTAATTGAATCGTATTGCTATCAATCATATTTTGCAATGCTTTCATGATACCTAATTTAGCATGGTACCAAGTTAAACCACCTTGAAAGAATACAGTATAGGGTGGTTTGATTGGGGCATCAGCACTTAACTCAATAGATGACCCTTGCACAAAAGTCCCTGCAGCCATGATTACCGGACAATCATAACCTGGCATATCCCATGGTTCAGGGATAACAAAACTATCTACTGGTGCTGCTGCTTGTATTCCTTGGCAAAACTTAATAACACGTTCAGCATTTTCCATGTTCACAGCTTGAATAATATCATGACGCTTTTCATGAGATGCTGGGAATACCTTAAAACCTAATTTTTCAAAAACTGCAGAAGCAAAAACAGCCCCTTTAAGGGCACCTGCTACCACTTGCGGTGATAAAAACAAACCTTGATACAAAGGCTGATTAATCCCTAGTGTCGCTCCGACTTCCTTTCCTAGTCCAGGGGCAGTAAGTCGATATGCTGCGTTATCTACGTATTTTTCTTTACCAACAATGTAACCCCCAATTGGCGCTAATCCGCCTCCTGGGTTCTTTATTAATGATCCAACTACTAAATCTGCACCAACTTCCGTTGGCTCATTAGCTTCAACAAATTCCCCATAACAGTTATCAACCATACAAATTATATCATCTCTAACAGACTTAACAATGTGAATTATCTTTTTTATTTCTTCTACAGATAATGTTGGTCTTGTGGTATAGCCTTTAGAACGTTGAATGGTGACCATCTTGGTACGATCGTTAATACCTTTTTTGATGCCATCATAATCTATAGATCCATCTGATAAAAGATCAACTTGACGATAGGACACCCCGTGTTCTGCTAATGAACCCGGGGTTTCTCGAATACCAATAACCCCTTCTAGGGTATCATAAGGTTTTCCTACAGGTGATAATAATTCATCCCCATGACGAAGATTGCCAAACAGAGCAACTGTCAATGCATGTGTTCCAGAAATTAACTGCGGACGTACTAATGCAGATTCCGCCCGAAATACAGAGGCATAAACCTCTTCAAGGGTATCACGGCCAATATCATTATAACCATAACCAGTTGTTGCAGAAAAATGAGCATCACTGACACGATGATCCTGCATAGCCTTTAATACCTTCAATTGATTCAATTCAGCTATTTCGTCAATTGCAGAAAAACGTTCTTTTATTGAAGTCTCTATATGACTACAAAAAGAAATAACTTCTTCTTTGATGCCAAAATTCTTGTAATGATTAAGTAAAGTCATCATTTCTCCTATTATTCGTCTTTGTTAAAGTTAATTGGTCTTGCAGGAATAATAGTTGATATAGCATGCTTATAAATCATTTGTTGTTTACCATCAATATCAAGAATTGCAGTAAAATTATCGAATCCTTTTACATACCCCTTAAGTTGAAAACCATTCACCAAAAACATCGTTACTTCTATTCTTTCTTTTCTTGCTTGATTTAAAAACATATCTTGTAAATTAATCTGTTGTTTCATATCTTCACCCCTTGTACAATTTTAAGAGCTTTAAGCTCATATCTTTCAAAGGCCATCAAAATTACCAAACAGAATTTATCTTTGCCTCAGAACAAAAGTAGCTTAGCTACATCTTCCTTGGGAAGTTTGTATCCTTTGGAAAGTTTCCTTGTCATCAATTAAAAGGGTTTATTTAATTGATTATTGCAAGAACTTTCCTTTATGATAAAATAGAATCTAAAATTATTTTATAGTAATATCACAAAATGTGCAAGTTATTTTCGATATAATGCATCATAAAATCTGTAACTTTTGTCGCATTCAACCCTAACTGCTCAACGTCTATCCATGTGACATTAGATTCACGCCTAAACCATGTTAATTGTCTTTTAGCAAAATGGCGTGTATCACGTTTAAGAATATCAATAGCTTCTTCTAAGGATTGAGTGCCATCAAAGTAACCTTTAAATTCTTTATAACCTAATCCCTTCATTGATACTAAATCCCAATCATAACCTTGATCTAAAAGCGACCTCACTTCATCGAGTAAACCTTCATCTAGCATCATATCAACTCGCATATTAATACGTTCATACAGTTTTTCTCGATTCATATTAAGTACAAAGAATGCTAAATCATAAGGTGTTTCTTTCTCTCGTTCACGATTATTGTGTAGGGATATGGGTTCGCCAGCCTGCTTATAATACTCCAGAGCACGAATAACTCTTTTAAGATTTTGATGAGGTATAGCATTTGCAGATACTTCATCAACTTCTCTTAACAATTTATGAACTACTTTAGTGCCCTCTTTTCCTGCTAGGATTGTAAGTTCATTCCTATATTCATGATCGGGCTCCATCTCATTAAAATCTATATCATAGATAATGGATTGCAAATAAAACCCTGTCCCCCCTACAATAATAGGTATTTTTCCACGAGAAATAATATCATCATAATATTGCTTGGCAAGACGTTGGAAATCAGCCACACTAAAAGGATCATCTGGATTAAGCTCATCTAGCAAATAATGGGGCACCCCATCCATTTCTTCTTCTTTAATTTTAGCAGTTCCTATGTCCATCGCTTTATAGACTTGCATAGAGTCGGCGGAAATGATCTCTCCACCAATACGTTTTGCTAATTGAATTGACGTGCTAGTTTTTCCTACAGCTGTAGGTCCAGCAATAATAATCATCGGTTTTTTCTTCATTTTTTACACCCTTTTAAATTTCTTTTCCAGTTCATACTTTGTCATACTGATAATGGTTGGACGTCCATGAGGACAATTATAAGGGTTCTCTAATGTAAACAATTGAGACATTAAACTTTTTACTTCTGGAAGAGACATTCTATTGTTCCCTTTTACAGCTGCTTTACAAGACATTAAAGCAATCTTCTCAGCTAACATATCATCTTCAATTTGCCTCTCCTCTTCTATAAGACCATCTAACATATCAGTAAAAACTTTATTATCTAAGACAGTATTAAAAATATAAGGAACACCTCTTATAATATAAGCATTATTTCCAAAGTCTTCGATTTCAAAACCAAATTGTTTAAAGATTTTTAAGTGTGCTTTGATTAGCAAACTTTCAGCTTCTTGTAAATTAACAACAATTGGTTTCAACAGAATTTGTGTATTATTTTCATGATGCCTCGATGCCTTGATACGTTCATAAAGAACCTTTTCATGAGCTGCATGTTGATCAACAATGAACATTTTTTGATCTTTTTCAATAAGCCAATAAGTATTAAAAACTTGCCCAACGATCTTGAAATCATCAAGTTGTTTCTGTAGAGAATTGAGATCCATATCTAATTGAGTTGATTCTTCTACTTTGGGCTCTTCCTTAATTTGATCATTAACAGGATTATTAAGCAAACTACTGTTATGCTCGTTGCTGTCTTCAGTTATTTTTAGTTCCTTTGACTCATTAGATTCTACCTGGTGTTTTTCTTGAACTAGCTCTGTTTTAGGAACTGTTGTTCCACTTATCATTGCACTTGTCTCAGTTTTTTGTTGTATATTATTTGGCTCTACTTGGTTAACATGACTTACTTGTTTTAGAGACTTCTCTTCAACTTCCCTTACTTTTGAACTCTCCTCTTCAAGTTTTTTATTCTTTATCTCAAATGCTTCAGGAACATATTCTTTTACTTCTTCTTTTGCTATGAACTTCTCTTTATGCAGTTTAATTTCAGGTATGATATTATCATTTATTAATTTTTGATTAATCGTATTTTTTACAAGATCATAAATCTGATCTTCTTCTTGGAACCGAACTTCCATTTTTGTAGGATGCACATTGACATCCACTTGTTTAGGATCGATTGTAAAATGTAAGACAACTACTGGGTAATTATTAGGTGGAATAAAATCTTTATAGGCATCATGAAGTGCTTTTTCAACAATCTTACTTTTAATGTAGCGCCCGTTAATGTAATAACTTTCAAAAGTTCGATTTCCACGACAAATAGCTGGCTTTCCAACGAATCCTTTTAAGTTAAAATGTTCACTCGTTCCTTCGACTTCCATAAGGTCTTTCACTAAATTTTTACCATAAACATTGAAGATAGCATTCTTCAAGTTATTATTCCCCGAAGTATGTAAGGCTACTTTACTTTTGTTCATATATTTAAACGAAATTTCAGGATGTCCTAAAGCTACTCTATTCATTAAGTCACTAATGTAGCTTCCTTCAGTACCTGGACGTTTAAGGAATTTTCGTCTTGCAGGCGTGTTATAAAAGAGATTACGAATAATCAAAGTTGTTCCTTCTGGGCAACCTATCTCTTCTTCTATGATAACTTTACCACCTTCAATAACCAACCGAATTCCTGTAAGTGTATCTCGTGTCTTGGTCATCATTTCGACCTGAGCTACAGCAGCAATACTGGCTAAAGCCTCTCCTCTAAACCCTAAGGTGCCAATGGTTTGAAGGTCAACTTCATCTTTTATTTTACTGGTTGAGTGACGTAAAAAAGCAGTACGTACTTGCTCTTTCGGAATCCCAATACCGTTATCACTGATACGAATGTAGGCTATACCTCCATCTTTAATCTCTACAGTAATTGCTGATGATTTGGCATCTATAGCATTCTCCACTAATTCTTTCACAACAGAAGAAGGGCGCTCAACCACTTCACCTGCTGCAATTTTATTGATTGTATGTTGGTCCAATAATTGTATAGATCTCATTATACCACCTCTTTAAAGATCCTTGGCACTTTTATGCAAATCAAATAAGGTCTGCATGGCATCCATTGGCGTCATTTCTAATATATTGAGCTTTTTAATCTTCTCAATCAAATCATAAGAATGTGTGTCAAATAGATTAAGCTGTGTTTCCATTGTTGTTGCAACTTGTACCACTGTTTCTTCATGTTGCTTCGACGTTATTAAGTCCTCATCAATTGATGTCTGAACTTCAATGTCACTAGCTTTCTTAGCAATATCCGATTCATTTAACTGAGATAAAATTTCTTTTGAACGTTCAACGACTGTTTTAGGTAGTCCAGCTAACTTAGCAACTTCTATACCGTAACTGTGATCAACACCACCACGTTTAATTTTATGTAGGAAGATAATATCTTCTCCACTTTCCTTAATCGTAACACAGTAATTCTTAACACCACTTATTTTACCTTCTAATTCTGTCAACTCATGATAATGGGTTGCAAATAAGGTCTTAGCACCAATGATATTTTGATCACTAATGTATTCTACAACAGACCATGCAATACTCAACCCATCAAATGTACTGGTACCCCTACCTATTTCATCTAATATTAATAAACTATCTTTTGTGGCATTGTTTAAGATATTACTTACTTCAGTCATTTCAACCATAAAAGTACTTTGACCAGAAGCTAAGTCATCTGAAGCACCTACTCTTGTAAATATACGGTCCACAAGAGATATATTGGCTTCACTTGCAGGAACAAAACTTCCAATTTGCCCCATTAAGACGATGAGAGCCACTTGACGCATATAAGTAGATTTACCTGCCATATTTGGTCCTGTAATAATTGCTAAACGATCTTCATCCTCATTCAAGAACGTATTATTAGGGATGAAAGCATCGTTATCAATCATTTTCTCTACTACTGGATGGCGACCATCTTTAATATCGATAATACCCTCTACATTAAGATGTGGCTTAATAAAGTTTTGTCTTTCTGCTACATTTGCTAATGAACGAATCACATCTAGTCTAGCAACCTTTGTAGCAGACTTTTGGATACGTTCCATTTCAGCTGCTATCTTATCACGAATTTCAGTAAAGAGTTGGTACTCAAGTTCAACAATCTTTTCTTCAGCACCTAAAACCGTATCCTCTATTTCCTTTAATTCAGGTGTTATATAACGCTCTGCATTAGCTAACGTTTGCTTTCTTACAAATCGATCAGGAACTAAATTTAAGTAGGACTTAGTTACCTCTAAATAATAACCAAAAACTTTATTATATTTGATTTTAAGGTTTTTGATGCCAGTTAATTCTCTCTCTTTTGCCTCTAACTCAGCAATCCAATGCTTCCCATCAGTACTTGCTTTCCTGTACTTATCTACATCTTGGTGATAACCATCCTTAATTAAGCGGCCTTCTCTTAATGTTACTGGAGGTTCTTCCATGATCGAGTTATCGATGAGTTGGTGAATATCTTCTAATTCATCCATGTTCACATGAATATCTTTTAATAAACTAGTCTCATAACATTCCATCAAAGATTTAATATGAGGTAACATACGTAAAGAATTACGCAGCGCTATTAAATCTCTGCCATTAGCTGCGCCATAAGCTACTTTCCCCATCAATCTTTCCATATCATATATCTCATCTAGGTATTCTTTTAGCTCTTCTCGATTAATAGGGTCATTGATTAATTCTTCTACTGCATCTAAACGTTTTTGAATTTTCTCTTCAGTGATAAGAGGTTGCTCGATCCATTTTCTCAACATCCTACCACCCATAGCAGTACGTGTTTTATCCAATACCCAAAGTAAAGATCCTCTTCGCTTTTTCTCCCTAAGAGTTTCTGTTAATTCCAGATTACGACGGGTTGAGATATCTAACATCATAAATTCATTAACAGAATAAGGCGTGATCTTGGATAAATGATTAAGTTGTCGCTTCTGGGTTTCATACAAGTAACCTAATAATGTCCCTGCAGCTATAATACCAACATCATAGTTACCTAATCCCAAACCGTCTAATTTTAGCACACCAAAGTGTTTAAGTAATTTCTCTTCACATCTATTTCGGTCAAAATTCCATTCAGGATAGAGATTTAAGAAGAAGTCAAATCGTTTTCTTGCTTCTTCTATTTGAAGAGAACTATTTCCGCTTTGTCCATCACTAACAAGTACTTCAGAAGGCAAAAACTTAGCAAGTTCATCAAAGAGTTTCTTTTCATCTTCCATCTCCGTTACAAAGAACTCCCCTGTCGTTACATCTGCAGCAGCAAGTCCAATTTTGTTATCTTTTAACTCAATACAAAGTAGATAATTGTTTTTTGTGTCTTCGATATTGTCTGTATTGATATTTGTACCAGGTGTAACAATACGCACAACTTCTCTTTCAACTATACCTTTGCCTGCACTCGGATCACTTACCTGTTCACATATAGCTACCTTATAACCTTTTTCAATAAGACGTTGTACATAATTTTCAGCAGAATGGAAAGGTACGCCACACATAGGGTACCTGTCATTTCCTGCCTTCCCTCTACTTGTTAATGTAATCTCTAACTCTCTGGACGCGGTTACAGCATCATCAAAAAACATTTCATAAAAGTCACCTAATCTAAAGAAGAGCAAACAATCTTTATGTTGTTCTTTAATACTCATATACTGCTGCATCATTGGTGTTAATTTTGCCATTAAACCATCTCTCCTATTAGATAGAATGTTTTAGATCCTGTTATGTGAACTTTAACAATTTTACCAATCAATTCTTCCCCACCTTTTAGATGAACGAGATGGTTGGATGTTGTTCGACCACTAACCATACCTTCTTTATTTTTATTCTTATCCTCTACAAGCACTTCAAAATCCTGTCCAACTTTTTTAGCATTATTCTTTGCAATAATTTCATTAAGGGTTTCTAGAAGACGATTAAAGCGTTCTTTAACCACTTCTTCATCAATTTGATTCTCCATTTCTGCTGCTGGTGTACCAGTTCTTTTAGAGTAGATAAATGTAAATGAATTATCATACTCTACTTCTTTAACGATATCCAAAGTAGCTTCAAAATCTTCTTCAGTCTCTCCAGGGAAACCAACGATTAAATCAGTTGTTAGGGAGATATCTGGACGAACTTCTTTAATTTTATTTACCAATTCAAGATATTTCTCTTGATCGTAATGACGATTCATTTTCTTTAGTAAGTTAGAACTTCCAGCTTGAACAGGTAAGTGCAAGTGATTACATAATTTTTTTGATTGACCGAACCATTCAATCAGTTCATCTGATAAATCCTTTGGATGAGAGGTCATGAATCGAATACGTTCTAGTCCTTCTATTTCTTCTATACTCTTTAATAACTCCGTAAAGGAACATGGATTATCTAAGTTTTTGCCATAGGAATTAACATTCTGACCTAAAAGCATCACTTCAATAACGCCATCAGCCACTAATTCCTTAATTTCATTAACAATATCTTCAGGTGTTCGGCTTCTTTCTCTACCTCTAACATAAGGAACAATGCAATAAGTGCAAAAGTTATTACAGCCGAACATAATATTCACACTTGCTTTAAATGGATGTTTACGAATACTTGGTAAATCCTCTACGATCTCACCATGCGAATCCCAAATATCAATAATAATTTCACCAGTATCTATATTTGTTTTTAATAACTCTGCAAATTTGTAAAGATTATGAGTTCCCATAATTACATCTACGTGTTTATATTTAGTTCGGATAGACTCAAGGATATCTGGTTGCTGCATCATACAGCCACACATAACAATTTTAAAATCTTTCTTATGTTTTTTATAACTCTTTAAAAAGCCTAGTCTTCCATATACACGTTGCTCCGCATTCTCTCTTACAGTACATGTATTATAAACGACAAGGTTTGCTTCTTTTTCTTCTGAAGCTTCTTCATAACCGATCTCTTCAAGTATGCCACGAAGCTTTTCAGAGTCTCTGGCATTCATCTGACAGCCAAATGTAGTGATAAAATACTTTTTCTTTTCGCCACTATCCGCATATTCTTTATCTGCCATCATTCGTAAATCTTTGATAATATCTTTCTGCCTTCTTGATTCTTCAAGTGAAATTTGCGTTGCCATCTATAATTAATCCTCCTTAAAATTCCATATCTATCAAATTTAAGACATAGTATTCTCATTATATATATTGTACAAAAAAAAGTTCTTTAAAGCAAGAAAAAAGCACACCATATGTTATGCTTTTTATTGTTAATTATTTAGTTTCATACTATTATAAAACACCTTATTATCTTCTGCTTTAGTTTTTGTCTTCATTTTATGTACCTTCTCGAAGCATACCCGAACTCTTTTACATATAATAATTCGAAATTACCTTGAAAAAAAATGGTCTATAATGCCTTTTAAATTCAGAGTAATTTAAAACGACGAAACTTACTCATGTAAAAAATGATATGGCCCTTATACAATATATAAGAATCAAAAATTATTGTGAATTGCATGAAAAATAATACATCATACCTAGACATTGTAGTCATTATGTATTGTTTTTGCATGCAATTTTATTTTATATAGCTCAATCTTGTAAATTAATTTTAGGCACCTCTTAAAATAATAGCTCTCTCCCATAGTCCTAAACAACTTGTTAAAGCCAAACTTTCAATAGTTACCCTTACAACATTTTTACTATAGAAAGTTATATCGTTAGCTATAGATTCTGGTTCTGGAATAACGAATTTTAAGCAAGAGCAATTATCCAGGTCCACTATTACTGTTAGAGTACATTGCTCATTAGTTGGTTCTAAATCTACAATCATAAATATTTCAGTGGGTTCACCGCTCTCAAATATTGTTTGCTTATTCCCACTGCTTAGCTGGAAAGATGAACTACCTACAAGTGTGCTTTGGACAGGACATTCACATTTTTTATCAGTATCTGAACCTCTGAGTATTATTTTCATATCCCAAACTCCAATGCAAACACCTCCATCAAGGTTATCATTTTTACATTCTATAGTAACTTTACGAGCTTGTTTAGTAATAAAAAAAATTCTATTATTTGTGAATGAGTTATCACTCTTAGGAATCTCGAATACGAGGTCCTTCCCATTTTGTACTTCTACGAATATGAGTATACTGCAGTCATTTGAATTAATAACTCTTCCTATTTCCATCTCGACCTCAACAGGCTCGTCGCTTTCAAATATTTTTAAGCATTCCCCACATTTTAAGTTAAAAGATCCACTAAACCCCGGCGTACTGCTAACAGGACATTTGCAATCACGTAAATTATCACATTTGTGTTCAGGTTTAAAAGACATAATAAAAACACTTCCTTCTAAAGGTCTTACTTCACTATATGCTTGTACAATATTTATGTTACAACGCACTTTCTTACTTCTGTAAATTCCGATTTAATCTATAATGTGATATAATTTACTCAATAATTTTATAGGGGGTGGGGATGATAAAAGAAATAGAGTTTAAGGACATCTATAAAACAGAGATTACTTTTATCTTAGAAGTATAAACTTTAAGACTTACTATTTCTCTAATGAAGATCATTACCCCATCCTAATTGATAAGGCTGTTGCAAGGTGCAAATCCCACTGTGAAGATTCAATAACTATCAATAAGACTTTGATGTATCATTAGAAAGTTTAGCTAAGTATATACTTGTTAGAAACAAAGGGGAGGATTGAATGATAACACTAAAAAGACTTGAAAGTACTTTGATAGATGAAATAAAACAATTAGAAATAATATAATCAACAAATAGGTTTATTATACTTTGTAGCATGTCCAGCATCTTAAACATAGAATATATTAAACTATAATAAAAGGAGGAGTATTATGAAGAATGATACTTGTTGTTGCTTTACTAGTGCAGCTGCAAAAGTATTATCGGGTATTGCCATTGGAAATGGAGCTGCAATAGGTATGACAATATTAGCATATTCAAGAAACCCTTCATTACTAGAGCAATTTGAGGAAATGCTAAGAACAGGTTTATTAATAAATACTATACCTTTTTTTACACTACTTGTTATTTACTGCTTATGTAGGTGCTCAAGACGTTGCATACATGATAATAAATATTGTGATTAATTTCAGTTATTTTCTAAAGCTACTAGGTATTAACCTGGTAGCTTTAGACTCAGCAAAGTCCAGTGAATCGTCTTTATCCATTATATATGCACATTAAAATTAGACCTAGTACTTATTGTAACTTTTATTGACTGCACTACTCTTTTCACATCATCTATTACAATAAACCTTTTGATTGTAAAAAAAGTTTTGCGATTTCATTAACATCTAAATCACTATTTGTTACCAAATAATTAAGCCTGGACATCTCTTCATCTGTTATCTGTCCTCCTAATTTATTGAGAACTTCTTCTAATTCAGGATGCTCCTCTAACGTATCTTTTCGGATAATTGTTGCAGGTTCATATGGCGTAAAATATTCTTGATCATCATATAGTAATATTAAGTCATACTTACGTAATAACCCATCAGTTGTACCCACATCTATTACATCTACTTCGCCTATATCGATTACATCATACTTTGCATTGATATCAAGAATCATTTTATTTTTAAATTCAAAACCATATTTCTCTTCTAATCCTGGATAAGCATCTACTCGATTAAAAAAACTACTTTCGCCGCCAATGATTAACGGCCGGCTTTTTAAAGCTAAATCTGAATATGAGTAAATTCCCTGTTCTTTCGCTTTATCATTCTTCATAACTAAACCAAACGCATTATTATAACCATATCTATCTAGCCATTCAACATCAAATTCCTTGGCATAAGCTTTTTTTACCTCTTGATATAGTATGTCTTTATTATAAATGAGAGGTTTCTTTAATGTTGCTCCCCATCCAGTTCCAGTATATTCGGGATATAGATCAATTTCCCCCTTCATTAAAGGTTCATGTATCTCTTCTATTTCATATCCAAACTTCTTTTCAACTTCAAGGTCAGTGTATTCTTCAATTAGTAAAGACAACATTTCTCCAAGAAGAATCTGCTCTGGATAGTCTTTTGTCCCTATAACTATCGTATTTTCTTTTGATATTGCATCAAATGATAAACCTAAAATAATCACTATGATTAAACTTATCATGCTTATAATTAATTTTCTCATTCTTCTGCACCATTCATTTTAAGACCTTTAATATATTATATTGATATTAGTATACATTATAACTGAAAAAAGCTATCAGGTATTATCCCGATAACTTTTCATTAGAATCATTAAGTTATCCATCTAAAAAAACACAACTCCCCAGGTATTTTATATTTGCTATACATATAATAATTAATTAAAAGATTTTGTATTTTGGCTTCTCTTCTCCAAACCACAAATATCTTATATAGTCATCCGTAAGTATCGCTAGAAGTATGACAGGTATGAATAATAATGCAAATAGTAAGGAGGATTGTCCTAATATATTGAATGGCAGACCTGAATAGTCCCAAACATTAAGCTTCAACCACAAGTTTACTATGCAACCAGTAATAAATTCTAATGGCAATACTATGCATTCGCCATATAATACTTGCTTCCATAAGGGCATATCCCAAGTTAATCTTTGCTCATTCAGCAAACCTATACCTACCCCACACACCCCACCTAGCAAAAACATTGACCAGTGAGATGTGCCATCAAAAAGTATTTCTATAATGTAGTAGCTTGCTCCCATTACTAGAAAAAGCGTACTGTACATTATTGTATTTCTCATTGAGGATCGCCAACCTTTACTTTACTGATTTTAACCATATCATTACCAACTTAATACGACTTATGCATCTGTAAATCCTTAAAAGCAAAATAAAAACTATGTAGCACTTATTCTAATAACTTCATATAGTAATAAAGGATTAGAGTAGATAATATATTATAGTGTACATGTTTACTCTAGTTGATGTAAAAGGCTAAAAAATAATTATTGAGGGGGATCTACAATGAACTTCAGAAGAATTACAGTATCATTATTCTTAACTTGCTTGTTGCTCGTTATAACCTTTTTTAGTTTGAATCCTAGTATTACCGTTTTAGCAAGTGGAGAAAACAGAGAAGATGTCTTAGAATACTGGGCGCCGCAAGTTTTTCAGGATTTAAGACAAGACAAAGTGCTTTGGCATCAGTATTATCCTGCAGGGGATATGATTACAAATGTGAACTATGATGATGATTGGGATGCTGGTAACAACTGGGATAACACACCTAGGAGTGGCGATTTCAGTATGATGAAAGCATATGCCTATGGTATCTTTATAGAAACAGAAACACATTATTTCTTAACCTATTGTTATTATCACTCTATGGATGATGCTTTTTTTTCTGCAGACAGACATGAAAATGATGTGGAAAACGTAAATCTTGTCATTCGAAAAGGAACAGAAAATGATGGTTATGGAACATTTGAAGTTATGGAAACAACTATCCATAGCACTAAAGGTGAATACACTTCCAATGATGTTATTTTTAATACAACAAATGGATGTCATCCAAAAGTATTCATCAGTAGCAATGGCGATGTCTTGAATAATCAATTTGACTTTAATGCAAAGGGTCACGCCATTTTTGCTTTTGATCCTAACTTCCACACAACAGATACTGTTATTGGAAATGATGCTATCATTTATAATGTTGGTGATGTTGCAGAGGCTCCAACCGATATTTCAGGTAAATTCACAAATTCATATACTTATCAAGTACTGATGATCGATGAGATATGGGATAGACGATATAATATTGGTGATTACGATACATTTGAGAGCTATGGAACATTAAATGGCAGGGATCAATCTGTAGGAGGTAATTTCCCTTGGGGTTCGTTAAATGACCCTGTATCATATTATAATAACAAGTATAATTTAACGCAAAATGGACCTGTAAGCTCAACTTACCTTTATAATCCATATAACTAATTAAAACTATTTTTAAGAGAATTAAAGGAAGCAGTGCTATATGAGCTGAAATGCTAGAGAGCATTCTAATCATATAGCACTTTACTGGATGGAGGTTGTATATTCGTAATAATAACAATACCATTGAGACTAAAAGAGATTTGAATTAATTCTCTCATGTAGCTCAAATAGAGCTACCTTATTACTTTCCCAATGTAACATTTCTTTTGCTTTTCCATATGTAACCCAACGATACTCCAGGTGCTCCTCTGATAATTCTATTGGCTGATCAGCTATATCTACTGCAAAGCAATACTCTGGTAAAACAAAAGTATCCGCTGACCAATACACTCTATGTATTTTTGAAATGCACTCAGCAGGTACCGAAAATGTTGATGTTAATTGATAATAAAAAAGCTTTTTATCTATTTTAGCTTCTTCAAATCCTTCTCGTTTAGCTGCATCAAGTGACCTTTCTTCGTCTTCTCCACCTCCAGCTATAAATTGCCAATAATTAGCATCACTTCTCTCAAAAATGCAGTATTGTGGTATTCCATTGACTTTCTTGTAAGGGATAACTAATACTTGAAAAGGAGCTCTCATACTTTATCCCCTCCTCTCTAACATAAGTCTAACTAATACTTCCTAAAAGAAAAGTCTGTTTTAATTGTTTAATATATTGTATCATAGACAATTAATCATTTTTATTATTAATTTGAGCAATAATAGTATAATTCCAAAGATTTGAAAGAAATGAGCAACATGAAACGTCGGTTAATACAAAACAAGGAGATCTTTAATTAAAATGAAACACCTAGAGGACTAGGTGCTTTTTTTAGAATTGCTACTTTGAACCAAAAATTTAGCTTCAACAGTTGCAGAAATAATGATTGTACTTAAGGCTATGTCTTCTGCTTGCTCTACTTCGGTTATCGTTATTTGATCAAGTATATCTTCTATATTTGAAGTCTCTGTAACTATCACTGGTATGGGGACGAGTTGAACATCCATACTATCTGCAACTACTTTAGCTTTTTCATAAGTACTTTTAATTGCTCGATTTAAAGCTGTATAGTAATATTTATCTACATCTTTTAGAGTCAATATGATTTGACTATATTCTATATCTGTTCCATGAATATTATAGTAAAACTCACCTATCGTTGCAAAATCATAGAAAGTTACTGTTATAAAAGTAGATGCTTGATAACTTGTTGTTCTTCCTTCTTCATCCAAAATGGGAGTCAATATTTCTTTTTGTATATTGATATCTTTATCCTGTATTCCGAATTGTTTAAGCCATCTCAAAACCTGTTCTACCCTATTACTATTAAATGTCTCAATATCAAGAGGATCTTCACCTCTAGTCACTATATCGATGGAAACTATAGCAATATCAGGTACTGTAAACTCTGACCCTACTCCTTTAACATTTATTTCACTCCGCTCTTGCCGTGTTATATAAGATCTAGACATACTATACATCATTTCTCTCCCTTCTTCTCTTATAGTTATGTTATGTCAGTCACTTTGTAGACGCTACTCTAACACTATATAATCTTTCTATTAGTTTGAGTAAACAGAGAATTGAATAACGCTTAAATCATGTTATACCTATTCAATTATAGACATATTTTGTATAAAGGAGGTGTTTCTATATGTCCAAATCTAATAAAGAATTGGCGGCTGAAATCGTTGTTCAATGGATAGAATCTATTGGAACAGTAATGGCAAAAAACTCATTAGATGAATCTTGGTTGGAAGAAAAATCTATATGTTCAGTCTACAATGCTGTCTATGATACAATTACAGCAAAGGACTCTTAATTTTATTATATTATATAAAAACTACTGGCTATCATAATAAAAGTAGACAGTAGTTTTTTGCTTCCTTTCGAGTAAAACGGAGTACTTTTTACACCAATTAAAAGCCACAGGTCATAAAGACCAGTGGTATGAAACAATCAATCTAATAAACTAATGACTTATTGTGCATCTTATACTCTACCCATTTATCAAACTCCCTAATTGTAAAATACCTCACACCTTGAATTTCAATAAATGGTATGTAAGCATAGGAGTCATAGACACTTACTCTACTACGATCTTCTGACTCAAGACTAAGAATTCTAAATAAATTCGAATGTGAGATCCCTAAATATTCCGCTGCCTCTTCTTCAGTTAATAAAAGACTCTGTGATTCAATATTGGGTGTTTCTCTAATTTGACTTCCGATATAATAGCTACCAAAAGCAACAGCAATTGCTAATATTATTATTGACATACTCTGATGTATATTACTTTTCATCTGTCTCTCCTTTCTATCTAGTAATTTATAAAAGAAATAAGTTATTGATTAACAATAACCGTATTGCTTCCTTCATGCCAAGTCACCTGATAACCGAAGCTTTCATATATCCATCTAAGAGGCAAGTAAGTACGATCTTCCTTCAGAATCACGATAGTATCCATCTCTACTTTTGAATCATTAACTTCAATAAAGTTTTCACCGATTGCAAAAGTAACTTTTATATCATCTTTTTTAGCTGTAACAGTTTGATTGAATGAATCATAGTAAACACTTGCACCAATTGTCTCAAGAGCTTTTCTAACAGGCACCTGCGTTCTATTATTTTCATCTATAAAAGGTTTGCCTAAGCTTTCTTCTTCACTAAATAACAATTCCTTATTTTCAACAACGATAAATAACTCTTCTAATTTATTTTTATCATATCTATTAATCATTTCAAGAGCTATCTTTTGTGCACTGGTTTCGTCATGTGTATCCTCATTGATATCAAAAAACATGATTCCTCCAGCTTTATTGAGGGCCAGCCTTGCTTTCTCCGCAATAGTATTCAATCCGTTGTAATAAGAATCCAATTTCTCACCCTTTACATAATCTAAATAAGCATATTCTGGATCCATTTGCACAAGATGTCTGTATTGTTTCCAACTTGGTCTAGCATAGAGAGGGATACCAAGTACTATTTTATTACTAGGAACACCTCTACTAGCCCAGTAATCAATTGAAACATTTGAAAACCAGTAAGGGCTGTGTTGACCCCCATATAAGTCATAAGCCATCACGTTAATCCAATCAAAGCACTCTAAACTTTTACTCGTGATAGCTTCCACCGATTCTGCTTTAGTATCTGGTGACCCTGCTCCTGCAACTGCTGCACTTAAAGTTTTACCCCTTTTTTCTAGATTCTCATCCAGGGTTAGAATTAATCTTTCATAATTGTCAGAAGAAAGGTTTGTTGGATATTCCCAATCAATCTCTACCCCATCTAGATTATAGAGTTCAACAAATTCAGTTATGCCATTTACAAAATTCTTTCTCCCCTGCTCAGTACTGGCCAAGGTTTCAAATATCGTAACCAGAGGCTGATCATTGACTCGAACACCACCAACTGAAATAATAACTTTAACACCTTTTTCATGACTCTTCTCTACGAGTTCTTTAAGGCGTTCAGGCTTTTTTATTTCATAAAAACTCCCATCCTCTTTTGGTTTTAGAAAAGCATAAATGAGGTGTGTTAATCCTTCAAATTCGATTGATTCATCAATTGGGTCATCAAAAGGTGACTCAGAGAAGTATCCCATTACTTTAAAGTCCTTAGTTACTTCCTTCTGGCTAGCAAAAGATACAAAATAGGTGGAGCTCATTAGCATATAAATCAAACACATACAAGTTGCTATATATCTTGTCATCCTTAACCTCCTCATATTCTCTAAATAGTATAGCTGTTTCTTATCGATTCTTCATTTATATCACTCTAATCAATTTTTGTCAATATTAGCTATTTTTCATTTTTATTACAATACCCAATACCATTAGTTATAAGTAACAAATAATTCTTCACATAGTTATAGCTACCAATATTGCACTGGTAGCTATAAAGCCATTTCCTTCAATCTAACTATTATCTAAATATTCTTTCCTAAACTCATTGTATATTTGTTGAACCCACTTTTGAACGTCATCTTTTGTTTGTTTAGTTTTTATTCTTTCTGGAAGCATAATATATAAACTTTCTACGACATAAATAAATTTCTTATCTCCAAATGAGTATTTTTTTTCTGCTGAGAGCATTAACTGATATGTTATAGTTTTATAACGCTGAATTTTTTTTCTAGAATGAAATCCTTTTATCGAAATAGCTAACAATCCAAGTAAACTAATACAAAAAATCACAACCAAAATGAAACTTTCGTAATCCTCATATAGATTCACAATTTTTAATCCTCTCCTTTATTTTGATAACATCTATTGAGCGTTGATATTTAGAGAGACAATCCATTTTTTGTATCTATTAATCTCATTTCGTTAACCTTGATATATTATATTATGTACTGGCATAGAAACTTGTCCATCATATGACACAATTATTTAACAATAGCATCAATGTATCCTATTCAATGAGAAATAGTATTTTAGTAAGAAAAGCACCTAGATAGTGCTTCTCACTTTATACTATTGCTTGACATTAAAATATTCTGTTACAGAAGCATGAAAAGTAATTGCTCCATAATTCAATGTACTTAAATCCTCTTGAGTTTTAACTGAAAGTTCTTCTATCATATCATGAACGCTGGTTGTTTCAACTATTCGATGAGGGTTCAGATCAACAAACATATTTAATAATTCACCTATTTGCTTTGCTTTATTAATACCATCTAATGTAGCTTTTTGTAATGCTTGATCGTAGTGATAGGAGGGATCTTTAACTGTAAAATTCACTCTAATAGGTTCAAGTCCTAAGTTCTCTGCATTGTACAAGTACTCTCGAAGAAGTGATAGTTCATATAGATAGACATTTAAATAGGTGAATCCTTCATAATACTTGACGTTTCCGTTTTCATCTGTAACTGGGACAATCGAGCTTTTTACTTCTTTTATATCTCTATCCTTTATACCAAAGTCTTCTAATTGCTTCTTATAATTAGTAATTTTATTATCGTTGGCTATTTCCACATCTAAGGGTTTTGAACCATCTGTTTTGACGAGAAGGGTTATAATAGCTGTATCAGGTATAGCTTCTACAATACCAGTCCCCTCCATAACTATCTCATCAGCATTATTTTGTCTCATGAGATACTCCCGTGATATACGATACATACTCAACACTCATTTTATCTTTTTCTTTATTTTATGACTTCACCTAAAATTTTGAGCATGGTCACAGTAAGAAATATTAACGTTGTAGTGTAATTGAATTTCCATCAGTTTTTAGAACAATAGTCCCCTTCTCATCTGTCCTATAAATTCTAGCTCCAATATTATTAAGTTTGTCTACTGTCTCCGAATGTGGATGCCCATATTTGTTACCCTCTCCACAAGAGATAATGGCATATTCCGGTCGCGTTGTTTGTAAGAACATATCTGTTGTTGATGTTCTAGAGCCATGGTGACCAACCTTTAGAACGTCAACATCACCGTACTTCTGTAAACTGTTTTTTTCAGCTTCGCTCTCCATATCTCCTGTGAAAAGAAAGTTCATATTCCCATAATTGATTTGACAAACCACACTATTATCGTTTTCATCTTTATAGTCATCACCTGTTTCAATTATTTCTATCGAAAACAGATCATCCATTTCATAGACGTAATCTTTATCTTCTTGATATACTGCCCCTTCTGCACTTATTGCATTCGCATAATCTCTATATGTCTTTGTATCTTTTTCTGTACCAGAATCTATAATTTCTTCAACTTGGTATTCAGCCAATATTATATCTAACCCACCAATATGATCCGCATCCATGTGGGTAGCAATCATTAAATCAATATCATCTATCTCTTGCTGATTTAAGTAATCGATTAATTCAGTAGCCATTCTATTATCGCCACCGTCAATAAGTATATCCCAATCTTTGTACTCAATAAGTGTGCTATCTCCTTGACCAATATCAATAAAATGAACGACCATTGAAATATCCGTATTAACTGGAATAACTTCCTCGTTTTTAAATGTAATACTATCTACGTCCATCTTTGCTATCTGAATAATTAAAAAGTAAGATACTAAGATGCCAATAGTCATTCTAATAAACCCTGGGAACTTATTGTTTTTTTTCTTTCTAGCCATCTATTCTTCTCCTTGGTGTAAATATCTGTTTTCTTAAGTCAAATAACTTATTTATTATACATTTGATAACCTTTAAACGCAAGATTATTCCATCAATTTAAACTTCTCTTCAACTGCTGCTGTTACATCTATAGTTCCAGCCTGGATACTCCCCGCTTCCATTAACGTACTCGCTCTTGCTGTTCGAACTTCTCCCATATAAGTACTTTTTTCAATGACATGCACAGGAACGGGAATCAAGGTTACACCTATTGTATCTGCCATTTCCTTAGCCTTTTGTCTTCCATTAACTAAAGCTTGATTTAGTGCTAGATTATAGTATTTTTCAGGTTCACTAACAGTAAATATAATTCCCAACTGAATATTAGCGCCAGCCGCTACTGCACTACGGATGACATCATCATCTTTATTAAGGTCTCTGAGTCTAAATTCAATAACATTACTTACCTCATAACCTCTTAACGTTTGTTTCCCATCAACATAATCATATTTAGGGTATATGTCGTATTGGACAGTTTGAATATCTTCACTTTTTATGCCATACTCTTTAATAGACCCAACAATATTTTCCATAATCTCCTCATTCCTCATCTGTACTTCTTCAATATCCTCCCCCTCAGTAACAGCACCCAATGTAATGATTGCAATATCAGGCTCAACTTCAATTAATCCTTTTCCTTCAACAGTCAATTCAGTTTGATGTTGTCGCATTAATTGGGGTTGCTGTTGCATACGATATAAAACATAAGGGTTCATTCTCCCACCTCCTTACCTACTGTATATCATATGATTCATATAGCTATTTTGACAAATAGAAAAAAGCAGCATCTAGCTACTTTTTTCTTCTAATTCATTATCTCTTTGTCTTTTTCGACTTTCTTGCTTACGCCTTACACCACTTTCGATACATTTACTACAATAAATACGTCCATCCTTATCGCGCTCTGCTCCACAGCCAGGGCATAAACCTTGCTCTCGCCGCTTTGCTCTTACTCGCCGCATGTACTCGGGTTTGTACATATTCCACTTCCTTCTCCTATGTATTCGGGTAAACAACCGGTTCACTAAATCAATCATTTACCAACATTCATATATCTATATATAATCATATTATTATATTTTTGTGTTCATTTCAATACAATCGCACTTATCTTTACCATTCTTAATAAACTAACTCCCACTTCATTAATTCCAAAATGTACTGAATTATGATAAGATATCATTAAAACTGATGTGAAAACATTGAGGTGTGACATGAAAATTATAAAAGAAGCTTTAAATTTGAACATTCATATTAAAGACTATATTCCATATGAAAATGAAGATGTTATATTCTTTGATATAGAAACCACAGGGTTTCATCGAGATTATTCTCAACTATATCTATTAGGTTATGTTTATTTTGAAAAGAATGTCTGGTATGTAGAGCAACATTTAGCTGAAAATCCAAGTGAAGAATTAGAAATTCTTAAAGCACTATATCAATTAATTAAAGATAAGGCAGTTGTTATAACTTACAATGGAGATTCCTTCGATTTTCCTTATGTTAATCATAAACTATCATCCTATGAGCTACCTCCAGTGGACAATTATATGTCTATTGATATTTATAAAGATGTGAAAAAATATAAGACTTTTCTAGGTCTTGAAAACTATAAACTAAAAACTATCGAAAAGCTTGTAGGCATTTATCGTGAAGATCCATATACAGGTGGAGATCTAATAGAACAATATAAAATATATACTCAGACAAAGGATAGTGATTTAGAATACAATCTCCTTCTTCATAATAAAGAAGATATGATTGCATTGTTAGATTTGATGGCTATTTATGACTATCTTAATATCATTAGCGAAATCCAGGAGGCTACTTATGTAGAGCATGAAATCCTTGAAAACCATGTAATCATTCACTATACCTTTAGAAGAGTTCCTTCTATCAAACATGTGGTAACTATCAAAGATATGCAGATGCTCATCGATGGAAATCTTCAAGTAAGAATTCCCTTAATAAAAGATATTTTATTTTATTTCATTAAGGATTATAAGAATTATTATTATATTCCAGAAAAAGATGAAGTCATCCACAAAAATATGGCTGCATTTTTACCAAACGATATGAAGCAAAAAGCTAAAGCATCTAACTGTTATATTAAACACGAAAGTACATTCCTTCCAATCTATGACGTATTTGAAGGTTTGAAGATCTTTAAAAAGAGTCGTAGAGATAAACAAGAATATATTACTATTAACCTCTTCAAAGAAGAGCTAGATTTCTATGCTAGGCATCTATTGAAAGCTCTGAAAGAAAGAAACTAATCTTTCTCTCAGAGCTTTCCTTCAATTTCACTTAATAATTCTTCTGCTGTACTAGCCTTGATAAGTTCATCATCTACAAGTGCAAAGGGACTTTCAGCACAATCTCCACAATAGCCTAGACAGGGTTCTACTTCAACTTCTATACCCTTCTCACGAAGTTTATTAACTGTTTCTTCAGTTCCAAAAGTAAAATTATTTTCACAAAACTTTATTTCTGCCATTGATTCTTTCCTCTCTAATTTAGTTTTTATCACTTGAATTACTATTTGCTCTCTTTTAGTATCTGTAATAAATCGTTAAAGGATACATCATCACTATTGTTAATGATTCTTTTTCTTTCTATAGCTTTCTTCAATACTGGTGAATGTTTGATATCTCCAATAGAAATTGCTCCAATTATTTGATGATCCTTTAATAGAATTCGATGGTATTGATCTTTTGAATAGTCTATTACGTCTTCATCACTATCACTTTTATTAATGACGCCCATTGAAAATAGAGGAAGATTAAATGCATTCATAGTTGTAACAGGTGTAGGAGGATTGTATAAACTTTCATGTCCAACCATGTTATGTGCTGCCACTTTAGCTTGTTCCATGGCTATATTCCATAGTCCAAAGATATGCCCATTGTATTCAGCAACATCACCAGCAGCAAAAACATGATCTATATTCGTCATCATTCTATCATTAACTTGAACACCTTCTTTGGTTTTTAGCTCAATATTTTTAAAATGAGGTACATTAGCTTTGATACCAATTGCATAGATAATCATATCAGCATTATAACTTTTACCAGTATTTGTTGTGAATGACGTTACCTGATTCTCCCCAAAAATAGAGTCTATCGACGTCCCTAGTAAGAGCTCAATATTGTGACTTTTACACTTTTCTTCTATTCTTTTTGCAGCTTCGCTATCAAGTTGCTTAGGCATCAAGTTAGATGATTTTTCAACTATAATAACATGTTTATTCCCTTTTGAAAGTTCCCAAGCCATCTCAAGTCCTTGAATGCCTCCTCCTACAATTAATATATTTTCCGCTTTCTCTAAATCATCTTTAGCTTGATTGAGATCTTCAAGCCTTCTAATCGTGTGCGTACCTTTTTTCTGACCATGGATAGTGAGTTCTCTATTATTTGCTCCTGATGCAATGAGTAACCCGTTATAGGTTAAGGAACTTTCATCTTCTAGGTACACACATTTATTGATTGGGTCAACATTATCAACTTTCTTATCACATATTAAGTGAATTTTCTGTTCATCATACCATTCTTCTTTTTTTAATCTGGTATTAGTTTCATTTAAATTCTGAAGTATCCCCTTGGATAAACGCATGCGGTTATAGGGTTTATACTGCTCTTCTCCAATTAAGTAGATATGACACTTATGATCTAATTCTCGTATCACAGAGGCTGCTGTTACACCTGCAATACCATTACCAATGATAATATATTGCTTCTTCATAGTTCACCTCTTTTAGTTTTACTTATATTCACCGTATTATTATTTCAAAAGACAGTTCTTTTATCCTTTATTGTATAAAAGTAGTATTTTTATTTATACTAATGATAGGTTAATAAGTTTTGATTAATACTTAATACAAGGAGGTTGTCACCATGGACAATGCTATGTTTTGCTATCAATGTGAGCAAACAGCTGGTTCAAAGGGCTGTACTAAAATTGGTGTATGTCAAAAAGATCCTGCTGTTGCAAAAATGCAAGATGTATTGATTTTTCTATGTAAAGGCATTGGCTTCTATGCTACTAAAGTCGTTGAGAACGGTGGTAAAATACCTAGAGAAATTGGAGAATTTTATACTGAATGTGTTTTTGCTACTTTGACCAATGTCAATTTTGACCCAGAGCGATTTGTAGACTATATTAAAAAAGCTAATGAAGTAAAGAAAGATTTTATGGAGGAAGCAGGGGATGTTGAAGCACCTGAGGGTGCTGATTATCTAGCTCCTGAAACAGTAGAAGAAATTCTTGATATTCCTCTTATGAAGAATTTAGGTGTAATGGATGATCCTGATTTAGATATGGATGTTCGCTCTTTAAGAGAATTCATGATTTATGGAATTAAAGGTATGGGAGCTTATCACCATCATGCTTATTGTCTTGACAAATATGATGAGGAAGTTTCTTATTTCATGTTTAGAGCTTTAGGTAGAACACTTGACCCAAATATCTCTGTAGATGAATTATTTCAGTTAAATATGGATCTTGGTAAGACCAACCTTAAATGTATGGCACTATTAGATGCAGCTAATACGGATGCATTTGGTAATCCAGAACCAACAGAAATGTTAATCACTCATAAGAAAGGACCTTTCATTGTCGTTTCTGGACACGATTTAAATGATTTAGGTGACTTGCTAGAGCAGACAGAAGGTAAAGGTATTAATATCTATACACATGGTGAAATGCTCCCATGCAATGCATACCCTGGATTAAAAAAATATAAGCACCTTATTGGAAACTATGGTGGTGCTTGGCAAGATCAGCAAAAAGAATTTGACAATCTCCCTGGCGCTATATTGATGACCAGTAACTGTTTAATGAAACCTAGAGATAATTATAAAGACAGAATCTACACTTCTAGTATAGTTGGATGGCCTGGAGTGACTCATATACCAACAGGACCAGGTGGAAAGAAAGATTTTACTCCAGTTATTGAAAAAGCTCTTGAATTAAATGGATTCCCAGATGATGAACCAGAGAAGAGAATTCCTATGGGATTTGGTAGAAATGCTTTATTAAGTAATGCTGAAGCTATCGTAGGCGCAGTCAAAGAAGGTAAAATACGTCGCTTTTTCTTAATTGGAGGTTGTGACGGTGCGAGACCTGGACGTAACTACTTCACAGAATTTGCTGAAAAGACACCACAGGATACCATTATTCTTACCTTAGCATGTGGTAAGTACCGTTTCAATAAACTTGATTTAGGTTCCTGTGCAGGATTCCCAAGGATATTGGACTGTGGTCAATGTAATGATGCTTACACGGCTATAGAGGTAGCACTAGCATTAGCTGAAGCCTTTGAATGCGATGTCAACGCACTTCCTCTTTCTTATATTGTCTCATGGTATGAGCAAAAAGCTGTTGCAGTCTTACTAACGATGCTCTCTTTAGGTCTTAAACATATTTACTTAGGACCAACTTTACCTGCTTTTGTAACTCCTAATATCTTGGAAGCTTTAGTAGAAAAATTTAACCTAAAACATGTGTCAACACCTGATGAAGATTTAAAAGTAATATTTAGTTCATGATAAAAGTTAAAGAGGGAGATTATGCATCTCCCTCTTTCTTATAAAAGAATGTTCTTAAAGGTTTAAATTTATAATTTTGACTGTTGATAATTTGCTCAGTACTTCCAACAAATAAAACGCCTCCATCAATAAGGGTCCTATTAAAGTTTTTATAGATGTCATGCTTTGCATCCTCAGTAAAATAAATGAGCACATTTCTACAAACGATCAAGTCGTAATTATTAGGATAGGAATCTTTTAATAGATTATGCTTTTTAAAGGTCACACATTTCTTAATCTCATCAGAAATAACATAAACATCATTCTTCTTGTGGATGTACTTACCAATATATTCACTTGGAATACCTTTAATATCTTTTTCATCATATTGTCCTAATTTAGCTTTTTCTAATATGACTTCATCTAAATCAGTTGCAAGGATTGAAATTCTATTTAGAGGTAAAAATTTACTAAGTAACATGACAAGTGAATAAGGCTCCTGGCCCGTTGAACATGCTGCACTCCAAATTTTAAGATTAGTTCTCGAGCGTTCATTTAAATAAGGTAATATTTCCTCTTCTAGAACATCCCATTGTGAAGGGTTCCGATAAAACTCCGATACATTGATGGTCATATAACTAAGAAACTCTTTCAGTACTAGTGGATCTTTTTTCATTAGTTCTATATAATCTTTGTAACCCTTTAAGCTCTTCTTATTAATTAAAGATTCAATTCTTCTCTTCATTTGACGTTCTTTATAGGCATTAAGATCAATACTTGTAACACGATAGACTTCTTCTTTAAAGCCATCATAAGTCATTAGAATCACCTCAATCTCTCATACTTACTTAGGAAACATTAAATTGGATTTCTGTATGTACGAAAGACAGCCCGTGGGCTGTCTTTTTATGATTAAGCTTCTTGGCTTTCAGCTTGCTGCTTTTCTAATTCTAATTCTTTCACACTTAAGCCGATTTTTCTCTCATCCAAGTTAAGTAATGTTACTTTAGCTGTAACTTCATCTCCCACACTTAATACATCGGCAGGTTGCTTAACATGATTAACAGAAATTTGAGAAACGTGTAATAAAGCATCAACACCTTTTTCGATTTCAATGAAAGCACCGAAATCTGTTAAGCGAGCTACTTTACCAGTTACAACATTACCTTCGGCAAATTTATCTTCCGCATTGTTCCAAGGATTTTCTTCTGGGAACTTTAATGATAATGCAATTTTTTTCTTCTCTTTATCACATTCTTTAACAAGAACATTAACTTCTTGTCCTTCTTTAACAACTTGCATTGGATTAGTTACAATACCCCAGCTCATTTCTGAAATATGTAATAAACCATCTACACCATTTAAGTCAACAAAAGCACCATACTTAGTTAATGATTTAACTGTACCTAAGATACGATCACCAACATTAATATTTTCTAAAGCTTCTTTGACTTTCTTATCATGCTCTACTTGTAGTAATACTCTTCTATTACCGACAACTTTACGTCTTCTTTCATTAAACTCAGTAATAACGAATGATATTTCTTGACCTACAAATTGGTGTAAATCTTCTCTATATGCGATATCGAAACGTGATTGTGGAATAAAGATAGGTACCTCGAATTTAACGACAATAACGCCACCTTTTACCACTTCACTGACAATACCACTCATTTTTTCTTTATTTTCATAAGCAACTTTAATTGCTTTATAGCCTTCATTCATTAATATTCTCTTACGAGATAGGTTAACAACACCATCTCTATCGTTAACACGCATAACTAATGTCTCAATTGATTCTCCAACTTTAACATGATCTGTTAAATCTATGCTTTGATTATTTGAATATTCTTCTTTAGTAAGAACACCATCAGCTTTATAACCAATGTTTACGATAATTTCATTAGGTGTTACCTCGATAACTTTACCTTTTACTACTTCTCTAGTTTTAATTTCAACAAAAGATGCATTTAGCAATTCTTCAAAAGAAACTGCAGTCTGTAAATCACTCATGTCAAAAAACCCTCCTCAATGTGTTTATAACTTCTTCTATGAGCTTTTCTGGAGTCGATGCTCCAGCAGTTATTCCTACTCGGTCTGAGGCTTTAAAATCTTGCAGAGAAAGATCTTTTACGGTTTCAATATGGTACGTATTTTCACATTGTTCTTTGCAAATCTGATAAAGCTTCATCGTATTTGAACTATGCTTGCCACCTATAACAATCATTTTGTCAACAGTTTTAGCTAATTCTATTGCCTCATGTTGCCTATCATAGGTAGACTTGCATATGGTAGAAAACATATTAAGATTATACCCTAAATTTTTCAATATCTCAACTATTTTGTTAAATTTAAAGAGATCAAAAGTTGTCTGACTGACAAGACAAATGTCTTTGTCTTTGGATAATTGTAAGTTTTTAGCTTCTTCGATAGAAGATATAATAATACCTTCATTATCACAATATCCATTGATACCCAGTACTTCTGGATGACTCTTGTTACCTACAATAACAATTCGCTGTCCTAACTCATAGTGCTTTCTAACTATCTTATGAATCCGTTTAACAAAAGGACACGTGGCATCTATTAAATCAACTTGTCGCTTCTCAAGTTGTTGTTGCAGTTGAGGGCTAATACCATGAGAACGTATAATAACAGTTCCTGAATAGTCTCCTTCAACATCATCTAATATTCTCAATCCACGATCAGCTAGCTCATCAACAACTTGTTGATTATGAATGATAGGTCCATAAGTATAAACTTCTTCATTATTGAGATTTTCTTCAACAGCTTTAACAGCTCGATCAACACCAAAACAAAATCCACTAGTTTTTGCTAGAATTATTTCCATTTCATTCACTCCTTTAAAATTGCCAGAGATGAATACTCACAATGGTACACAACAACACTTTATAACTTTTATCTTCGATATAAATCAATGACCTTATTGGTTACATCATCAATATCTAAAAAAGTGGTATCTAGTTCAACAGCGTCCTCAGCTTTTACGAGAGGGGCATACTCACGATTCATATCGCGGTAATCTCTTTCTTCAATCTCTCTTTCGATTTGTTGAAGATTAGCTTGTAACCCTTTCGCTATAAGTTCAGCATAACGTCGCTCAGCACGCTTCTTAACACTAGCAGTTAAATAGATCTTTAAATCTGCCTTTGGAATCACAAATGTTCCAATATCTCTCCCATCCATGACAACACTATTACTTTTAGCGATATCCTGCTGTAGAGCAACAAGTTTTGTTCTAACTTCTTTATAAACACCAACAGCTGATGCGCCATTTCCAACTTCTTGGCTTCGAATCCTATCTGTAACATCCTCGTCGCATAAAAACATGCGTTGTTCACCTTTTATATATTTAACTTGGATATTAATTTGATTAAGTGAAGCAATCACTTTCTCCTGATCATCAAAAGCTATATTATTTTGTAGACAATAATAAGCTATGGTGCGATACATGGATCCAGTATCAACATAATTAATTCCTAATACGTTTGCCACATTTTTTGCAATAGTACTTTTACCAGCACCTGCAGGTCCATCTATTGCAATAGAAATATAGTTCATATATATCCTCCTAAAACGATCCACACCGTTAATGATTAAGGTGGCTAGGCACACACGCAAACTAGTATACCATACAATTAAAAAATATACAATTTTATATGCAAATAATTTGTTCAACCCCTACAATAAATAACCTGTGAAATCAACGAATACTACTCATGACTGAGTCTTCATTGGAAGTTTGTATCGTTAGGAAAGTTTCCTATTCATTAATTAAATGTTTTTTGATTAACTTTCCAATAAGAACATAAAAGCCGACGGTTATTATCCCATCGGCTTTGTCTATCATTCATCTATTATTCCTTAGTAATTAATTTTAGATCTACAGGAATATATTCTTCTAATTGTTCGCCACCTAAATGTTTCATAGCATTTTCTACTGCTAGGCTTCCCATTACATCTGGTTGTTGAGCAACTGTAGCTGCCATATCACCATCTTGAACAGCCTGTACTGCATCATCAGTTCCATCGAACCCAACGATAACAACATCCATGTTTGCACTCTTAACTGCTTGTAAAGCCCCTAAAGCCATTTCATCATTATGTGCGAAGACTGCATTAAAGTCTGGTGTTGCTTGGATAATGTTTTCCATTACATTTAATCCTTTTTGACGATCAAACTCTGCTGATTGACTTGCTACAACTTCCACACCTTCAACACCGTCAACAGCTTCATGGAAACCAGCTCCTCTATCTCTAGTAGCTGAAGCACCAGGAATACCTTGAAGTTCAACTAACTTACCAGCATTACCGATTTGCTCAAGGATATATTCCCCTGCAAGTTTTCCTCCAGCTGCATTATCTGAAGCGATGTGCGCAACAACTTCGCCAGTATTTGCACTTCTGTCAACTGTTATAACAGGAATATTACTTTCATTTGCAACCATGATGGCATTACCTACTGCATCACTATCTGTTGGATTAATAATAATCACTGCTACTTCTTGTTGTACTAAATCCTCAACATTGGCTCTTTCAGTTGGGGCGTCATCTTTTGAATCTAATACAATTAAGTCGTAACCTAACTCATTAGCTTTTTGCTCAGCTCCATCTTTCATCGTTACGAAGAAAGGATTATTCAATGTTGAAAGTATCATACCAATTTTCTTGTTTTCAGTATCAGTAGGTTGGTTAGTATCAGTTTGGTCATCTGTTGTATCACCAGGTGTTTCTACATCTGTCCCATTATTACCGTTATCATCAACCGCATTATCACACCCCACAAATACAAATGATAACATTAAGATCGTTAAGATGATGCTTAAAAGTTTTCTAGTTTTTTTCATATTTACTTCTCCCTTCAGTTATTTATTTCTTTTATCCAATAATACTGCAATGAGTATTACTGTACCTTTAACAATGGATTGATAAAAAGGATTTACATTCATTAAGTTCAGTCCATTGTTTAAAACCCCTATAATTAATGCACCAATTATAGTTCCTGTTACTGATCCTTCTCCTCCAGATAAGCTGGTTCCACCTATTACAACCGCAGCAATGGCATCTAATTCATAGCCTGTACCTGCTGTTGCTCCAGCAGAGCCTATTCTACTCGTTACTATTATTCCACTAAATGCCGCAGCTATACCAGAAATAACATAAACCATCGATTTTATTCTATTGACACTTATACCAGAAAGACGAGCTGAGTCCTCATTACCACCTATAGCGTAAACATATCTTCCAAAACTCATCTCATTGAGAATATAAGCAGCTATGATAAAAATGATGATCGTAATAATAATAGGATATGGTATCCCAAATAAACGGCCGTTTCCAATTATCATAAAAGACTGGTCCAAACCTGAAATAGGAATCCCATTGGTGAAGACATAAGTAACTCCTCTGAAGATCGTCATCGTAGCTAATGTAGCAATGAAAGGCTGTAACTTCCCTTTTGATATAACAACACCATTAATTGCACCAATAAGACCACCAATAACTAGAGCAACAATTATTGATAAAAAGACATTTCCAGTACTCTTCATTACTGACGCAGCAACTGCACCAGAAAAGGCTAGTATAGATCCTACTGATAAATCAATACCACCTGTAAGAATTACAAATGTCATCCCCATAGCAATGATGGTATTAACAGATATCTGTGTAAATACATTACGTAGATTGCTGATAGTTAAAAATCTAGGATTCAATAATGCAATAATAATACATAACACTATTAATCCTAATAATGATTTATATTTTACAGCTAATTTTTTTAAAGTTGCCATGATTGCTCCTCCCTTCTTCTATTCCTCATCAACATTTACTGCATATTTCATTATCATTTCAGGATTAGCATGCTCACGGCTTACTTCACCTGTTAGTTTACCCTCATGCATAACTAAAACACGGTCGCTAATACCAAGTACTTCTTCTAAATCTGAGGAAATCATTAGTATCGCCTTACCAGATTTTTTAAGTTCATTTAGAATGTCATAGATTTCTTTTTTAGCCCCAACATCAATACCACGGGTTGGCTCATCAATTATAAGTACCTTAGGGGATAACATAATGAGTTTGGCTAGTATCACCTTTTGTTGATTACCACCACTAAGATTCTTTATCAATTGTTCACCACTAGGTGTTTTAACTGAAAGCTTCTTAGCATGGATTTCATAATCTTCGCGTTCCATTTTTTTATCAATTCTCTTGATTGAATTCTCATATTTCTTTAAATTAGATAACGTCATATTTTTTTCTACAGACATACCTAATATAAGGCCCTCACCTTTTCGATCTTCAGATAGGTATGCAATACCTCTTTGAATAGCTTGACCTGGTGCTCGCATTTCAGCCAATTCACCATCAATATATACCTGACCTTTGTCCTTCTTATATTCTCCAAATACTAATTTGGCAACTTCAGTTCTTCCTGACCCCATAAGTCCAGCCATCCCTAAAATTTCACCAGCTTTTACTTCAAAGGATACATCTTTAATAAAATCTTTATAGCAAAGACCTTTCACTTTAAGTATGGTGTTACCTACTGGTACTTTAATATAAGGATATTGTTCTTCTAGGTCTCTTCCTACCATCATCTTAATCAAATGATTTTTATCTATATTATTAACCACTTCTTCTCCGATAAAACTACCATCTCTCAAAACCGTAACTTTATCACACATTTCAAATATCTCTTCTAAACGATGGGAAATATAGATGACAGCAATATTTTGAGATTTTAGTTTTTGAATGACCTTAAAAAGATGTTTAACTTCTACATCTGTAAGAGCAGTAGTTGGTTCATCCATTATAATGATCTTCGCATTTTTTGATATTGCCTTAACAATTTCGATCATCTGCTGCTCTCCTACAGTCAAACTGTTTACTTCTGTTTCTGGAGCAATAGTTGAACCAATTTCTTTTAAATATTCTTTTGTCTTGGCTATCATGTCTTTTTTGTTTAATCGTCTTGTTACAGTCGAATATTCTTCGCTACCGAGAAAAATATTCTCATAAACTTTAAGATTTGGTAATACACTGAGTTCCTGATGAATGATAGATACTCCTGCATGTTGAGCTTCTTTAATATTCTTAAACTCCACTTCTTTGCCTTCAATGAAAATAACCCCTTCATCACGCTTATATACACCACTTAATATTTTCATTAAAGTTGACTTACCAGCTCCATTTTCACCTAATAAGGCCATGACCTCACCAGCATAAGCTCTTAAACTCACTCCCTTAAGAGCCTTAACTCCAGGAAATGATTTTGTAACATCCTTCATCTCTAATAGAAGTTTATTTGAACTCATACTATCCCTCCTAAAAGACTACACCAGATTTTAAAATAATATTAGCATAAGGGGTTTGTTCTCCTGTTCGAATCACAGCCTTACAGGCTTTTAAACTCTCCTTAAGCTCTTCATGACTTATTTCAGTTATTTTGACATCACCTATGACTTGTAAGATTTCGTCATAAACTTTTGGATTAATGTCTTTTGTTTCTTTAGCTAAAAGTACTTCTTCAATTTCATGTTCTACCAAGACAGCTTTAAGAACATCAATGAAACGAGGAATATCTTTAACCAATGCTAAATCTATACGTTTTGTTTCGTCTGGAATGGGAAGACCACAATCGCCTATGCCTAAGGTATCTGTATGACCCATTTTTGAAATAACATCAGAAATATGACAGTTTAATAATCCAGTCTTTTTCATATTTTACTCCTCCGCATATTTTTCATTTACTTCTTCAAGAGAAGGCAACGAAATCTGTGCACCTTTTTTTGTTACGGTTATAGATGAAACTTTATTACCGAACCTTACTGCTTCCTTAATAATAGCGAAGTTAATCTCTTTATTTTGACTGAGCTGACTAGCAACGCCTCCAATAAATGAATCTCCTGCTGCTGTTGTATCAATGGCATCAACCTTATAAGCTTTAATCAATTCTGCCTCTTCTCTAGAGACTAAAGCTGCGCCTTTTTCACCTAAGGTTACGATGACATAACTTACACCCTTCTCAAAAAAGATCTCAGCTGACTTCTTTGCGCTATCTAAATCACTTACTTCTAATCCTGTTAATTCCAATACTTCTGTTTCATTAGGAACAATAATATCAGTAACCTTTAATAAGTCTTCTTGCATCTTACTAGCAGGTGCAGGATTAAGAATTGTTATGGCATTACTTTTTTTGGCAATTTGAAAAACCTCTTTAGTCACATTCATCGGTGTTTCAAATTGAGCAATAACAATATCACAACTTTCAATAATTTCTTTGGCTTTCATGATAGATCTTGCTTTCAAGGTCATATTAGCTCCAGAAATAACAGCAATGGTATTATCTCCATTTTCATCAACAGTGATGATGGCTGTTCCTGTTGGTTGTGTTTTATCTTTAAAGACATATTGTGTATGAATACCGTCTTTTTGAAGATAACTTTGTAGTAACTCTCCATTATCATCATCACCAATTTGAGAAATCATATGCACATCGCATCCCAATCTCTTAGCAGCAACAGCTTGATTAGCCCCTTTACCACCAGGAATTTTCTCCATGGTATCTACAAAAAATGTTTCACCTTTTTTAGGTAAATTCTTAACATTTAAAACAATATCTAAATTCATGCTTCCTACTACGCATACTTTTTTCACAGTTCACCCTCCAATTCACTTAATCGGTTTACTGAACCGGTTAAGTTGATTATAGCACCCCTTATGTGGTATGTCAACAAAAAATGTTATTATTTCCTCACTTCTTATAATATATTGTACAATTCGACTTATTACATCATTTATTTTTGCACATACGAAAGGGATATCTTGATAATATTTTCAGCTTTTATCCCTTAAATTATTATATTTTTTTTAAGAAATGCGTACTTACTTCACTTTTCTTACATATGCGGGCATAAAAAAAAGCTCTTAAGAGAGTTTGCTTACTCTTAAGAACTTATATAATTCCACCGATGGTCATTAAATAACCACTCACATAAGAAGATGTAAAAAATCCTATGGTTGCACCAATCATAACATCAGTAGGATAATGAACACCGATATATATCCTAGATACCCCGACAGCACTTGCAATGAATAATAGTGCTAAAGTAATGATACTGGACGTTAATAATATTGACAACGTCATAGATATTGCAAATATAGCGGTAGTATGACCTGAAGGAAAGGAATAATTGTATAGTTTAATTTGAAAAGTATTGATGTCTGCAAAGACTTTATTCGGTCGTGGTCGATTAACAATGATCTTTATTGAGTGAATAATAATTTGGCTAATAATTAATGAAATTACAACGGATAATCCAGCAGTAAGAATTCGAAGGTAATCTAATCCAATCATAATTAAAGAAATAATTACAGATGCTGTCAAGCTACCTAAATGAGTAATTTTAGGCATAACACGATCTAGTATGGAACATTTTATCCTTTTATTAATGACGTATAAGATATATTGATCACCGGTTCTGATGGCTTTAAATAATCTACTCAAGTTCATCCCCCTCCAGCATTATCTTAGTTCTATCTATCTCTAATTATAATAATACATCATTCATATACATTTTACTTATAAACTCCTGTAAATTTTTCGTAAAATTATTGCTTATACTGAATCCCTTACAATTAACTTAGGCTTGAAGCGGATAATTTTTTCGTTATTATCCTCGCCATGAATGAAGCCTATTAATAATTCACAAGCTTCCTTACCCATATCATAAATCGGCTGTCCTATAGTTGTCAACCCTGGTTCCATCATTTCGGCTATTTGTATATTATCAAAGCCAATAATGCCAACATCTTCTGGCACTCTATACCCATTCTTAACTAATACCTTCATGCCTCCTATTGCCATAAGATCATTGCTAAAAAAGATAGCATCAAAATCTTTAATTTGCTCGATGATGTCTTTTGTTACTTTTTTCCCACCATCAAGACTAAAATCTCCTTCAAATATTAACTCTTCATTATAGAGTCCATATTTCTCCATGGCTTCTTTGTAACCTTCATATCTTAATTTTGAAACCCCTAAGTTAGGGTCACCAGATACAAAAACAATTTTCCTTTTGTTATTTCTATACAAATAATCAATACCTTCAGTCATACCTTCTTTATTTAAACTATAGACCCCATAGTACTGTTCATAACCTTTAACATAACGGTCAACAAAAACAAAAGGAACATTATTCCCCTTCAAAATATCAATACTTTTATCACTATTTCCCCCGGTTATGAATATGACACCATCAACTAATTTACTCACTAGCAATTTAACGTATTTATCCTCTTTGACGATTTCATTATCAAGATTACAAAATATAACATTATAATCATACTTGTTCGCTGCATCTTCTATAGCCCTTGCAATCTCCGAAAAAAACGGGTTAGTAATATCAGGTACCATAATACCAATTGTACCAGATTTATTGGTACTCAAACTCCTAGCAATAGAATTGGGAATGTAATTCATTTCTTCCGCAATTTCTAAAATCTTTTTTCTAGTCGTATCACTTATGCTACTATCCTTATTGTTCAGAACCATTGAAACAGTAGTCTTTGATACACCAGCTTGATTGGCTATATCTTGCATAGTAGCTTTTACTTTTTTCATAAAAAGCCTCCATACTCTATTCAGTAATTAGATCATCTTTCCCAATAACCTATTGAATTGATGTATCTAAATCAGGTCTTAATCGTACTGCTTCATTCAAATAGATGTGTATAACATTTTTTTGCATTCTATCAGAAGAAGCATGAATCAAAACTCGAATGCACTTTTTAAGACTCTTCTCAACATACATCTCCTGCATACATAAAAGACCTGCTGTAGTAATACCTAAGTTTCTTGCAGCAACTGCTGGATATACCGCATCTAAATCTTTTGTGGCAGTAAACGTAATAGAAATTATATCATTCATATCCATATTGTTTTCTTTTATGATCATTTCTATTAATTCATTAGTAGCTTCTAAAATATCTTCTTTTGTATTTGCTTTGACAGTAGTAGCTCCTCTTACAGCTATCATAGTTAACACCCCTTCTTATAGGAAATATAATGTATACTACATTATATTGAAATGCCAGCTAAATATCCTGTTGAAAAAGCAATTTGTAAGTTATACCCACCTGTTAAGGCATCCACGTCCAATACCTCCCCTGCAAAATATAAGCCTTTTATTTTCTTACTTTCCATTGAATGAGGATCAACTTCTTTAACATTGATGCCTCCAGAAGTAATAATGGCTTCTTTGATACTTCTCGCTCCAGTAATCGTTAAGTCAAAGCTTTTGATTAATGCTAGAAGTTTTAGACGCTCTTCCTTGGTTATGGTATTCACTTTTTTAGCTGGGTCAATTCCACTTCTCTCTATAATAACAGGAATTAATTTCCTAGGCAAGAGATCCACCAAGGAATTACTAAAATCTTTATTGATGTACTTCCCAAAATCCCTAATAATTCTTTTGTCCAATGCCGAATCATCTAAAGCTGGTTTTAAATCAATGATCATTTGTAGGGGTTGTTTAAGTTGGTCAATAAGTGTGCTACTGGCACTCAGAATAAGTGGACCAGAAACGCCAAAATGAGTAAACAGCATTTCACCAAAGTCTTCATAGATGATCTTATGATTATTCTTAATAGCGACCTTCACATTTCTAAGTGATAAACCTTGTAACTCTTTAACCCAGCTTTCTTTTGCATTCAGAGGAACTAAAGCTGGTTTTATAGGTTTCACATCAATACCTAAAGTTTTAGCAAATTGATAGCCATCACCAGTAGAACCTGTACCAGGATAACTTTTGCCTCCTGTAGCAACGATGATAGCATCAGCTTCAATGGTCTGACCATCTGTCGTTTGAACACCAGTCACTACTTGATCGTTTATTATAAGTTTTTTTACTGTACAGCCTTTAAGGACTTTTACTTTATTCTTACGTAAATATTTTTCTAAACTATTAACAACTTCTTTTGCATCGTCTGAACATGGGAAAACCCTATTTCCTCTTTCAACCTTTGTCTTCACGCCTCTTTCTTCAAAGAATTCAATTACTTGTTCATTAGTAAAGGTATATAAAGAGGTGTACATGAACTTTTTATTAGTTATTATATTACTCAAAATGGTGTCAATATCACTTGCATTAGTAATATTACAGCGGCCTTTACCTGTAATCGCTAACTTTCTACCTAATCTTTCATTCTTCTCAATCAGTATAACACTATTTCCATTAGACGCAGAAACGCCAGCAGCTATCATACCTGCTGGCCCTCCTCCTATTACAATAACCTTCTTCAAATCTAAAATCCTTTCTTACTTGGATAGATTTCTAATTCATCATCATCATAGACATCATATTCTTTCCATATTCTCTCTAGATCTTCTAGTGATTTTTTAATCTTATCTTTTTTCTTCAAGCTTAAAGATACGATTAAAGCATTAATTAAACTTAATGGTGCAACTAATGAATCAACAAATGATGCCATATCACTAGCTGCTAACAAACTTAAATCAGCATATTGTGTAATTGGTGATAAAGCACTATCTGTCACAGCAATTAAATTAGCATTTCTTGATCGTGCAAATTCCATTGCTTTGATCGTTCGTTTTGAATATCTAGGATAACTAATACCTATTACCACGTCATCAGGACCAATACGATGTATTTGCTCAAACATCTCACTAACACTATTGGTATGGATAAGTTTTACGTTATCAAATATTAGGTTCATATAGAATCCTAAGAATCCTGCTAGAGAAGCACATGATCTTACACCTAAGATATAGATCTTGTCAGCGTCTATGATCATATTAACTGCTTCATCAAAAACCTCTTCATCAATGTCTTCGAGAGTGTGCTTAATCTTCTCTGCATCCGTTTGTAATACAGACTTTAAAACATGCTCTTGATCTATTCTACCTGAAGTCACCTCCATACGTTGCACAGAAGTTAACTTCGTCTTAACCAACTCTTGTAATGCTCTTTGAAGTTTGGGATATCCATCATAACCTAATTCATTAGCAAATCGAACAACTGTAGATTCACTAACTCCTACTATACTACCAAGTTTTGCAGCTGTTAAAAAAACAGCTTTCTCATAGTTTTTTAAAATGTAATTAGCTAGTAATTTTTGACCCTTACTTAATTTAGGGTATTTTTCATTAATGCGTTTAATTAAATCGTTTTGCTTATGCATAATTAATCCCTCACAACTGCAAATTTATAGAGATATAAAAAGTTATAATAACTATTCAGCTAAAAAAGATGCTTTGCTTTTATAATCATGTATTTCATCCCTCAATCTATGATTCTATAAGGAATCTATTCAACCTATAAAGTATAAAACCACACATCATTAGCTTATAGATCTTTCTTTTCATATCGTCTACTCATTTTTATATTTTTATGTGAATATAATAACCTATACTTATATTATATATAAAAATAGAATTATTACAATAATATTTTAATAAAACTTCTCAACTAAGGTGTATATTTTAATGTTTAATACAATTTTAGTGCCCAAGTGATGAATTCGACTAGACTATGAATTAAAAGATATGAGCATCTTTCAATTGTTTCACAAAAGCAAGAAAAATATTAAAATGACTCAGTCATCTGACTGAGTCATTTCTTTATCCATAGTCTAACTTTATATCTAAACTGGATATACTTTATTTTCTTCGTCAGCAGCTTTAGGATCTATTTTACTCTTTTGAGCCTGTCTATACTTAAAGAATTCTTCTGCAACTTGAGAAAACAACGCATAAGACAGGACATCTTCATCTTGCTCTTTATAATGAAGCATTTCTGCTTCTATTTTGTCAAGCTCTGGTTCAATTAGATCTGCTGGACGACATGTAATTTGTTTCTCATCGCCAATTATTTTTTGCTTAATCTTTTCACTGATTGGAGCTGGTGTACGACCATACTCGCCTCGAACGATTGACTTCGATTCCTTTGTTACCATTTTGTAGCGTTCCCCAGTTAGAACATTCAATACTGCTTGGGTTCCAACAATCTGGCTTGATGGTGTTACAAGGGGTGGGTATCCATAATCTGCACGAACTCTAGGAATTTCTTCCAAAACCTCATAGAAACGATCTTCAGCTTTTTGTTTTTGGAGCTGTGATAAAAGGTTGGAAAGCATTCCACCAGGTACTTGATACAATAAAGTCTTAATATTAACGCCTAAGACTTTAGGATTCAAGAGTCCAGTAGAAAGAGCTTCTTCTCTTAACGGTCTAAAGTGATCTGCTATCTCCGCTAAAAGCTCTTGATTATACCCTGTATCAAACGGTGTGCCTTTAAATGTTTCAACCATAACCTCAGTAGCTGGTTGTGCTGTACCCATGGCAAATGGAGACATAGCTGTATCAATAATATCAACACCAGCTTCAACAGCCTTCAAATAACTCATTGCAGCTACACCTGAAGTGTAGTGACCATGTAGTTGTATAGGTACTTTGATATTAGCTTTTAAAGCCTTAACTAACTTTTCAGCTTCGTATGGTACTAGTAAGCCAGCCATATCTTTAATACAGATAGAATCAGCACCCATTTCCTCAATTTCTTTAGACAAATTAACATAGTAATCCAATGTATGAATATCTGATAAGGTATAAGAAATAGCAATTTGAGCATGTCCGCCTTCTCTTTTAGTAGCTTTAACAGCAGTGTCAAGATTACGTATGTCATTTAAAGCATCAAAAATACGTATGATATCAATTCCATTAGCTACTGCCTTTTGAACAAAATATTCTACAACATCATCAGCATAGTGACGGTAGCCAAGAATGTTTTGCCCTCTTAATAGCATTTGTAGTTTTGTATTCTTAAAACCACTACGAAGTTGACGTAATCTATCCCATGGATCTTCTTTCAAGAAACGTAGACAGGCATCAAAGGTTGCTCCACCCCAACATTCAACGGAGTGATAACCTACTTGATCAAGTTTTTCTATAATAGGAAGCATTTCTTCCGTTTTCATTCGTGTAGCAATTAATGATTGATGAGCATCACGAAGGATTGTATCTGTAATCTTTACAGGTCTTTTAATTTCTTCTGCCATATGTATGACCTCCTTATAGATCATGGTACAAAAGAGATCGCAAATTACTTAGTGCGCACATCAGCAATTATACGATTCTCTTATTAGTTGTTTAAGAAAGTACTTTAAAATATCGTACCTGATAAGAAAATACCTGCCGCTATTGCAGAACCAATAACCCCAGCTACATTAGGTCCCATAGCATGCATTAGTAAAAAGTTTGATGGGTTTTCTTCTTGACCAACTTTTTGAACAACACGTGCTGCCATTGGGACTGCAGAAACTCCAGCTGCTCCAATTAATGGATTAACCTTACCACCTGTGGCCTTGCACATGATTTTACCAAATAATACACCTGCTCCTGTTCCTATTGAGAAAGCAAATAATCCTAATGCTAAAATTAATAATGTATCTGTCGTTAAGAAAATACTTGCTTCAGCAGATGCACCTACTGTTAATCCTAATAAAATTGTTATGATGTACATAAGTTGATTAGAAGCTACTTCAGCTAATTGCTTAGTAACACCACATACTCTTAATAAATTACCAAACATCAACATACCAATCAATGGTGCTGTTGAAGGTAAGATTAAGATAACTAGTAATGCTACTATGATTGGGAACAAAATTTTCTCTGTTTGTGAAACAGGACGTAATTGTTCCATTTTGATTGCTCTTTCTTCTTTTGATGTTAATGCTTTCATAATTGGTGGTTGTATAATAGGTACTAAAGCCATATAGGAATAAGCAGCAACAGCAATCTGGCTTAGATACTCGGGTGCTAATTGTGTAGCGGTATAAATAGCTGTAGGACCATCCGCACCACCAATAATACCGATAGCTGCAGCAATTTCAGGTGTAAATTCTGCTATGCCAATATAACCGAAGAATAATGCACCCAAAAAGGCTGTAAAAATACCAAACTGAGCTGCTGCTCCGAGTAGTAAACTCTTAGGATTGGCAATTAGAGGACCAAAATCTGTTAAAGCACCTACCCCCATAAAAATTAAAGGTGGGAATATCCCTAATTCATCTCCCATAAAGAGATAATAAAATAATCCTCCTATATCATGCTCTCCCCCAGCTGGCGGATTCATTAAGCCTGATAAAGGCAAATTTGTTAAAAGCATTCCGAATGCTATAGGAACGAGCAATAATGGCTCGTATTCTTTTTTAATTGCTAAATACAATAAAACTAACGCAACAATAACCATAATCAGGTTTTTCCAACCTTCACCGATAAAGAAGGCCGCAAAACCCGAATCACTGATGAATTTCATTACTGTATCGCCAAGAGTTGCGAAAAAATCCATTAGTAGACCTCCTTCATATTAGCCAATTGAGAGAATAACATCTCCTGACTCTACAGATGCTCCTTTAGATACATTGATTGAACTTATTGTACCTGAAGCAGGAGCAACAATTTCATTTTCCATTTTCATTGCTTCTAGAACAGCTACTACATCACCTTCTGATACTTGCTGACCTTGAGATACTTTTATATCAAGAATAGTACCAGGCATTGGTGCCGTAATAGTTGTAGCCCCACTAGGTACGCTTGTTGGCGCTGGTTTAGGAGCAGCAGTTGGTTGTGCTGGTGCTGCTTTAGGAGCTACAGGAGCTACACTAGGAGCTGGAGCGGCAGGAGTAACACTTTGTCCTCCTTGTAACTCTTCTACCTCAACCTCGTATGTATTTCCATTCACACGTACTTGAAATTTTCTCATGATTACATCCTCCTAATTCAAAATCGATCAAAATTTATACGCAATTTTGCGTATTCCTAATCCTCATTTATAGTGACGATTAAAGATTTATTAGCAAATTAACTCATTTAATTCTAATATAAATTATTGTGAATATTTTCATGTCTGCCAGTAGCATTCCAAGCAGATTTATTACTTGATACACGTCTTAATGATTTAACAACAAGTTTATCACTTGTGGTATTCATTGATGCAGCTATGGCAGCAGTGATCACAGCAACAAGTTCTAATTCATCTTCTTGGTTACTCTGAACCTTTCTTTCTTCTTCAACAACAACTTTATTTTCAACGACTGGTGGTGCTTCGTTCTTCTTTCCTAAATTACCTAAATGCTTAAATTGTGCAAGAATTAAAGCAATAAGTATAAGTGCTAAGAATACCATTAGCATACCAGCTATGGTACCTAAAATCCCAATTTCAACAATACTTGATAATAATGCTGTATTTAATACCATTAAATATCACCTCAACTATAGCATCGTGCTATGTTTTTTAGCTGGTCTTTGCTCTCGTTTAGAAATCAACATTTCTAAAGCAACAATAACTCTCTTTCGAGTAGATGCTGGTTCAATAACATCGTCTATATAACCACGACTTGCAGCAGCATATGGACTCGCTTGAAGTTCATCAAACTCTTGCATTTTTTCACGGATCACTTCATTAGCTGCGTCAGAAGCCTTGATTTCTTCAGCATACATGATTCTCACCGCACTATCAGCATTCATTACCGAAATTTTAGCATGTGGCCATGCATATGCAATATCTGCGCCAATATGCTTTGAATTCATGGCAACATAAGCACTACCAAAAGCTTCTCTAATAATAACATTTACCTTCGGGCAAGTAGCGTTAGCAAAGGCATAGGTTAATTTAGCAATAGCTTTAGATAAACCTTTTTGTTCCTGAGCGATGGCCGCCTCATAGCCAACGACATCAGTTAGTGTTAACACAGGAATGTTGTAAGCATCACAAATATTAACGAAAGCAGCACTCTTTTCACATGCATCAATATTTAAAACATTGTTCTTGTTGGCAACTACACCGACAGTAATGCCGTTTACACGGATGAATCCAGTAATGGCAGCTGTTCCAAAGTCTTTTTTTAGTTCTAAAAATATATTGTTATCAGCAATTTCATTTATAATTGTAAAACAATCAATGTCTTGTTCATTTAATACGTCAGATACTCTGTTCAAATCATCAGATAATTCATAAACAGGTGCATCTTCCATATTATTAGCTGGTAACATATCTACTAATAAACGTACATTGGTAAAACAGTCTCCTTCATTTGCAGAAACAAAATCAACGATACCTGTTTGTTCGCTATGAATCTTCGCTGAACCGATGTCATCAAATTCTGTTGCTTTTTCCATAGTATTAGGACTATTCACAAATAATTTAGCCTTTTCTTTATTCATGAATGTAAAGTCGGATAGGTTTGGTATGATTGATGCTCCACCTGCACAATCTCCCAATATAACAGTAATCTGTGGAATCACTCCTGAAGCAACGGTTTGCTTTAGGAAAATCTCTCCATAACCTTGTAGACCATCAGTAGACTCTTGAAGTCTAATCCCTGCAGAATCTAGAATCCCTATTATAGGTGCTCCCATTTTCATGGCTAGGTCATAAATGTTACCTATCTTCTTGGCATGCATTTCACCTAATGATCCACCTAATACAGATGCATCTTGGCTATATACATAAACTAGACGTCCATTAACTGTACCATACCCTGTTATAACTCCATCTGCAGGAGCACTTTTATCAACCATGTTAAAATTAGTAGAACGGTGTCTTACAAAGGCACCTACTTCAACAAAGCTGTCAGGGTCAACTAAAAAATTTATTCTTTCTCTTGCTTTATTAATCCCAGAATTTTTTCCACCCTGTTCGATCTCATGGCGACGATTATTAAGGTCGTTAATTTTATCCATTGTGCTCATCGTTACCCTCCATTTTTAAAAATATATAGTAACATTTTTATAAAACATTGGCTTAGGAAGTATAAACATTTGTCTATACTTCCTAAATCTACGTATTTTCACGTAGAACCGTATTTCATAGAAATACATATCTAAAATGCAACTTTCACCAATATAAATTATAAACCAATGCCGGGCAACTTGCAAGAAAGAATTTGATAGTTTTTTCCCTATATTTTTGTAATTGGCTTAATTTTTTTCAATCATGTATATTATCGGAGGGTTATTGGGTCGGTTAAGGAAGTCCACTTTTGCAACATTATAGAACTTCGAATCTAATTTACTGACAACTTCTTCAACTGCATCCTTTTCCTCTTTGCCGCCTTCATGACCATAATAAGATGTTATTGCAAGTATTCCACCATTCTTTAATAAATCGAGACTTTGAAGGATTGCATCTAGTGTACTTTCAGCTTTGGTAATTATTTTCTTATTACTTTTTGGTAAATAACCGAGATTAAAAATTACTAAATCTAACTCTTCTTTTACATATCTCTGAATCTTAGTATGTGTATCGTGTATAAGTTCTACTCGTTCTACTACCTTTTCTTTTATAAGCTTTTCTTTTGTGCATTCAATGGCTTGCTCTTGAATATCAAATCCATACACTTTACCCGTCTTACCAACTCTATGTGCCAAGTATAAAGTGTCATTACCATTACCAACAGTACCATCCAATACGATGCTACCTTCACGTACTGAATCTTCAATAATTCTATGAACAACTGTAGTTATACGACCAGTAAATATCATACTTTTTCCTCCTTCAATTCTATAAAATCTCCTTTCTGACTTGGTAAAAAGTCAGAAAGGAGATTTTGAATGCAATTTATTTTATTGTAATAAACTTTTTCGCTCTGCAGTAGTTAAATGTCTATAGGTACCTTCTTTAAGCTTATTGATATGAATATCTCCAATAGCAACACGTCTTAAACGTAAGACTGGATGCCCAATAGCTTCTAACATTTTCCTTACTTGACGATTACGACCTTCGTGTATGGTGATCTCAATAACAGAGCTCCCTTTTCTCTTATCCGTAATTCTCACTTTTGCAGGTGCTGTTTTATAGTCTTCAATTTCAATTCCCTTTCTCAAGATTTCTATTTTCTTTTCATTAGGAATTCCTTTTACAACAGCTCTATAAGTTTTCTTCAACTCATGTTTAGGATGCGTTACACGATAAGTGAAATCGCCGTCATTGGTTAAAAGCAATAATCCTGAAGTATTACTATCCAACCGACCAACAGGATAAACTCTTCCTTCAACTCCCTTAAGTAAATCCATCACAGTAGGTCTATCAAACTGTTCTTTCGCTGTAGAAATGTATCCCGTTGGTTTATTTAAAAGAATATAAACCATCTTCTGTTCCTTCTTAACAGGCTTACCATTGAACTTAATAACGTCTTTCTTAGGGTTAATCTTAACCCCCATCTCTTTAACAACCTTACCATTAACAGACACTTTTCCTTCAAGTATAAATTGCTCTGCTTTTCTTCTAGAGGCAATGCCCGCTTCAGCCAAATATTTCTGTAATCGTACTTCCATTACTCTTCCTCCTAAAGTCATCGAATTCTATTTGCGCACCCAAAACTTGAACTATTCTATGGCAGCACCAAAAGCAAATAAAGCGTACTATGGAGTCGCGAACCAACTTTCAAACAGATTACACCATTCATTTAATACTCTCTCAAAGTTATATCGCATATCTTCACGTTCTACGCCACTTTTTGCACAAATGTAAAAACTGTCATGTATCTCACTATTTAAATATACGGTAGCAATACCAAGAACTTCATTCTCTTTGATGGGTGCACCTACTTCTTTAGCTAATTTATATTTAATATTGACATCATCTTCTTCGCATAGAGGTAGATTAAGCATACCGTCAATATATGTATCCACCTGTTGCTCTTTCCCTTTTATAACTGTTACAGGTTCAAAATCTATATCCTGTTCTAAAACAGGTTTTAGTTGATACTTTGCGTAGCCATAATTCATAATCTTCCTTGAATCAGACCATTTATAATTTCTGTTTGGCGGCCATCCTGAACCAAGTACAACGGATATAAGGTCCATACCATTCTGTTTTGAAGCACCAACAAAACAGTACCCTGCTTTGCTTGTAAATCCTGTCTTAACACCATATGCCCCGTCATAACTGTATAAGAAATTATTTTTATTTGTTACACCAATAACACGTGAATTACCATTATCTCTTGTCATCTGCCAACTAGGTGTATTGATGATTTCAAGAAATTTTTCGTTACTTAAAGCATAATTAGCTATGATGGCTAAGTCATAAGCTGTGCTGTAATGCCCATTTGCATCAAGACCATTTGGGGTCTTATAGCTTGTTGATAAAGCACCAATCTCATTTGCCTTTTCAGTCATCATCTTACAAAATTCTTCTACTGAACCACCTACATGCTCTGCAATTGCAACTGCCACATCATTTGATGATTGCAACATTAAGGCATAAAGCAGATCTTCAAGGCGATAATTTTCACCAGGTTTAATATACAACTTCACTGGAGGTGCTGATGCAGCTAATTTACTTACTGTTACTAGATCATCAAGGTCTCCATTTTCCAGTGCAACGATACAAGTCATTATCTTAGTTGTACTTGCCATCGATCGCTCTTCATAAGGATTTAGAGCCCATAATACCCTACCACTTTCTCTTTCTATCAATATACCGGAAAGTGCATGTAGATTTAAATTCTCTTCTGCCTTAACTATTATGACCACATTCGTTACAAAATATAAAATCAGCAAAAATATAACAAGTCCCTTTTTCATATTTCTCTCCTCAGAACAGACCACTTATGAAATATATAGTATTTAGGAACTTGTACTATGCGTAGTTTAACTTTTATTCTTCTTATTCTTCTTCATCTTCTTCACTTTCTAAAGTACTTGCCACTTCTTGTTGGAATGCATTAACCATTTCTTGACTAATTTCTGGTAAATCATTGGTGTCTTTAAGACCAAAGTAACGCAAGAATTCATCCGTCGTTCCAAATAAAATAGGCCTACCTGGTGCATGTAATCTACCTTGTTCACTGATTAACTCATACTCAATTAATTTGTTAATGACGTGGTCACAACGTACGCCCCTTATATCCTCTATCTGTGTCCTTGTAATAGGTTGTTTATAGGATATAATAGCTAAGGTCTCTATTAAGGCATCTGTCATGACAAACTTCGTAGGTGTATCAACGATCGTCTTAATATAAGGATAAAAATCTTTCCTTGTAGCCATTTGATATTTACCCTCTATTTCAATAATCTGAATACCTCTATTCTCTAAATCATACCAATCTTTAAGCTTAGTTACAATTTTCTTAGTGGTTTTAGTATCCTGTTCAATAGCCTCTGCGATTTTATTGATATGTATTGGCTCACCTGAAGCAAACAAAACTGCTTCAATAACTCTTTCAAACTTATCTATACTCATGGTTTACCACCTTTGATCTCAATTTCAATTTCTTCAAAAACACCATTCTGACTAATAAAAACTTCATTCATCTTAATTAACTCTAGTAAAGCCAGGAAGGTGGTTATACTTTCACTTTTAGATTTTTTATTCATCACACGACTAAATGAAATCTTCTTTAACTTATTCAATTCATCTAATAAAAACTGAATTTTTTCTTCAACAGTAAATTTATCTTTTTGAATGGAGTTAAATTTACTACGGATGGGGTCAATCTTTTCTTTTTGATTCTTCATCATACGCATATAAATATCGTATAATAACTTTAAACTAATTCCACCTAGCAAATCATCCAACTCTGGCTTTTGTGGTTGATCAACTAATTCTTCTGGAATAGTAGGTTTCTTGGTTAAAATGAGATTGGGACCAAGAATCATGTCCCCCATCTTCGATGCAGCATATTTATACTTTTTATACTCAATTAATTTTTGAACTAATTCTTCTCTAGGATCTTCTTCTTCTTCCTCATGGGTGGGTAAAAGCATTTTGGCTTTTATATTGAGTAGTGTAGCTGCCATAACCAAAAATTCACTGGTTACTTCCATATTAAGTTTTTCTAGTCTTTTTAAATATTGTAGATATTGTTCAGTAACTTCTACAATAGGAATATCATATACATTAAGTTTATTTTTCTCTATTAAATGCAAGAGAAGATCCATAGGACCTTCAAATACTTCTAACTTTATATTAATTGCCATAATTATCACCAATCATGTAAATAGAATAAATAGCGTACTTGAAATCGCGTTAACTACTATCGGTATAAACCCTAGAAAATATAGTAAAAAGAAAACCACGTGAAACATCTTCTCATATTGTAACAACTTAAAATATGTTCGAGGTGAATAGACAGATATCATTTTAGTAATGGATAAAGGTGGTACAGGTATTAAATTAAACACAGAAATGGATATACTATAGTAAATCAAATACTGAATAAAGAATTTGAAATAACTACTGTAACCATCTAAGTACATTGGATTATCTAAATAACCATAAATAACAACGAAGACATAGGCCACTGCCAAACTGGTTACGATACCAATGGAAGCTACCATGATTGTTCCTAATTTCTTATTCTTGAAGTTATTAGCATTAAATTCAACTGGATAAGCCCACCCAACATTTTGAGCTATCAACAAAATGAAGCCAATAGGATCCATATGTTTAAAAGGATTGAAAGACAATTTACCCGTATACCTTGGTGTTTCATCTCCAAGAAAAACTGCCATTACCGCTTTAGGATATTCATGTATAGATATAGCTAAAAGTGCAGCTAATATACTCAAACCAAACTTTATCAAACTTTCCACTTACTCACCTTCTCTATAAAATTAGGCTTACCTTTAAGACCTTAATAGAACATGTACATCTTATTTTACTAATTTATTATAGAAAATGCAAGTTAAACAGGGAACAAAAGCAAAGAAAAAGCCCAAGTAAACTTGGACTTATAACCACATATCAATTAGGTGTTCAATCATTCCTTTAAAAGTAGCTTTCTCAATATCTTCTTGAATGATAATATCTCCTGTACCAATTTCTTTTTCACCTAAATAGTATTTGACTTCACCAATCTTTTGACCTTTCTCAACTGGTGCAGCTATCTTTTCTTCCATCATATATTCCTTTGTTATTTCTGGACTACCAGCTGATTTATCAAGAAGAGTTTTAAAATCTTCTTTGATATAACAATCTACTTTGTCTTTAACACCTTGTTTAATATCAATTTGACCTACTAATTTATTAGCATCTTCTTCAATAACCATTTGATAATGACCAAATCCATAGTCAAACAATGTGACAACATCTTTTGTTCTTGTCTTCTTATCTTCTGCACCCATAATAACAGCAATGATACTCAAACCATTCCGCTCTGCAGTTGCGGATATAGAATACATGGCCTTAGATGTCCATCCAGTTTTTAATCCATTACAACCATCGTAGAACTTGATTAATCTATTTCTATTAGCTAAATCAGTTTCCTGTGTACCATCTTTTCTTTGATGAGTTAATGTATCATGGTATATACTGGATAACTCTAGTACTTGTGGGTATTTGGTTATTAATTCGCGGCTCATTAATGCTATATCACGTGAAGTAGTTAAGTGCCCATCTGCGTCAAGACCGCAGGGATTAACGAAATTGGTATTAACCATACCAAGCTCTTTTGCTTTTGCATTCATCATAGCAACAAAACCTTCTTCGCTACCACCGATATATTCACCAACAGCAACAGCTGCATCATTACCAGAGGCGACAGCAACACCCTTCAATAATAAACCAAGAGTGATTTGTTCATTGGTATCTAAGAAAATAGTAGAACCACCAAAACTTGCTGCATGTTCACTAATAGTAACTACATCATCCTCTGATACTTTACCTGCTGCCAAAGCTTCGTAAGCCAAAAGCAAAGTCATAACCTTGGTTACACTGGCTGGTCTTAATTGTTCATCAGCATTATGTTCATATAACACTTTACCTGTCTCTGCCTCCATTAAAAGAGCTGATTTTGAGCCAATAGTTACTGCATTATCAGCATCTACAGCTAACTCTTCACCTTCTGCTAGAGATTCTACAAAGCTTAGATTAAATATAAACATAAACAAGAACATATAAGTCAATAGTTTCTTCATCTCAAGACCTCCTTAGAAATAAGTAAAATAATCAAACCGCTTAATATTTTATATGGCAGTAATTATTTTAGTTTTTTCCTTAATTGTTTATTATTAATTTAATCCTTATGAAGCAAATTATACATAGTTTGTTAAATCAATTTAATCTCTTTGGATTAATCTTGCTTCTAAAGCAATGACATTTAATCTATCTAAAAAAAATAAAATATTGCTTGTGTAAATCCATTGACTATCATCGGTATATTTTTTCATTAGGCTAAAAGACTCTTCTACAACTGATTTAAACCTTTTTTTACCTATTAAGTGCATGTATTCACCATCACATAATTCTTCGATATTTGTTGCTAATCTTGGGATATAGTCATTCATTACAAGTCCAATCTTGTAATAGCCATCTTTATCAACTTTAACAACTTTTTCGCCACGATCATCTTCAAGAACCACTTCCATTTCACTCAAAATTCGTCGTAAAACATCTTCATTCATATCACCACTATAGCCCTTATAGTAAAAGTATCTTTTCGGCAATTTTTTTACCAATCCATAGAAATCAATTTCTTGAGCACGTTCATAGAAGTCGATAGCTGGCTCTAATAACCGATTTGGTGTAACAGGTTGATCATAATTTTTAATGGAATTAATTTTTTTTAATCCACTAATAACTTCATCTTTGTATTGATCAGGAGACTTATTAACCCAATAATTATAACTTCCAACTTTTTTAATCTCCATTTTACTTCTCCTTCTTTAACCCTTTATCTCTTTATATTTTTATTTAAAAATAATACATCCTATGATATAATATTTTTGGAATTATGAATACAATTGAGCAATAGTAGCTGTTCTTTAGGACAGGAGAACAGTATGAGAATCTGATTATGTCTAAATAAAACCATGGAGGTATATATGACAGATTTCAAAATCATATCCGACAGTTCCTGTGATATACCTGATAGCCTACTGAATGAAAATGACATCTCACTGGTACCCTTTTATGTTAGCTTTGATAAAGAGAATTATTTCAAGGAACGCGTCGAAATATCACTTAAAGATTTTTACTATAAACTTGAGAAAGAAAAGATTTTCCCTAAAACATCCTTACCATCTATGCAGGACTATTTAACACTATTTACGTCATATGCTAAAGAAGGTCAAGACATACTTTGTTTCTGTCTATCTTCTGTCTTTAGTGGTTCTTATCAGTCCGCACAAAATGCAAAAAATATCTTATCTGAAGAATACCCTGATATTAAAATCGAAGTGGTGGATTCAAGACAGGCTACAGCAGGTCAAGGATTAATTGTTTTAGAAGCAGTAAGGATGAGAGATGATGGGCTATCTCTAGAAGAAACACTCTCTAAAATCGAAGTACTAAAGAATGATGTAAGGATTCAGTTTACAGTAGATACTTTAGAGTATCTTCAAATGGGTGGCCGTATTGGTAAAGCAAGTGCATTGGCTGGTAGTATTCTAAACGTTAAACCCTTAATTGTTATGAAAGAAGGCGAATTAATTCCCTCTGGTGTTATAAGAGGACGAAAAAAAGCCCTCCAAAAGATTGTCGACATGACAGTATCTGATTTAGAGGGTAGATCTTATGGGGATTATCGCTTCGTACTAGCTCACGTTCATTCAGCTAATGAAATTAATAAGTTAGAAAAAAAATTGAATGAGGAGTATGGTATATACATAGATTACCCTGAATTCACAATAGGTACGACCATTGGTACCAATACTGGCTCTTCTGCTATAGGTATCTGTTATATTCCTAAATATGAGACATATAAAAACTGACCTCTCGGTCAGTTTTCTAATTTATATCTCTAATATTTTTTATAAATTGCTCCAAAATTATCACAAGCTCTATAATCAGCTCCTTGTGGATCTAATGCTCCGAAAGAACCCCACGCTTTTGGTCTAAATACCTTCTCTTCAGATACATTATGCATTGCCACAGGAATTCTTAACATAGAGGCTAATGTAATAAGATCTGCACCAATATGACCATAACTGATAGCACCATGGTTAGCTCCCCATGCATTCATAACAGAATAAACATCTTTAAAAGGACCATCACCCGTTAAGTTAGGAACAAACCAAGTTGTTGGCCAAGTAGGATTTGTTCTTGCATCTAAAACCTTATGGATATCTTCATCAATATCCACTGTATACCCTTCTGCGATTTGCAATACAGGTCCTAAGCCCTTAACAAGATTGATTCGTGACATTGTACATTGCATGCCACCTTTAGTTAAGAAGCATGAAGAATAACCGCCACCTCTAAAATAACCTTGATCAGCTGGACGCCATGAAGTAGCATCTAAGCATCTTTCAGCCTCTTCTTCAGCAATATCCCAGAATGGCTTCATTATAGGCTCGCCATTAGCGTCTGATTGTTGACCAGTTCCATCAAGTGTAGTTGATCCAGAATTGATAAGGTGAATAATACCATTTGCCGCTCTACCAGTTAACTCTTTACCAGTTACTCGCTTCACTGCTTCTGGACTCCAATATGTACGCACGTCTGAGAAGATTTGAGCAGTTCCTGTTAATAAATGACCAAATAACATGGGCACACCATTGAGTGCATCATTTTCTGTAGCTACAACAAAGGCTTCACGTATACCATTCCAATCAAAAGAAGAGTTTAACATTGCCTCAGAGAAGTCTCCATTTGGGAAGTGATCAGTCCATTGTCTTTGTCCCTGGAAACCAGAAGCAATCGCATTATGTCCTTCAGCCTCTTCACCGAAACCTAATTCTTCTAATCGTTTATTGCCAACCATTAAATCACGTATGATCATTGTCATTTTCACAACATATTCCCATTCAAAATCTTTTCTTTCTCGTGTAGCTTGAAGGTCTTCAGCGTTAAGGTCAGATCCTTCTTTACAGTTTTCTTTCACCCATACAAGTGCTCGTTCATATTCTTCATGGTCATAGATTTTCTCATCAATTCTTCTTGTTACTTCTGACATATCAACGTATTCACAACGCATACCTAAGTAGTCTTCGAAGAAATTTGGATCTACAATAGAACCTGCAATACCCATGGATACGCCACCTACTGATAAATAAGACTTTCCACGCATAGTAGCAACAACTAAACCTGCTTTTGCAAATTGAAGTAATTTTTCTTGTACATCAGTTGGGATAGTATCATCATCTGAATCTTGAACATCTTGACCATAGATTCCAAAGGCTGGCAATCCCTTTTGATCATGACCTGCTAATACTGCCGCTAAGAAAACTGCTCCTGGTCTTTCTGTACCATTGAAGCCCCATACTGCCTTTGGCATAAAGGGGTCCATATCCATAACCTCTGCGCCATAACACCAACATGGCGTTACAGTAATCGATACACCTACACCCTCTCTTGCAAATTTATCAGCGCAACGAGCAGCTTCAGAGACACCTCCGATTGTTGAATCAGCGATAACACATTCGACAGGTAAACCATTAGAATGTCTTAAATTTGATGATAAAAATTCTGCAACTCTTTTTGCCATCCCCATTGTTTGGTCTTCCAAACTTTCTCTAACACCTCTTCTTCTTCCATCGATTGTAGGTCTAATACCAATCTTAGGCATGTCACCATTAAGTCTGCTAATTGGTTCATTCTTTTTCATGAAAACTCCTCCTTCATATAATTAATGCTATCTCCTAAAACTACTGAAGATGTGCTTTGAATACCTATAGTAAACGTTTACTATTCCAATATAGGAATACAACTACTCCTATCTGAATCTCCACAAGATAATTCATAGTAAAATTATGTCTTTAATCTTGCCACTCATTCAGTTTAATGCATGTCTTTGACTGAGTCACCTGCTTGCATATCAAGATGAATAATATGTTCTTTTGACTCAAAGAAAGTATGATCGAGCTTATCCAGTATCAAATTACCTGCTCGTTTTCCCATTTCAAATGAATTTTGCTTAATATAAGTTAGTTGAGGTTCAATAAGACCTGGTAATGTAATATTTCCAAATGAAACTAAAGAAAGATCCTCTGGAATACTGAGCCCTGCTTCTTTAGCTGCTAGCATAACACTCTCCGTCATAATGTTATTCGTTGAAAAAATTGCTGTTGGTAATACCTCTTCTTTTAGTAATTGCTTCATGGATTGATATGAGCATTCTCTATTATAATCACCTTGCAATAAAAATTTATCATTAATAGGAATCCCATATTCTTCTAATGCATCCTTATAAGCTCGTAATCTCTGTTGTGAAGTACTCACTGAGAGTAAACCATTAACAATAGCTATCTGAGTGTGCCCATGTTCAATTAAATGTTTGACAAGTCTATAAGCAGCATCATAGTCATCTTCAACGACATAATCACACTTGATATCTTTGATATATGTATCTACCATTAAGATATTTAACCCTTGATTAATCAGCTCATTAATCTTATCAGGTTTTTCTTGCCGTGTTGCAACTACTACTGCATCAACACGCTTTTCGTTGAGGACTCTTAATAAATTCATTTCCTTCGATGCATCTTCATCAGTACTACCAAAAACCAAGTTATAGCCTTCTACACTAACCACACTCTCTATTCCTCTTGCCAAATCCATGAAATAAGGATTGGCAATATCAGGAACTAAGACACCGATTAAATACGTCTTATTTTGTTTTAAACTTCTAGCTACTGCATTAGGATGATAATTCAGAGCTTTAATCGCATTTTCAACCTTTTCTTTTGCATCTTGACTGACAGGATAGTTACCATTCAAAACTCTTGAGACTGTGGCTGTGGAAACCCTGGCTTCTTTTGCTACGTCTTTTATCGTTGCCATCTTACTCATTCCTTTAAGTAATAGTAATCGTTTACTATATTATATCTTTACAGCGATAAAAAATCAAGAACCTTATTTATTTTTAAAAAAAGATTAACCCTATTCCAAAATAAGATAGTCCCATTACAAGACTATCTTCTCCAGTCATCATCCATGACAATGTTTATACTTTTTTCCACTTCCACAGAAACAAGGTCCATTTCTGTCAATACGTCTATTTTCAAAGAGTATCGGACTTTGATTATGCATATGATTCTTTATATAATCCTTTGCTATAGCTCGAAACTCATCTAATGTAGCTTCATAGAACATCTTCCAACCTTCACATAACCAGCTGATGTGATCCGGTTGATTATCGCCATACACTCTATGCTTCAGACAGTCTCCTGAGCAATAATAAAGATACTCACATTTTTGGCATGCCTTATTCCATTGATTCTTTTGACATCCAAACTGCTTATAAATCTGAGAGTCTTGCATGTCTTCCCAGTTATCTGCTGTAACATTACCTACTTGAAGCTTTTTATCTACAAAGAAATCACATGGGAATATATCACCATTATGTTCGACAACAAAGTATTGACAACAGTTACCACTCATAGGACAGACATTAATTTGACCCAGTATCATAAATGATAATATAGCATCAAAACGTCGTATAGATACCCGATAGGTATCTTCTTTCTTCCATTCGTTAAATATGTCGATTAAGAATTGTCCCCATTGCTTACCAGTTATACTGTAAGGAACATGTTTACCATGTATATCAAATTCAACACAAGGTATGTACTGGTGAAAATAATGTCCATTGTCGGTAAGATAATGATACACTTCTTTAGCATGTCCTACATTAGATTGGCTAACAAGCGTTAAAATATTAAAATCAACTTGGTGTTTTTTGAGTGTTTCAATCCCTTTAATTACACTAGCATGAGTTCCACTATCACCTTTGTTTACTCGATAGCGATCATGGATATACTCAGGTCCATCTAAACTTACTCCAAGTAAAAAATTGTTTTCTTTAAATAACTTAGCCATATCATCAGTTAGCAAGGTACCATTGGTTTGAAGACCATTACTCACCTGTTTACCCCTTGCATATTTCTTCTGTAAACTAACAACTTTCTTGAAAAAATCGGTCCCCATCAAAGTAGGCTCACCACCCTGCCATCCAAAGGAATATACTGGCTGGTCAGTTGCCATATAGCTCTTAATCATTTGCTCCAATACTTCGTCAGACATACGATGTTTATAGGTTTCTGGATACATTGATGCATGATCTAAGTAAAAGCAATAAGCACATCGTAAATTACAATCTGCAGATGATGGTTTTATTAATAATGAGAAAGGTCTCATACAAATTCTCCTTTAACAAATAAACTAATTTTGATCATATCATTATAACACATACAGACATTTTACACAATCTTATGACCATTATAGTTAAAACTCCCCGAAGTTATAACTTGACTTTCTTTGCTTCTTTTCATATAATAATTATTGTAGTAAAAGGGAGTAGCTGGCAAATATTTGCATTGTTGGTCGTCAATACGGTTTATCCCGGTCAACAATCATTGGATACATAGTAGTCAATAGATTCTTTATTGACTGGTCAATGAAAGCAAGACTTTTACTGTATTCACATACAGTGGAGGTCTTTTTTATATTGGAAAAATTACGCTAGCTCTAGACATAAGAGGACTTTCACAAATAACTAAGGGGGAATTTTTCATGGACATTGAACAACTGCTACCATTTATACTCTTTTTTGTCGGATTCATAATGATCATCAAAGGTAGTGATTGGTTTATCGATTCAACGATTTGGGTGGCAAAGGTACTTAATGTACCCAACATTATTATTGGAGCCACTCTAGTGAGTTTATGTACTACTTTGCCTGAAGCCATGGTTTCAACAAGTTCTGCTTTGAAAGGTAATGCAGATATTGCTTTCGGTAATGCTATTGGTTCTATTGCATGTAATACTGGTTTTATACTAGGTATTACAATTCTCTTATCAAAACCATCAATTCATGAGAAATTAGACTTCCAAAAGAAGGGGTTATTACTCATTTCCTTGTTATTAGGATTAATGGGAGTTGGATATTATTATGGTGAACTACCTCTTTTTATTGGATTTGGCTTACTAGGTATCTTATTATTATATCTTATTTCAAATGTCAAAGTAGCTATGGAGAAGCCTTATGATGGTGAAAAAGAAGCCATTGATAAAAGTAAATCAACTGTCATGAGAATGCTTGTTCTATTTGTGATTGGTTTAGTATTAACCATATGGGGTGCTAACTTACTTGTTGATAATGGTGAGAAAATCGCCCGCCTCCTTGGTGTACCAGACGTGGTAATTGGATTAACTCTAACTGCTTTCGGTACCTCTTTACCTGAACTAGTAACTGCTATAACAGCATTTGTTAAAAAAGCTGGTGACTTATCATTAGGTAATATCATTGGTGCTAACTTAATGAATATTCTATTGGTAATAGCTTTATCAACAACTATTTTACCAATTAATATTGAGCCAAGCTATTTAACAATGCATCTACCATTCGTTATACTCATTGTATGTATACCTATTTTAGCTACCTTTAGTAAGAAAGGTTATTTTAGCCGTTTAACAGGATTTATTATGGTCGCTACCTATGCACTTTATATTGGTCTTACCTTTTATGTGGCATAAGTATTGTCAAGATTGATTAAAGCCCGATACATTGACTTGTATCGGGCTTTCGGTTTACCTATCACAACTACGAGAAAGTATGGTTCCTTGCTTGATCATTTCGTGTAACGATATGTATCAAAAGTAATGAGGTTCGATGCTTTATTACTTTTATAAGCAAAACGCATTACTTTCCTACACTACAAAAAAGTGACTAACGTCACGTTTCAAGTATGTGCAGGAAAGTATGGTCCCTTGCGAGCAAAACGCATTACTTTCCTACACTAAAATAAAAGTAGTTTTCATCTTCAATTCTTATATTTTTGAAACCATTTTGATGACATAGCTGCTTTAAGGTTAAATCTGTAGGAATAGCATCTCTTCCCAAGCTATAGCCAATACGTTGATGGTGCTCTTTTAGACCTTGTCTAGAACGCGCATGGGCTATTGCAAATGTCCCTCCATCTGCTAGTAGAGTTCTTACATTACTAAACACAGTTTCTAGGTTCTCAAAATGTGGAATACTATTGTAAATGAGTATCCTATTGAAGCATTGATCCAGTTTAAAGGGTTGGTCAAAGTCTTCACAGATCGTTTCAACTTCATGAAAACACAGCTTAAAGCTCTGAAGTAGTTTCTCAGAAATGTCTAGCCCTATGTACTTCTTTATGCTTTTAAATCTCAGATATGGATAAAGAATACCTGAACCACAGCAAATATCAAGTACTTTAGAATTTTCATCTATATTTAATTTATTGAGCATGTCTTTTATGATTTTTTTCTCATGATCATCTGGTTGGCGTAGCCATGATTGATGATTTTTATTAAAATGCTCTTTCTCGTTAATAATTTTCATGCTTTTTCCTTTCAAGTAAAATACATTAGCAAAACTTTAATTTAGTTATAGAAGATTAATTAGATCTATCCTTTATAAAATCTATTACTTGATGATGCAAGTGAGGTTGGATTTGTGAATAAGTTAAGTTAGGAGGTAACTTTTTAAAAAACTTAATTTCAGCAATTTCTGAATCTGGTAATTCAACTAAAGTAGTTATTTTACTATAGAATAATTGACCGTAAGACTGCTCCTCACCTCTTGTAACTGAATAGGTACAAACAGGGATTAACTCAAATGCCTTAGCTCCTGTCTCCTCAAATAACTCTCTTGAAGCCGCTTGACTTGCACTTTCTCCCTCTTCAATATGCCCTCCAGGAATTTCCCATGTATCACGTTGTTTATGTCGTACAAGAACCCACTGATTTTGATATTGAGACTGAATAACGACGTATTTTAGTTTTTCTTCTGTTATTTTTCCTAACTCATAAAAATCAACTTTTAACATTTTGTCCCCCTTTGTATATTATCAAATAACCTCTTTGAGTATCTCAAAAAACTTATCATGCGCTAGTACTTCATTCCAAGGATAATGGCCACAATCCTTAAGTAGAATATATTCAAAATCACTAACTACTTTCTTAAGCGGTTCAATGACCCCTTTATAAGGATGAGCATCGTATTTACCGTGAATAGCTAAGACTGGACATTGAATTTCACTACCTTTATTTAATAAATCTCCATTCTGACGCAGCTTTAACATCTCAGGCATGACTTTATTGTAGATTTCTGGTTGATAATCAATGGTATCATTAGCGGATATTTCAATAGGTTTGAATGTTTCAGCTTTAGACATAATTTCTCCAAACTGCCCAAAGATAATTTTTTCTTCCTGTAGACTGTCTACTTCTGACCATCTTTTTTGAAGCTGATTCAACAGCATTTGATCTTCTTCTGAAAAACGACAATTCCGTGTAGCGTTCATCTCTTTAACATATTTTTGTTCAAAAGCCCCACAGCCGACTAAGATTACTTTTTTGACTAAGTCGGGGTTAGATGCAGCTAATAAATAAACCAGCCAAGCCCCCCATGAGTGGCCAATTAAAGTTATTGGTTTATCGGCAACCTCTTGAATAATGGCTCTCAATTCTTCAATCTGTCCTTCTACGGTATCAGCCGATTGGAAAGGTTCAATAACACTAAAATCCTTTGAAAGCAGCTTACATATAGGTGCAACAGAACCAGGAGCACCAGGCCCCCCATGAACGACAACTATTTGATAGGGTGAGTCTCCATAACATCTATATCTCTCCATATAACACCTCTTTCTTCTTGATATAACTTCATGAGTTAACCCCTAGCCTTCACCAGGGGTTAATTGTTAAACACTATTCACATACTACAGCTGTTCCCGATGCTGTCACCATTAACATATTCCCTTGACCTAGTACTTCATAATCAATATCAACACCTACAACAGCGTTTGCCCCTACCTTCATAGCCCTATTTTCTAATTCTCTTAAAGCTGTCTGTCTAGCCTCAATCAATTCACCTTCATAGGAATTGGATCTACCTCCAAAGAAATTGGTCAAACCTGCTGCGAAGTCCTTTACAAAGTTGACACCTGTTATAACTTCTCCAAAAACAACACCTCTATACTCTTTGATACTTTTACCTTCAACAGTTGGTGTAGTAGTTACAATCATTTTATTCCCTCCATCTTAAATATTTATTAATCATTAGCTTATTCTTGTTATTTAATAATAAACTATTCTTCTCTTCATTACTATATAGCAAATGTAAATAACGGATATTCAAAGGCTTTTTTGTACCCATGCCATTCTGCAGTCTTGTATGATCCTATGTTAGTTGCCATACAGTCCCAATAAGGAATTAAATTTTTATTTTTACAATCTTTAAGATACTCATATATAAGATATTTAGCAAAGCCTTTTCTTTGATAGTCTTCAACTGTTTCAATATGAGATTCCATCTCATCACCTGCCATAAAACTCGTTACACAACTGGCTACTATTTTGCTATCATATACAATACAATACCCGATACCTTTTTCGAGATATAAATCGAGGCTGGCCCACCATTCCAAGATATTATTCTTAACAAAATCTATATTGTTAACATCGGAAGTAAGGAAATGTCCATCAACACGTTTGACTTCAGCACCATCCAATAAAGGTGGTCTTTTTACTTCTTGATCTTTAAGACCTTGAAATTGATACACGTATTGATATGATTTATGATAACCCGCTCTGTTATCAAATGTCATTTCTAATATATCATCCCATATCTCACTTGTACCACTGATTTCAATATTATTATAATCTAAATCCTGTGATTGCGGAATTATAACCTCATCGAAATATTGACTGAGCCCCTTTACAAAAGATGGATTATTTTCTTCTCCAATCAGATAATAGCCCCCTATCCCCTTGGACCAAATGATTGCAGATTTTGGTTCTCTAGCATTATCAACATATACCTTACCAGGATTATTTAATGCAATAACTGACTTGATTTCTAAATTACATTTATCAACTGATAACATATGCTCTATTCTATGAAATTGTTCTTTTTTTAGCTCCATCATTAGTTATTCCCCCAGAATTATTATATATATTATAAGCTTTGATAATAGTCCCGAAGCTCTCTCTTCTCTTCTTTTGTCAGATCATGCCACCTTCTACTTTGAACAGCGCCTTCTATAGCATAAAGGCTATTCAAGCATGCTTCTGGATCATTCAACTTAATTCTATTAAATACTTCTTTACTACCAAGTTTTATCAAATCCTCTGATGTTTTCACACCTACACTTATAAGCTTGTTCTCTAAGATACTACCTATATTAGGAAGTTGGTTTAATTGACTCATTACCTGTACCTCCTTCTATTTCCCATTCACTCAAATATTCAATGGGTTTAAACTTGATAAGACCGACTTTTTCAATCCTGACTATCATTGGCTTAAAGTCTTTACTCATTATCTCAATACACTTTAGTACATCTGGTTTACTGAGGTCAATGGCCAAAGTACAATGTGGTTCCCATAGATTGGGCTGATAGTACGGCCAGACATATTCTTCATATGCTTTCATTGCTTCATGAAACCGCTTATGTATAAGAAGAAGTCCCTCAGAAACTTTTGGTCCTAAAAACACAACACCTTCATCTGTATTAAAGATACCTATATGAGATAAATTGAGCTCAAACAGCCTCAAGCCACTTGCAAATGTTTCAACATATTTTTGGAAGGTTATTAAATCAGTCAATGAGTCATTATATACTGCTAAAGTAATATGTGGTCTACTATTGGACTCATACATGAACTTGCTTACATTTTTCTCATAAAGGACTTGCCAAATATCCTTAATAATTTTTTCACTATCTTCATCAAAATATAATTCTACAGCATACCCCATTCTTTATCACCTGCATTTTATAATGTACTACTTAAAGTTTTTATTCAAAAGCGTATAGTGAATATGGTCTTCCCAAACATCGTTTATTTTAAGATATTCCTTGGCTAAACCTTCATCATGGAACCCTAACTTTTCCACTACATGTATCGACGCATGATTTCTTGGTATGATATTCGCTTCAATACGATGAAGTTTCAGATCATTAAAAGCTAGTTCAATTCCTTTTACAAGCGCTTCATTCATATAACCATTACCTGTTGCTGCTCCATCCAGCTTATAACCCAAATGACAGGATTGAAAAACACCTCTAACTATATTACTAAACCCAATATTACCAATGGCTTTTTTCTCACCTTTTTTAAACATCCATAATCGTAAAGACTCTTCAGCCTTTATTTTACTGTATTCCATTTCTAACATTTCTTTCTGTTGTTCAAGAGTAAAAAAGCTTTCATCCCTAAGAGGCTCCCATGGCTGAAGAAATTCTCTATTTCTAATATAAAAATCTAAAACCAACTTTGCATCTTCAGGTTTTAATATACGTAGTTCCAAACGCTCTGTAACATATTTCTCGACCATTTTCATCCCTCATTTCTGTAAAAATATACTTTACTGATTCGTATTTTGCTTTTGTGTTGCATTCATCACATGAGTTCTTTCTACTAATCATTGTAATGTTTTCCTTTAACAGAGTCAACTATTATTGGTATTTAAAACAAGAAAAGGACCTAAAGTCCTTTTCATATCTTCTGAAGTAGATCAATCTTATATCTCTATAAGCATTAAAATGATTCCGTTATTAACAATTCAAAGAAAAACTCATATCTATATGCTAAGCAACTAAGAATGATGAGTGATATGCCAATCGTCACTAAGTATGCATTAGGTTTCCCAAAAATGAAACCACCATTACTCAAATATTCTGCCCTATTATCCATATGTTTTGATGTCGAATAATTAGCTTCACAAGCGGATGTTACTTGATGTAAATTAACATTCCCTTTGTCATTAGTGGCTGAAGATACAGGTCCACCCATAAATTTTGAGGCTTTTACCATACCTGCTACACTAAATAAGGTGACCAATAATCCAAGGATAAAGACTCTATCAATAACATTCTCCCCAGATCCCTTAATATTAACAAGAAGTATAACTGCTATTAATCCAACTACAACTATTAATAATCTGATTAACCATCTAGTTAATTTATTCATAAATATCCCACCTCATCATCATCAATTATTTTTACTATCTGATTCATGGCATTCCAGCGTCTTTAACTTATATGATATTAATCTTGGGAACAATATTTCATATTAATTTGTCCTCTTCCCTCATTACTTTCGTATCCAAAATTCTGGTAAATGCTCATAGCTTTATCATTCTGAACGTCACAAGCTAGAAAACTTCTTCTGGCACCATTATCCTTTCCCCATTGAATAGCGTAATTAAGCAAAGAATGCCCTATACCTTTAGACTGGTGATTTGGGTCCACAGCGACTTCTCGTATCCATAGAATAGGACCTTTCTCACTCTCAAAACCATAGAGATTAACACAACATATACCTACTAAGTAATCATTAACTTCTACCACTAAAACATGAGAGTTATCATTTCCATTCCATTCTTTAATCCATTGACCCGTTTCACCTATAAATCCTCTTGACTCTCCTTGACAGGCTTTTGTTACACGACTAGCTTCACTATATTCCTCTTCTTTTAATGTTCTAACTTTCTTACTTGGTTCGCTGATTTCAACTGAATCTAGATCATTAATCCAAAAATCCACCCATTCACTTTCAATCCTGAATCCGAGTAACTTTAATTCTTCCTCAAAGTCATCTGGTATAAATTCAATATAAAAATTCTTTTGATCCGATTGATTAATGAGCTTCTTTAGTCCTTTAATAAAACCCTCCTTTGAGATTGCTCCCCAGAAGATTTGTAATTGATCTCCAATTTCTTTTGTTAAGAAAACATAATTTTCATTACTAAAAAAAACTCTAGCACCTTCTATATCTTCAAAATCAACATACATTAAAGAATTATAAGCCATATTTTTGATTTTTTCTAATAACTTCTTATCCATTAACAATTTCACCTTTTCTCTTATGTATCTTTGACGTTTTTATATGCTATCGTATAACTCACATCCCATCTTAGTCGGATGGTCTTTAACTGTTACTCCTCTTTTTTCTTTTCTTAACATCCACATAACAGCCATATCTCCTCCTCCTGATGCAAGCATGATAATAGCATAAAGCATAACAAAATTATTACCAGTCAATAGTGCATAAAGAACTGGTAGTATACCTAAGATAACTGTTGGTAACATGATGCTAAAACGATATGTACGTATATCTACTGCTTTCGAACAGGTTGCAAAAGGAGTTAGTTTCTTCCACCACACATCTATTTTAACATCTTTTAGTTGAACTTCTTTACATGTCAGAAAACCTACACAATGTAAAACTTCATGAATAATAATCAATGTTACAAGTATAGCAATATAAAGTAAGATATCAATGACAATATTATCAAATATGAGTAATGCATCTGTTATATCTTTTCTCCATAATTGATAATAAAGAATGACAACAAGCATACTAGGTATAATACCGACAATGGTACCTACAATTTGACCTTTATCTATTGACATTGTCATGTCGCGTTTATTAGTATTCATTCAGTTATTTCCTACTTTCCCATTTATCCTTTGTCAACATATGTATCTATCTCTAGTATCCCATCATTTCACAAATGGAAAGAGTAATTTTTCATTCTCTTTTTCATGCATCGTTTTCTTATTGATGAGTTTAAAGCCAGTATCAATATAGGATTCAACCTCCTTTTCACTAAGGCTGTCTACTGCTGTCTTAACAGCTATATACCCCATATTAAAAGGTCTCTGAACAACGATTGCTGTCGTAATATCATCCTCAAGATACTGAATTTGCTCTAAGGATGAATCAAACCCAACAACAACTATTTCACCTTCTAATCCTAATTCCTCTACAGCTCTTGCTACCCCCAGCGCTGATGGATCATTAGCTCCAAAAATCCCTTTCAAATTTGGATACTTATTAATAATGCGCTTAGTCTCTTCATAAGCCTTATCTTCTAAACCATCACTATAGGCAATCTCAACAATTTTAATATTTTTATACTCAGATAAAGCTTCTGTAAAACCACTTTCTCTATCAATTGCAGTTGAAGCACCTTCCACATAACTTATTACAGCAACTTCTCCCTCTTCCTTGATTAACTTAGCTAATTCATGAGCTACAGCACGTGTAGCATTGACATTGTCTGTTGCAATAAAGCTGGTAGCTAATCCACCTGCAATATTTGAATCAAGTGTCATTAATGTAATCTCCTCTTTTATAGCCTTTTCAGCAACTGGTACCAAGTACTTATAGTCACATGCTGCTAAAATAATTGCATCTGGTTGAGTCTTAATAGTATCCTCCATTATTCTTATTTGACCATGAATATCCGATTCATCCGTAGGTCCTTGAATTTCAAGATTAATATTGAGTTCTTCAGCAGCAACTTCGGCACCCATCTTAACGAGTTGCCAAAACTCCAAATCTTCTTCAACACTTTTCAAAACTAAACCTATCTTTTTCTCATTATTTCCATCGCCATTAATTTGTGTAGCAATGACTAAATATAAAACCAAAAGAACGCAACTTATTAACAGAATGAAACTGACTATTTTATTCACCCTATCCCCCCAAGTTTGACTAAAATTGATTTTAAAGCTAAACGTTTAGCCCTACTGTAATTATATCAATAATTCTAATAATGTCAAACTAGGTCTTACAAACATTGGGGAGTTATACTTCTTATCGTCTAAGTAATCTTAGCCAGCTCTATTTCATATTTCCTTTCCATTATACTTCTTAATATGACTAAATGGTGGTTCATAAAAGATAGATACCGCCGCAAGAATTTCATCTTTTCTTTTTGCACTTTCTTCATCATTTAGGTTCAATACGATATCCTCTACATCATGGGGACCTTGGCGCCAGTGACCGGTGATAGCACCCTTAAATTCGCCATCAATCAAAATATACTGAAGTACCTCAAGACCTTTGAAGTTTTCTTTTAAATTATGTTCTTGTGATTTAACCAAAAAGTCTGATCTATGGAAAACATAGACTGATGGTTCCATGGTCATATCATCGCTTTCTTTTAAATTTAGATCTACAGAGCGCATCCAATAAACACTGTCTTCTAAAGCAACAGAGGTGATCACCTTATTCTTTTCCAAATCAGCAATAGCTTCTTTAATATCTCTCTTGGGTAATCTCAACCAACTCTTCATACCATCAATTGTACCAAAGACATTCAGATATAAAAAGTCCATTATCATTTTAGAAATAGCATCTGTTTTTGTATATCGATTTGGAGTAATACCTTGCCACTCATTCTCGAAAACATACCACCCGCGTTCCCAATCATCGTCTATCTGATCTTCATATACCATGAAAGCCTTTTGAAGTTTATGCAATATAGGCATGATTTCTTTATTAAGCATACCTGTCATCTCTTTTAATTGCTTGCTTGTTAGTGGACCTTCTTGTTTAAGTATATCAAGTATGCGAGCTTCTTCAAACGTCATAATACCCATATCTTTCTTGAATGCAGCCATATAAAGTTCCATATTTTCTGCATAAACATAACCTACACTACCACCTTGAAAGCGACCTTTTACAATCATCCTTTTCCCCCGCAAGTCATCGTTAAGAGCAATATCATCAAATTTAGCTCTATGTACTAAGCTTGGTGCTTCTCCGGGACGACTAAAATACCTAGGTGCTACTGGCTGCATTTTCTTAAAAAGTTTTTTATAATCTTCTTTTGTTCCTATTTGGTTACTTAGGCACTGTCGTTTCATCATTTCTGCAATTAAAGCTTTTCGTCTCATTAGTGTAACTCCTTATTTGTTTTAATAGATAATATCCAATCTCCTTTTATTTCTCAAACCATACCAACATACTACCTGCGGTAGTCAACTCATTTTCTTTCCCAGCATCTGCTTTTAAATCTGCCAATCCTTTTATGTATTCACCTTCAGGTATTAGATGAAGCATTGAAAATCCTTTATCCTCCACCAATTTTATAAACTCTGGTGTAATTAACTTTCCTCTACCTCTATGTTTTTCCACATTCTTTAACCACTTAAACTTTCTTTCTTCGGCTTTTTGTTGGATCTCATCGATATCAGGATATCTCTCTTTGTCCACATCAATGGTTGATGGGAAATAAGAAGCATAAAACCTCTTCTCAATTTGTGAATGTGATTGAGTAATGATACATAACTTTCCTGACTCTTTAAGAACTCGTCTTATTTCTTTAAACATCAGTTTGAGGTCTAATACGTGATGTATGACATCAGTCATATAAACAAAATCAAAAAAGTCATCATTATAAGGGATTTTTTCATGATTACCCTTTGTGATGATTAGATTAGGATTCTTTCTGATGGCTTTCTGTCGCATACCATCAGAAGGTTCTAATCCGTAGATCTGTGCGTCAGTTAACTTGTGAAAACTATTCATATAGTTACCAGTTCCACAACCAAAGTCTAAAATTTTACTGTTAGCATTCATATTAACTTCATCAAGAAACATCTTTATTAACTCAACGTCTGATTCTCTCACATTGTCATACTTTTTAGAAAGTTCATTATAATTCACTTTCAACAAAATCTCCCCCTTGCCTATGTAGTATACGCTTTATTTAAGCTATATTATCCTATTTGCTAATTAATTAATAACCCATAATAGTCTTAAGTTGATTGACATTATCAATCGTAGTCAGCATTTCAACTAATTTAAATGCAACGTCAATAGCCGTTGATGGACACCAGGATGTTATAATATTTTGATCTACTACAACTGGTTCATTGATTACTGTTACATTATATTGCATTAATTCTTTCTGCCTTCTACCACCCATAAGGTGATATGTTGTAGCACTTCTATTATTAAGTATACCACTTTTACCTAAAGGTAGAGCTCCTACGCATATAGAAGCTATTATTTTTCCTTGGGCATTAAATTCCCTTATTAATTGGAGTACATCTTCCTGATAAGCATCTTTGTAAAAACCATAATCACCAAAACCGCCTGGTACAGCTAATGCCTCATATTCCCTAACGTCTATATCATTTAGCAATCTGTCTACTTTTAGCGGAATATTAAATGTAGTAAGTACTTCTTTGGCTCTACCGCAAGTGATTACATTGATATCACCTTTTAAATAGTGCTTATGCCAACCAATAACGTCGACAAAAGCACTCATTTCTATTAATTCTACTCCTTGAGCTAAATACATGAGTATTTTCACTTTACCCCTCCATACACTACTCTAAATTCCTCACATACTACTAGCATATCTTCTGAGAAAGCCCTCTTCACTTCTTTAAGTTCCTCTTCAAAGAATTGATTATGTACCTTTCTCCAATAATTTAGACTTCTATCTCCTTCACCTTCTTTATAAGCAAAGGCTTCTGGTACTTCTTTAAAAGGTACAATATTTACATTTACTGTTTCAATAATACACTGAGCCTCGCCATCCCAATTGGTTATAATACTCAGGTCACCTATTTGTGGTATTTCTTCGTCTTCCATACTATACCAATAGTGTAACGATGATGTAGCAATTTTAACTCCTGATTTAACTAACTCAGCTAGATGATTTGCACTCTCTTCATCATTGCAGAAATGCCATGCTTCATACTCTCTATTGAATTTATCATCATTAATTGCATCAAGATATGCTCTCCACATTTTCTGTACTGATTGATGCTCTTTGTCCATGTCGTTGCCTCCTAATAATGTTTATACTTTGACTAAAATTTTATTTCCTCTGTTAACTTAACATCTGCAAACCAGTCACCAAGAACTTTATTATGATGTTCAATGATTTGAGACGCTTTTAATGTACTATCTATAGTACTGTGACCATCCTTAACTAAACTAACATCATAGCCTAATGAAAAGGCACGTCTACATGTTGTATCAACACAATATTCTGTTTGAAGTCCAGTCATTATTAAATGACTTATATTTCTCTGCTCCAGCTCGTCTTTCAGTGTAGTATCTTGGAAGGAATCTGGTTTATTTTTATGAACAATAATATCGCCTTCCTTGGGTTTAATATCTTGATGTACTTGCCAAACCTCAGAACCATACTGTAGAATACCACCTTCATCATGATGATGTTGTACATATATAATTGGAATTTCCTTTTCACGAGCTTCCATGATAAGTTTTTTAATGTTTTCTAATAATTCTTTTTCATTATAAATCGGATAATTGGCAATATTAAATATCCCAACTTGTACATCAATTATTACTAATGCGCTATTACCCATCTCAATAACCACCTTTAATTAAATATTTAATAAAATACTAACTTCTATTATATCATAAGATCGATGCGCAACCACCTACAACAACTTCAGAAATATTATCTTCATGTAATTTAAGTCTTACCCTTATTTCTGAAGGTTGACCCATACTATAGCCTTGTTCAAATACGTAATCTTTTACAAGAAACTTATCTTTGTACTTACTTAGATAGCAGGCGAGTGCACCGTTAGATGTACCCGTTGCAGATTCCTCATCAATACCATACAGTGGTGCAAAATTTCTACAATGTGCACTTGCTTCTTCTTTAGTTTCTAAAGTAAAAGCATGTATTCCAGTAACATTATATTGTCTGCTCAATTGACTAATATTATTATAATGAGGTTGCATGTTCGTAAGAAGATGTAAATCTCTAATGGGCAAAAATATATCCCTTATTCCTGTGGATACTACTTGTATAGGTAAATCATTATCGATTAACTCATCATTCAAGTCAAAGCAACTCAATAACTCATTCTTATTAAGTGTTTCAAGAAACTGTGGCTTCTTTTGTTCCATATAGACCAAGTGGTGCTCATCAATGACTATTTTCAATATTCCTGCCTTTGTTTCTTGTTGATAACATCCTTGACCAATGATTCCTCGTTCTCTTAGTAGACTAAAGGTTGCTATGGTAGCATGCCCACAAAGGTCTACCTCTTCAACAGGGGTAAAAAATCTCACTCTAAAGTCTGCTTTATTTGAGTCCATGACGAAAGCTGTCTCGGAATAACCAACTTCTGAAGCAATTTTACGCATAGCATCATCATTTAAGTGATCTGCATTTAAAACAACGCCTGCCGGGTTACCGCCTCTATTATTCTTAGTAAAAGAACGCAATCGAAAAATTTCAGACATAACGCTCACCTCTTTAATTGACCTAAATCAAAAGCTTAAAGATCTTTTTTCATTATACACGCTTTACCAAACTCCTCTGATTCAATCTCTTGTACAGGTATATAACCATATTTCTGATAAAACTGATAGGCTGTTAAGCTTGCAGGTAATTGGACAGTTTTAATGCCATTACTGCTAGCAATGTTTTCAATAAACTCCAGTAGCTTTCTTCCAACACCTCGCCCATGATATTTTACGTCAACAAATAAGGCATATAGGGTATCCCCTTCTAAACTAACCGTGCCTACTACAACATTCTCTTCATAAGCAACATACATATCTCTATCTTCTGACAGCAAAGTTACGTATTCAGGTGTATACAACTTAGTCATATAATTAATAACCGTCTCTGGGTAGTCTTTACTATTTACTTTTATGAGATTATCTCTTATTATATGGGATACTTTTATAGCATCACTTTTTTCATATGGTCTAATTGAAATAGCCTTAGTATCCAATACAACCCCTCCATTATAATTGTTACTTTAGAATCTCTAATGCCTTTTCAACAAAGGTATCAATATCCTTATAATAGTCATCTAGAGATTGAAAAGCCAATAAATCAGGCTCCATCACTTTTCCCTCCGTTTGGTAAGAAAAATCGCTGGACCAACCTTCCCACATTCCATAGCTAACTTGATAATTCTTACTCGGTAATGATACTGTTGTAGGAAGACCTCCTCCTGATAACACAACCCTATTTGATATCACAGTCCCTAAATCATATTCCAAACAGGCACTTATAAAGCTATCTGAAGAGCTATAAGTATACTCATTGGACAGTATAACTACTGGCAATGTATTGAGATATTGGTTGTCATTAGGCAGAATTCTCCAAGTCCACCATGGACTATAGCCCTCTTCAGCATCTCTACTCTTAGTATGTCTTTGAGATTCTGCTATCGTTCTAAAATAATAAATATCCATAAACCTCTCAGTTTTCTTATATCTAAAATTACATATATCGATTTCATTATCCGTTAAATACCCAAGAATATCTCTAAATGACTCATTTCCTCCACCATTATATCTTAGATCTATGATAACACCATTAACATCCGCTTCTTCTAACTTCAAGACTATTTTTTCAAATTGCCTAATTATGTCTTTAGGACTAGTAGCAAAAGAAGGTATAAGGATATAGCCAATGTTCTTATCAAGTATATTATAGCTAGGTAAATCATTTTCATGATAATAGCCAAAATTAATATTCTCGCTACCCTTTTCCTTATCGATGGTGTATTTCTTTTGGAAGTCAATAGTTACTGTTTTCTGAGCTCCTTCTTTATTCTTAAGAAGTATATCCACTTGATCTGGAATTGTCTCATAGAACAGTGAAAAGTATGAAAGAATTTCGCCATTGATTTGACTCTGTGGATTCATAACTTTTTTTATATTACTTTCAACCTCAGTAAAGGGAATTCCATTCAAAGAAATTATTTCCCAACCAACTATATCAAAACTCTTTTGAGCAGCTATAATGATTGGTCGACCTTCAATAACTTTATAATCAAAAAGCTGCGTGTAATCTGTATTAATTTTACTTCTAATAGCGTATCTGGTATCGTAGTTAGAGGTATTAAAGTTCATATGTCCATCTTTAAAAAGACCTATAAATTGAAGACATATCCTATAAAACTGTCGATCATTTACGGCATTGACTACTTGTTCTTTATACTTTTGATATTCATCTTCTAAGTTTAGCTCTAATGCCTCTTGCTTATAATCGAAGAGTATATAATTCTCTTTTAACTCTTTGTATAAAAAGTCAAAATCAATGATAAACTGTTCCTGTTTTGATAAGGAGCTTATATCCTCTTCAAGATGGTTCAAATAAACAGCCTCTCTTTGATTGATACCATAACCTCTATCCATAGCTAATGTAATAAATAATAAGACTAAAATTGCAATTATTAGAACTGATGACAGAAAAATAATTAATTTCTTTTTTCCCCTCATTCTTAATGAACCCGAACCTTTCTAATTGGTCACTTTCTCATTTACCTTTTAAAGCAATTATCAGTGACCTTTATGTTTTTTCTTTTTCTTCTGCAGCTTTAATTCAAACTTTCTTTTTTTAACTACTTCTTTATAATCTTTTCTAAGCTTTCTTTTCTTTAATTTCGAGGCTTCTCTTTGTAAACTGATAGTTTGTTGAGCTTTTGTGCCTATTCCCCTATTCCCTACTTCTTTGTTAATGGTTCTTTGTAATCTTTTAGGATTAATTTTCTTTTCAACTACCTCTTCTATTGGTATCTGTAGAGAGTATTTTAATTGGTGATAATGCTTTAAAATGAAATCATAGACTTCATAATCTTTTGGCTCTGAACCAAAAACCATTCGAGCGACCTCATAATTAGTTCCATCTTTTCTTTCAAAAATACCTATCCAAAAAGGTTTTTCAAAGGAGATGGTTAATTAATAATTATTGAGGAATGGACGACCCGAGGAGGGAAGGTTACTGCTATCTTATCGATAGGACCGAACTACCAACCGGTACTGTGTTTCTATCACTCAATATTGTTACCTATTCGTAGCATGTATCTATTAACAGTTACAATGATTTAGATAACTTACTAATAATTTCTTCTTACTTCCTTACAATACTTTTTTTATCTTATCAGTAACGCAATCTGCAGCTTCTTCAATGTAGTTCAGTATGTCACTTTCACTAAATAACTTAAGCTCACAAGTAGTCGATTCATTTTTATCAAAATCACTATCTAGACCTATTAACAGATCACTTATCTTGCTATGATCAATTTCATTAATAGTTACTGGATCTATTTGCTTTATATCATTTTTAAGCTGGAACTTATGTATTAAATAACTATTCAATCTTCCATAATCTTTATAATAGGTACCTCTATTCTCTTCTTTAATACAATAGTTCTCATCAAGCATGTATTTTGAATAAATACCTTTTAACCATATTTCATCTGAAATCAAATGTGAGAAATATCCTAGATATACTTCATCTTTTATGTAATTTGAATATTTATTAGCAAACTCTTTATAATCCAGTAATCTCTTACTATTAAATTGACTATTTCTAATACGAAAATGAGACATATATTTAGCCTCATTATTTCTTTCATGACAATCTGGAAGCAAGTTACCAACACTGAATTTTAGGGCATCGAAATCAAAATTTTGACTTACCTTCTTAGAAATAACTAAATGTATGATTCTTGATGCTACTTTAATCACCTCCCAAGACTTCTTCTGATTACAAATGAATGGTACCATTTCACCTAACTTCCATTATATAGCTTGAATTTACAATAATCAAGTGATATCTATACATGGTATAGCAATTATAGAAATCGCATATTCTATAAACTAAGTCATAATAGAATTTACTTTGGGGTGTCCTTTCATGCTTAAATTTTTAGGTGTTGGCTCTTGTTTAAATCCACTTTTAGGTAATACTAGTGCTTATATGAGAAAAGGTAGTTCTTTTTTGCTAATAGACTGCGGTAGCTCTGTATTTTCTCAAATAGTTAAAAATAATCTATTATCAGGTGTAAAAAAGATTTATATTCTTATAACACATATGCATACAGATCATGTAGGTTCTCTTCCTGACTTGATCTTTTATTGTTGGTATATACTAAAGCTCCGTCCAGTTATCATTTACCCTGAAACAATTAAAATTCCAGAATTTTTTCAAATAACCGGTGTTAATCAACATGTCTGCGACGCAAGGAGCATCCCCCTATCGTCACCTTACAATATCAATAGTGACTTTAGTGATTTAAATCTTACCCCTTATCAAACAAAACACAGCAACAACATTGGCTTATGTTGTGGTTATCTACTTTCTTATCAGCAACAATCCATTTATTATAGTGGTGATAGTAATAGCATCCCTCCTAGTATAATAGAGGCATTCCTGAAAAGTAATATTCAAATACTTTATCAAGATGTTACAGGTTATAAGAGCGGTGAAACAGCTCATCTATATATCGGTAAGTTAGCTGAAATCATTCCATCTGATAAACGAAAGCAAGTTTATTGTATGCATTTGGACTCTTTATTAAATGACGACCTCATTAAGCAATATGGTTTTAACAATGCGAAAGAACTTCTTATATAGGGGTTCTTTTATAGGTTACAAAATTGTCACATACTTTTGTAAAATGTAACCTAAAGCGATGGAAAACTCTTATGCTTTGAAATTATAATGAGGGTAAATAATTATACACATGGAGGATATTTGAATGAGAACGTTAACTTTATTTTTATCTGTATTAACATTTATTTTCTGCACCACCACAACCAGTATATCGACAGCTGCTGAATTGAATGAACAATTTCCTGTGAGTCAGTTACACGATGATCTAAAATTTTTAGTTCATACAATCGAAGAAGTTCATCCTAATCCATATGCATACATAGGAAAAGATATGTTTTATCGTGAACTCAATGTTGTTCAGTCTAAAATAGACCAGCCAATGAGTGGAATTGAATTCTATAAAACTGTCGCACCTTTGATTAATCTACTTCATGACGGTCATACTGCCATCGGTTTAACAGATTCTTACTTAGCCTCTATTAACAATAAGCAATTTCCATTAGTTATTGAAGTTAGAGATAACCAAATGACTACCATAGAAGTTCTTAATGAAAATATCAATATTCCAACGGGCTCAAATATTGTATCCATTAACGGTATTAAGACCACAGATATCCTTAATACTTTAATGGATTACATGCCAGGGATGAGAGATGCATATAAAGAAGTTTATCTTGAAGAAGAGTTCTATAACCTTTTAAATTTAGTTTATGGCATGGGCGATGATTATGAAATCACCTATACTTATAATAATTTCACTTTAACAGAGAATGTTGAAGGTGTTTCAAAGGATATCGTTAAAGCCTATTTTGATCAACTATTAGACTTGGATAATATGCACACTTTTAAAATTTTAGAAAATAACACATGTTATTTGGATATTAACAGATTTAGGGATTATGCTTCCTTTCAGCTTTTACTCGAGGAAATGTTTCAAGTCATCAAAGATAATCAGATAACAAATCTTATTATCGATATTAGGGATAATCCAGGAGGTACTGATCGCCTAGGTAATTTATTAATATCCTATATCTACGATCAACCATTCTCACAGGTTAGTAGAATAGATATAAAAGTCTCTGAACAAGTGAATATGCGATATGGTGATATTGGAGACATCATTGTCAAAGAAGGAAGTTTTACTTATTTGCCTGACATAAGTAATCGATTTAATGGTCATGTATGTGTGCTTACTAATCGAAGAAGTTTCTCTGCATCTAGTATGTTTGCATCAACCATAAAAGATTATAATCTAGGTATCCTTATAGGTGAAGAAACAGGTGGCTTAGCCTCCCAATTTGGAAATATTTATTTTTCTAATTTACCTTATACTGATCTTAATTATTGTGTATCATCCAAATTCTTAACACGCCCAAATGGTAAGGAAATCGTTACAGGTGTTATCCCACACCTTGAACTTATACAGTCTATTGATGATGAAGTCAACAATAAAGATACTGTTATAGAATTTGCTAAAGAATTTATCATAGAAGATTATGATCAACTGTATGATCCTCAAGATCAAGGTGTTGGAAAGAACATTAAGCATATCGAGGAATTTAGTGAAATAACTTATCAATCTCTCATTAATGTAGCAGAAATATACTATACAAGTAATGATAATGGTGATTGTGATACTTTGTTAGAATTAATCAGCGAAGATAATAAAAAAAATGTTACTGAGGAAATGTTATCAGCATTTGTTGACAGCAGAACGGAGCAGTTATCCGTATATGGACAATATAAAGATGTTACAATAACAGAAATTTATGGTATTCAAAAGGATGACAAGATAATTAGTTACACGATAAAAGGTATACTTTCCTACAGTGATAGAGACATTCCCTTCGAATTACAGCTTAATGAATTTCAAAAGATTGAGAACGAAAAAATAGATTAACCAATATATTTCCAATTGATTTTTTAAATTGCATCTACTAAAATAGTACGAGTGTGTGTATGAGGAAAGGCTTATACATATGATTGACTAGAAAGGGATGACATCATGGAGAAAATTATAAGTTTATTTGGACTATTAGTAATGATCTTAATTGCTTATTTAATATCAGATAACAAGAAAAAAATCAATTGGAAATTAGTTATCACTGGTGTAGCCATGCAAATTGTTTTCGGCCTCTTGATTTTAAAATGGCAACCAGGACAAGCAGCCTTCGAAGTATTGAATGACTTAGTAACTCAACTTCTGAACTTCACAAAAGAAGGTACTGCCTTTTTATTTGGTGATTTATTGAACACAGAAAGTTTTGGGTTCATATTTGCATTGCAAATTTTACCGACTATCATATTTTTCTCAGCACTTATGGCTGTCTTATACCATCTAGGTATTATGGAAAAAATTATAGTTGTTTTAGCCAAGGTTATGTCAAAATTATTAGGTACTAGTGGTGCTGAATCATTATCAGCTGCTGCAAATATTTTTGTTGGTCAAACGGAAGCTCCACTTGTTATAAAACCTTTTATCAAATCTATGACAAAATCAGAACTATTAACTGTTATGACAGGTGGAATGGCTACAGTAGCTGGTGGTGTTATGGCTGGTTATGTGACAATGGGTGTTGAAGCTGGACACTTAATAGCCGCGAGTATTATGTCAGCGCCTGCAAGTTTAATCATTTCAAAGATTATGGTACCCGAAGTAGAAACTCCTGTTACAAAAGGAAAAGTAAATATTAAGATGGATGAACTAGATGCTAATGTTATCGATGCTGCTGCAAGAGGAACAAGTGAAGGTTTAAAACTTGCTCTTAACGTTGGTGCTATGTTATTATCTTTCATTGCCATTGTTGCCTTAGTTAATGCCCTTATAGGCTGGGTAGGTACTCTAATTGGTATGGACTTTTTAAGTCTTGAATGGATTCTTGGTCGTTTATTTTCACCATTAGCTTATGTCATGGGTGTCCCTCTTGGCGATGCTGTAGAAGCTGGAAACTTATTAGGCCAAAAAGTTGTTATTAACGAATTTTTTGCCTACGCAAGTTTAGGTGAGCTCATTAAGAATAATGCTTTAGAACCAAGAACAATTACTATTTTAACCTATGCTTTATGTGGTTTTGCTAATTTCAGTTCTATTGGTATTCAGGTAGGTGGAATCGGTTCCTTAGCTCCTGAGAGAAGATCTGATATTGCTAAACTAGGCATCAGATCCTTAATAGGCGGATCTCTGGCTGCCTTCATGACAGCAACTGTTGCTGGTATCTTAATATAATATTCAATAAAGCCAAAGACTCCAATCACCATAATAAGTAACCCCGAGCTATATTAATTAGCTCGGGGTTTATATTGGATATTAGAATTAATCGCAAATAGCATCCCATATTTTCTTATCAGGGTTTGGTATAAGAGAGAAGTCTATCAGAGTACCATTGTTTTCACAATTCAAGGCTGCAACTTGAATAGATTCTTCAACAGCTGCTAT